>NZ_CP117996.1:2400000-2701878 GCF_028743715.1 Microbacterium sp. Clip185 | reverse complement strand
TCGCCCTGCAGCAGCGGATCGATGCAGCCGGCCGTTCCGACGACCACGATCTCCTCGTAGTCGGTGGCACTGAGTGCGCGGGTGAGGTTCACGGCTGCCGGCAGCTTGCCGGGGCCTGTGATCAGCCGGTCGAACCCCTCGAGCTCTGCGGGGAAGGCGACGACCTCGCTCTCGAGCGCCGCGACGAGCAGGCGCATCAGTTGCCGCCTCCGCTGACGATGCCGATGATCCCCGAGATGAGGAAGAAGAGGCCGACGCCGGCGACGGCGATCCAGATGCCGATGCGGGTGGCGGAGGGCTTGCCCTGGTCGTCGCTGGGACCGGAACCGAAAAGACTCACCCTGTGAGCGTAGACGAGCCCGCGACGATCATGGTCGTCGCGGGCTCGTCCAGCGTGCTCAGGAGGTGGGCTGCCAGGTGGAGAGGCGGTCGAGCTCGGCGATCTGCTCGCTGGTCAGCGTCACGCCGACACTCGTGAGCAGGTCGGGGACCTGCGACGCGCGGGAGGCGCTCGCGATGGGTGCCACGACGGTGGGCCGCTGGCGGAGCCAGGCCAGTGCCGTCGCGGCGATCGAGGCGCCATGCTCGCCGCCGATGCGCTCGAGGGCGTCGATGATCGCGAGTCCCTGCGGCGTCGCGTACTTGGCGGCGCCCTCGGCGCGGGGGGAACCGGCACCGGCCGCATCCGCCGAACGATACTTGCCCGTCAGGAAGCCCGACGCCAGTCCGTAGTAGGGCACGAGCGCGAGGTCGAACTCCTCGGCGACCGGGATGATGTGCTCCTCGACGTCGTTGCGGTGCACGAGGTTGTAGTGCGGCTGGACGGCGATCGGGAGCGGTCCGCCCGCGGCCTGCGCGAGCTCGATCCACTGCCGGATGCGGTCGCCCGAGTAGTTGGAGACGGCCGTGTAGCGGATGATGCCGTCGTTCACCAGATCGGTGAAGGCGGCGACGGTCTCCTCGAGCGGCGTCTCGGGGTCGTCGAAGTGGGCGTAGTACAGATCGATCGTGTCGACGCCGAGTCGCTTCAGCGATGCCTCCGCGGCCGCACGGATGTTCTTCGCGGACAGTCCGCGGAACTCCGGGTGCTGGCTCACCTTGGTGGCGATGACGATGTCGCGGGGCTTGCGTGCGGCCAGCCATTCGCCGATGAGCGTCTCGCTCTCACCGCCGCTGTTCCCCGGCACCCACGCACTGTAGGCGTCGGCGGTGTCGATGAAGTTGCCGCCGCCGTCGTGGAACGTGTCGAGGATCTCGAAGGAGGCGTCGCGGTCGGCCGTCCAGCCGAACACGTTGCCGCCGAGAGAGAGGCCGAAGACGTCGAGGTCGCTGCGTCCGATGCGGGTCATGATGTCCTTTCGTCGCTGCTGCGCACGGTCAGTGTGCGCGCACTCCCTATGAACAAGACGGGGATGCCGCCGCCCATTCCCATTACTTCCGGGATCGCCCGGTGGTGGCGCGGCGTGCCCGGGCTAGGGTCGAGGACAGGGCGCAGACGGCTGTGCCCGCGATCTCGGGAGGCAGCGATGGAATCGGTCGTTCTCGACACCCCGGCGGGAATCGACGCTCGACTCGGATGGGACCCCTCGGTCACCGCGCACGACCGGAAGCGTCTGCTCGCCCGGGCGATCATCGGTGCGCGACTCGGTGCCGACCCGGCCGCCGTACGCATCGAACGCGAAGCCCCCACGACCTTCGGCCACCACACGCGTCTGATCGCCTCGCTGGACGGCGAGGAGCTCGATCTCGTCGTGACCGTCGCCGAGTACCGGGCGGCCAATGTCGTCGCGGTGAGCGAGCCGGGCGTCCGTGTGGGGATCGACCTGCGCGACCTGCATCCCGACACGCACACCCGCGCGGTGATGCGGGCACAGAGCCAGCTGTGGGAGGGCGCGACCGACTTGGATCTGCTCACACACTGGAGCCGGGCACAGGCGGTGCTCGCCGCCGACGGTCGCGGGCCGCGCCTGTCGGCCACTGCCGTGAAGCTCGATCAGGGCGGCCACCGCGGGTGGGTGCGGGATCGGCCCACGAGCTACACGATCCAGGATCTTTCCCGGAACGCCTTCGTGATCACGCTCGCCTGGGCTCCCGAAGAGGACTGATCCGCCTCAGGCCTCGAGGGCGGCGTCCAGCTCGCTGAGCCACGCGGCGGCGTTCCCGTCGCTCGGCGCTCGCCAGTCGCCGCGCGGCGACAGCGATCCCGCAGGCGAGACTTTCGGGCCGTTGGGGATCGCGGTGCGCTTGAACTGCGCGAAGCCGAAGTAGCGCCTGAGGAAGACCCGCAGCCACTGCACGATCGTCTCGCGGTCGTAGGCGTACCGCTCGTCGTCGGGGAAGCCCGCCGGCCACAGTCCCCCCTCCGCGTCGGCGAAGGCGACCTCGGCGAGATACGCGATCTTCGACGGCCGCATCCCGAAACGCAGGATGTGGAACAGCGTGAAGTCGTGGAGGGCGTACGGGCCGATGGCGTCCTCGGTCGACTGCACCTTGCCGTCCTCGCCGGCGGGCACGAGCTCGGGGCTGATCTCGGTGTCCAGAACCGCCTGCAGCACGGCGGCGGTGCGCTCGTCGATGCCGACGCCGTCTGCGATCACCCATCGGATGAGGTGCTGGATCAGCGTCTTGGGGACCCCGGCGTTGACGGCGTAGTGGCTCATTTGGTCGCCGACGCCGTACGTGGCCCAGCCGAGCGCCAGCTCGGACAGGTCCGAGGTTCCGATGACGATGCCGCCGTGCCGGTTCGCGAGGCGGAACAGCAGGTCGGTGCGGACCCCCGCCTGCACGTTCTCGTAGGTGACGTCGTAGAGGGGTTCGCCCTCCGCTGCGGGGTGGCCGATCCCGCGCAGGATCTCGGTGGCGGCAGGGCGGATGTCGATCGTCTCGATCGTCGCGCCGATCGCCTCGGCGAGCTCGATCGCGTTCGACTTGGTGCCGTCGCCGGTCGCGAAGCCGGGCATCGTGTACGCGAAGATCTCGCTGCGCGGGCGCCCCATCCGATCCATCGCGCGGGCGACGACCAGGAGCGCGTGGGTGGAGTCGAGGCCTCCCGATACGCCGATGACAGGGCGCGGGGATCCGATCGCCCGCATCCGCTGCTCGAGGCCGGACACCTGGATGCTGAAGGCCTCGTAGCAGTCCTGGGCGAGGCGGGCGGGGTCGGCCGGGACGAAGGGGAACCGTGCGACGGGCCGGCGTAGCCCTGTGAGCTCGGCCGGGGGGTCCAGACGGAAGTGGATCGTGCGGAATGCGCCCACGCGCTCGGTGAGGGAGCGGCGGTTGTCGTCGAAGGTGCCCTGACGAAGGCGGTCCTGGCGCAGGCGGTCCAGATCGACGTCGGCGATGCTGCGGCGCGCAGCGTCCGGGAACCGATCGGTCTCGACGAGCAGCTGGCCGCCCTCGTAGATCATGGTCTGGCCGTCCCAGGAGACGTCGTTCGTCGACTCGCCCTGGCCCGCCGCGGCATAGGCGTAGGCAGCGAGGCAGCGCAGCGACTGGGACTGCGAGAGCAGCTTGCGGTCATCGGCGCGGGCGATCGTGATCGGGCTGCCGCTGAGGTTCAGCAGCACCGTGGCCCCTGCGAGGGCGGCCTCGGATGAGGGCGGCACGGGAACCCACATGTCCTCGCAGACCTCGGCGTGTACGACGAGTCCCTCCACGTCCAATGCCTCGAACAGCAGATCGGGGCCGAAAGGGGCGTAGAGGTCGCCGATGCGGATGTCGCCGCCGCGCTGGTCGTCGCCCGGCGCGTACCAGCGGCGCTCGTAGAACTCGCGGTAGGTCGGCAGCATCGACTTGGGCGCGACGCCGAGGATCTCGCCGCGGTGGATGACGACCGCACAGTTGTACAGCCTGTTGCCATGGACCAGCGGCGCGCCGACGACCAGGACGGGGCGCAGGTCCACGGATGCGGCGACGAGCTGCTCGATGGCCGCCACCACAGCATCCAGCAGCGGGTCCTGCAGCACGAGATCCTCGATGGCGTAGCCGCTGAGGCTCAGCTCCGGAAAGAGCGCGACGGCCACGCCGTCGTCATGGCAGGCGCGCGCCTCGGCGAGCACGGCCTCGGCGTTCGTCGCAGGGTCGGCCACGCTCACCGGGATCGTGACGGCGGCGACCCGGGCGAAGCCGTGCCGGTAGGGGTTCGTGAAGGGCAGGTGCGTGCTCACGCCTCCAGTCTGGCACTCGCGGCCTGCCCCGGAACGGGGTTGCGTCGGTGCGCAGGCCCTGTCGGCGGCCGCAACTAGGGTCGATGAAGGAAAGGGAGCGAATGCGATACATCGAGCCTGCGGGGTCCGACAGTGGGCGCGTGGTGTGGAGTGCGAGCGACCTGAAAGCCGCCGCGGAGTGCGAGTTCGCGTGGCTGCGCCAGCTCGATGCGCGGCTGGGCCGCATCCCCGCCGTCGTCGAACCAGAGGACGTCATGCTCGAGCGTGCGGCGCGACTCGGCACGCGGCACGAACTGGCCGTGCTGCAGCGCTATCGCGACGAGTTCGACGACGCGGTGGTCGAGATCCCCGAGACCCGCTCGGGCGATGAGGCGGCGATGACGGATGCGGTCGCCGCGACCGTCGCCGCTCTCGCTGATCCGGGCGCGCACGTCGTCTACCAGGCGGCGTTCCGCACCGACGAGTTCGTGGGTTTCGCCGACTTCCTGGTGCGCTCGAACGACGGCGCGTGGATCGTGCAAGACACCAAGCTCGCCCGCCACGCGCGCGTCACCGCCTTGATGCAGTTGGCGGCATACGTCGACCAACTGGATGCGGCGGGCATCTCCCGTGCCGACCGCGTGGAGCTGCTGCTGGGCGACGGTTCGGTCAGCACGCACCGGGTGCGCGATCTCATGCCGGTGTATCGGCAGCGCCGCGCGCGCCTGCGCGCGCTGATCGCCGACCGTGACCTCGCCGCAGGCGCGGCCGGTGAGCCGCTCGCGTGGGGAGACACCCGTGGGACGCTACGTGTCGTGGCGTGCGGGCGCTGTGCCACGTGTGAGACCGAGGTGGCCGCGCACCGCGACCTGTTGCTCGTGGCCGGCATGCGGCCCGTGCAGCGCGAGCGTCTGCGTGCCTCCGGCATCACGACGATCGACGAGCTGGCGGCGGCTTCGAGGGCTCCGGAGCGCATGAGCGACGACGTCTTCGCGTCGCTGCGTACGCAGGCCCGTCTCCAGCTGGAGAGTCCCGCCGGAGTGCCCGGACCCGACGGAACGGTGCCCGTCGACGCTGTGCCCCGCTACGAGGTGGTGCTGCCGCAGGCTCTCGCCGCCCTGCCACGACGCGACGCGGGTGATCTCTTCTTCGATTTCGAGGGCGACCCGCTGTACACCGAGGGTGGCGGCGACTGGGGCATCGACTATCTCTTCGGATGGATCGATCCCGAGCAGCAGTACTCGGCGCTGTGGGCGCATTCGTTCGCCGACGAGAAGGCGGCGCTCGAGACGTTCATCGACTTCGTCGATCTGCGGCGGCGCGCGCATCCGGGCATGCACATCTACCACTACGCGCCCTACGAGCCCACGCACCTGCTGGCGATGGCCGCGCGCCACGGCACCCGCGAGGCCGAGGTCGACCGTCTGCTGCGCGATGGCGTCTTCGTCGACCTGTATCCGATCGTCCGCCGCGCATTGCGGGTCGGGTCCCGGTCGTACTCGATCAAGAAGCTCGAGCCGCTGTACATGGGGGCCCAGCGCCGCACGAGCGACGTGCAGCGCGGCGACGACTCGATCGTGCGATACGTCGAGGCACGTGCACTGCTCGAGGCGGGGCAGGACGACCAGGCTCAGGCCGTGCTCGATGATCTGGCCGAGTACAACCGCGACGACTGCGTCTCGACGCTGCGCCTGCGCGATTGGCTCGTCGATCGCGCACGCGAGGCCCAGCTCTTCCCGTCGGCGGATCCCGTCATGGGCGAAGCCGTCTACGAGCCGTCGTTCCGCTCGGTCGCTCTCCAGCGCCGTGCGGCCGTGACCGATGACGAAGCGGATGCGGCAGCCCTCCGCCTCGGTGCCGCCGCGATCGACTACTACCCCCGCGAGGCGAAGACCTTCTGGGCCTCGCACTTCCTTCGCCTGCGCGAACCGGTGTCGCTGTGGGAGGACACCCGCGACGTCGTCGTCCTCGACGGTGCGCGTACGCGCGTCGTCGAGGACTGGCAGCCGGGACAGGGACGCCAGCGTGCGTTGCGTCGCCGCCTCGAGCTGCGGGGGGAGCCTGCACCGGGCACGCGGCTGAGCGTCGGCACCCAGCCCTTCCTCGTGTACGCCGCCCCGGCGCCTTTCGGCGAGGAGTCGCCGCGGTGGATCCATGCGGCGCGTGCGGTGCGCATCGTCGAGGCACTCGATGACGGCGCCGTCGTGGAAGAGCTCGCCGCCGACGGCGAGACCTGGTCCGACCTGCCGATCGCCCTCGCGCCCGCGGCTCCGCCGGCGGCCGGCAACCAGCAGGCGGCGATCGACGCGTGGGCGGACGCGCTGATCGAGGCCGATCCGCACTTCCCGCTGGATGCGGCCACCGACATCCTGCGCCGCGTCGCTCCGCGCACGGCTACGGGAGCGCTCACCCCCTCTGTCGGCGACGACGTCGCAGCCATCGTGCGCAGCGTCGTCGACCTCGATGACAGCTATCTCGCGGTGCAGGGCCCTCCGGGCACCGGAAAGACCTACGTGGGCTCCCACGTCGTCGCACGCCTCGTCACTGAGCGCGGGTTCCGCGTGGGTGTCGTCGCGCAGTCGCACGCCGTCGTGGAGCACATGCTGGATCGGATCGTGGCGGCAGGCCTCTCCTCGAACCTCGTCGGCAAAGCGCTCAAAGATCCGAGCCAGGCGGATGCCGTGTCGTTCACGGTGTTCGAGAAGAATGCACTCGCGGCGTTCACCGAAGACCGCCCCGGCGGCTTCGTCGTCGGCGGGACGGCGTGGGACTTCAGCCACGCCGGCCGCGTTCCTCGCCGCAGCCTCGATCTGCTCGTGATCGACGAGGCCGGACAGTTCTCGCTCGCCTCCACGATCGCCGTCTCTCGGGCAGCGCGCCGCCTGCTGCTGCTCGGCGACCCGCAGCAGCTGCCGCAGGTCAGCCAGGGCACGCACCCCGAGCCCGTCGACGAGTCGGCCCTGGGCTGGGTCATGGACGGGCAGGCGGTTCTGCCCGCATCCCATGGCTACTTCCTCTCCCACACGTGGCGGATGCACCCGGCGCTCGCGCGTGCCGTGTCGGAGCTCTCCTACGACGGCGAGCTCGCCTCCGCGCCGGTGACCGCCAGTCGCGCGCTGGAGGGTGTGGCACCGGGTGTGCACCCGGTTCCCGTGGTGCACGCGGGCAATGCGGTCGCGTCGCCCGAGGAAGCGGCGGCGGTCGTGCGCATCGTCCGCGACACGATCGGCCGCACCTGGACGTGCCATGATGACGGGGCTGCTGTCGCTCGCCCGCTCACGGCCGCTGACGTCATCGTTGTGACGCCCTACAACGGCCAGCAGGTCGAGGTGGAGAACGCGCTCGACGCGGCCGGCCTCAGCGGCATCCGCGTGGGGACGGTGGACAAGTTCCAGGGGCAGGAGGCGGTCGTCGCGATCGTGTCGCTCGCCGCGTCCTCTGGTCGTGAGGCTCCGCGCGGGCTGGAGTTCCTGCTGCTGCAGAACCGGCTGAATGTGGCCGTCTCCCGGGCGCAGTTCGCCGCGTACGTCGTCTTCTCGCCAGATCTGCTCGATGATCTGCCCCGCACCCCCGAGGGAGTCGCGCGGCTGAGCGCGTTCGCTCGCCTCGTCGGCGAGGACGAGCCGTCGCCGGTCCCGACGACGGGGATGCGAACCGGTCACCCGGGAGAGGTATGATCGCCCGGGCCCGCTGAGCGGGCGAAGCGCGGGCACGTCCCGTGCGGGAGAGCATTCAACCGAGAAGACCGAGAGGCGGTGATGGCCATGGCCGGCGATAGTTCGTGCGCCACGGCGCACACCGCCGCATCCCTCCGGTAGAGACGGGATCCGGTGGCCGCGCCCTGGCGGAGAGCGCACCCACATCCTCTGGCGCCTCGTCGCGCCCGCAACACCGGAGAACCTCATGACCCTGATCGACAACGCCATCTACGTCCAGGGGCACCGCGTGGAGACCCCGCGCAGCCTCGACGAGACCTACGAGCTGCTCGACGCCCACGACGGCTTCGCGTGGATCGGGATGTACCGACCCGGTCCCGCAGAACTCGCGAGCGTCGCGGGGGAGTTCGGCCTGCACCCGCTGGCGGTCGAGGACGCCCTTCAGGGTCACCAGCGCTCCAAGGTGGAGCGGTACGGCGACACCCTCTTCGTGGTGTTGCGGCCCGCGCACTACGACGACGAGCTGGAGCACGTCGACTTCGGCGAATTGCACCTCTTCGTGGGTCCACGTTTCGTGGTGACCATCCGTCATGCCGAATCGCCCAACCTCGCAGCCGTCCGGCAGCGGCTCGAGCGCCAGCCGGAGCTGCTGGAGCTGGGGCCGGAGGCCGTGCTCTACGCGATCCTCGACCGTGTGGTCGACGAGTACGAGCCTGTCGTCGCCGGTATCGAGAACGACATCGACGAGATCGAGGACCAGTTGTTCGGCGATAGCGACGACGACGCTCTCTCGCGCCGCATCTACGAGCTCTTCGGGGAGGTCATCAGCTTCGGGCGTGCCGTGCAGCCGATGGCCGGGATGCTGGAGTGGCTGCGCCGCGGCTACGAGAAGTACGACGTCGACCTCGAGGTGCAGCGCAACCTCCGCGACGTGCTCGACCACGTGATCCGCATCGCGGACCGCATCGAGGGGTTCCGTGCGCTGCTGGACAAGGCACTGACGGTGCACTCGGCCCTCGTCGCCCGCCGTCAGACCGAGGCGAGCCTCGCGCAGAACGACGAGATCAAGAAGATCTCGTCGTGGGCGGCGATCATCTTCGCGCCCGGACTCATCGCGGGCATCTACGGCATGAACTTCGAGAACATGCCCGAGCTGCACTGGGAGTACGGCTACCCGCTCGCCGTCGGCGGCATGGGCGTGTTCGCAGTCGCGCTCTGGGTGATCTTCCGGAAGAAGAAGTGGCTCTGAGGCCTTCTCAGACCGTGCCGTACAGGCGGTCTCCGGCGTCGCCGAGACCGGGCACGATGTAGCCCTTCTCGTTGAGGCGCTCATCGAGCGCGCCGAGCACGAGGGTGACGTCGCGGTCGCCGACGAGCTCCTCGATCTTGGCGACGCCCTCGGGCGCGCCGAGGATGCAGATGGCGGTGACGTCCTGCGCGCCGCGGGCGAAGAGGAAGTCGATCGCCGCGCCCAGCGATCCGCCGGTGGCGAGCATCGGGTCGAGCACGAAGCACTGGCGGTCGCTGAGGTCGTCGGGCAGACGCTCGGCGTAGGTGTACGGCTGCAGGGTCTCCTCGTTGCGCGCCATGCCGAGGAAGCCGATCTCGGCCGTGGGCAGCAGCTTCACCATCCCGTCGAGCATGCCGAGACCGGCGCGCAGGATCGGCACGACGAGGGGGCGCGGCTCGGAGATGCGCACGCCCGTCGTCGAGGTGACCGGCGTCTCGATTTCGAGCTCCTCGACCCGCACGTTGCGCGTGGCTTCGTATGCGAGGAGGGTCAGCAGCTCTTCCGTGAGCTGACGGAACACCGGGGAGGGAGTGTTCTTGTCGCGCAGCACCGTGAGCTTGTGCGTGATGAGCGGGTGGTCGGCGACGTGCAGGCGCATGGGTCCAGGTTACGTCACGCGGATGCGGGCCGCGGAGCTAGTCTGGCCGGGTGAATCTGCCCACCCGAACCGCGGACGAGGCTGCCATGACGCGGGCTTTGATGCTGGCGCAGCACGCCTCCGCGGACGGCGACGTGCCCGTCGGTGCAGTGGTTCTCGATGCGGACGGGCGGACGGTCGCCGAGGCGCGCAACGAGCGCGAGCTCACGGGCGACCCCACCGGCCACGCCGAGGTCCTGGCGTTGCGGCGGGCGGCCGCATCCATCGGGTCCTGGAACCTCAGCGGCTGCACCCTTGTGGTGACGCTCGAGCCGTGCGTCATGTGCGCGGGCGCGATCCTGCAGGCGCGCATCGACCGGGTCGTCTTCGGTGCGTGGGACGACAAGGCGGGAGCAGCGGGGTCCATGTACGACCTGCTGCGCGATCGTCGCCTGCCCTATCGCGTCGAGGTCGTCGGTGGGGTCGCTGAGCAGGCCGCATCCGCGCAGCTGCAGGCGTTCTTCACAGCGCGTCGCTGAAGCCCTTTCACTTCCCGCTACGCTCGAAGAGCCTCGCAGCAGAGGCACGGGTACGGGGTTGTTACCGCAAGGGCAAGACCTGGAGACCGACGAATCGCATCGTCGTGCTCCGGGTCTTTTTTGTTGTCACCCCGGCCTCCGTCATCAGTGAAGAAGAGGGAGACTCCATGACCGAGAACCGCACGTCACTGCGTCGCGGCCTGGCGGTGACCGCCGTTGCGGTGGCCGCGCTCGCCGCGGCCGGATGCGCCGCCGACACCGCACCGCAAGCCGCGCCGACGCCGTCGGCGTCCTGTGCGCCGGCGTGGGAGCCGGGGCGCACGGATCTGGACTACACGTTCGAGGGTGCCGAGCGTCATGTCTCGGTGTTCATGCCGGAGGGAGCCGACCCGGCTGCGGCCGTGTTCGCGCTCCACGGTTCCAACAACAACGTTGATCTGATCCTCGGCGTCAGCGAACTGCAGCAGACCGCCGCCGAGGAGGGCTTCGTCCTCGTCGTGCCGCAGGGGTCGGTGCCGGGCAACGCCGACGGCCTCTGGGCGTGGAACGTCCCCGGTGTCGTGACGACCGCCGAGGTGGGCACGCCGACCGAGAGTGCCGACGATGTGAACTTCCTGGCCGACCTCGTCGACCGGGTCAAGACCGAGGGGTGCGTGGACGACGTGTTCGCGACGGGGTACTCGGGCGGCGGGCGCATGATCTCGGCGACCGCGTGCGAACGGCCCGGGCTGTTCGATGCCATCGCCCCCGTCGACGGTCTGCGCGCCGGGGTGCCGACCGAGCAGAGCGACGGCAGCTGGGCGCCGGATCCCGCGACGTGCGACCCTGCGTCGGGAACGCCCGTGCTGAGCTTCGCGGGCACGGCGGATCCGATCAACCCCTATGACGGCGGCGGTGCGGGGTACTGGCAGTACGGCGTGCAGACCGCCGTCGAACGGTGGGCTGCGATCGACGGATGCGGAGAGCCGAGCGTCGATGCCCCGACCGCGGGCGTGAGCGTCACGACCTACGCCGACTGCGCAGCGGGCCCGGTGGTGTCGTACGTCATCGACGGCATGGGACACACCTGGCCCGGGCGCGCGCTCGAGACCCAGGCGGGCTACGCCTCGGTGCTCGGCGCCACCACCGATCTCGTCGACGCGAACGCCGTCATGTGGGACTTCTTCTCGGCGCAGCTGAGCTGAGGTGGCTGAGGGTGGCGGATTTGACGCGCCGCCACCCTCACCGGGGCAGCTGGGGGAGCGCCTCGGAGCCCAGAAGGTCGAGGTGGTCGAGGTCGCGCATGTCCACGAGCTGGAAGTAGACGCGATCCGCACCGAGCGCTCGCAGTCGCTCGACCCGCTCGAGCACGGCGGCCGGCTCTCCGATGATGTTGGCGCCGTTGTCGAAGCTCGCCGCATCCGTCTCGATCGCGGCTGCGCGCCGCTCGCGCTCGGGCGCGGTGCGCCCGACGATGGTCGGCAGCGCGACCGAGAGCTTGATGCTCCCGGGGTCGCGTCCGATGCTCTCGCAGGCGGCGCGCACGGTGCCGAACTTCTCCGCGATCACCTCGTCGGTCGCGAAGCCGATGTTGAACTCGCTCGCGTAGCGCGCCGCGATGGCCGGAGTGCGTCGCGGCCCGCCGCCGCCCACGATGACCGGCACCCGCTCCTGCACCGGTTTCGGCAGTGCCGGGCTCTCGTCGAGCCGGTAGTGCTCGCCGTGGAAGGAGAACGTCTCGCCGACCGGGGTCCGCCACATCCCGGTGAGGATCTCGAGCTGCTCCTCGAGCATCCCGAAGCGCTTGTCGGGAAAGGGGATGCCGTAGGCGGCGTGCTCCTGGGCGAACCATCCGGTTCCGAGCCCCAGCTCCGCCCGGCCGTCGCTCATGTCGTCGACCTGTGCGACCTGGACGGCGAGCACCCCCGGAACGCGGTAGGTGACGGAGGAGACGAGCGTGCCGAGCCGGATGCGGGAGGTCTCCCGCGCCAGGCCCGCGAGAGTCGTCCAGGCGTCCGTGGGTCCGGGCAACGGGTCGCCGGGGGCCATCCGCAGATAGTGGTCGGAGCGGAAGAACCCGTCGAACCCGAGCTCTTCCGCGCGCTGTGCGAATGCCAGTTGGTCCCGGTAGCCGAATCCCTCTTGCGGTTCGGTGAAGACGCAGTACTCCATGGAGCAAGTCTGACTCCATGGAGCAAGTCTGCCCCCGTGGCGGCGTTCAGTCCGAGGACTTGAGCACGATGGTCTCGGTGGGAGGCGCCGGGTTCGGGGCGTGCCCGATGTATCCGATGACCTCCAGCAGCGCCTGGCGCACGGCGGCCGGGCGCTCGAGGTGAACGAGGTGACCGGCGCCCTCGACGACCAACTCACGCACGTCGGCACCGGTCGCGGCGTCCGCATCCAGGACGGCCCTGGTCTGCGACACCATGGGCTGGCTCGGCGCGTCGGCCTCACCCGGCCAGTCGGGCAGGATGCCGAGCGAGCCGAGGTGGGCCGGGTCGAGGAACGAGGCATCGGAGATGATCGCATCCAGCTCGCCGTGGATCCACAGCACCGGGGTGCGTGCGCCGAGGTGCGCGAGCGCTGACTGGTCGAAGTGGGCCGGGGCGAGCGCGTTGAGCACGCCGAGATCGCCGGATGCGGCTCCCGGCCAGTTCGGGCTCGACACGGTGTCGCCCGGGTAGTTGCCGCCGGCGGTGGAGGTGGAGAGCATCGCGTCGACCCAGACATCCTCGCGGGCCGTCCGATACGCCTCCGAGACGAACTCGGCGCGGAAGACGTTCCGCGGCGAGGCGGGCGACTCGTCGCTCTTGTCGCGGGCGGTCAGCCGGCGCACGAACTCCGCATTCGCGGTCGCGGCGCCGGTTCCCGCGCCGTCATCGGTGAGGCGGCTGCCGTCGAGGCGGGTGCCGCCCAGCCCGTAGGGGGAGATAGGAGCCTGCAGCGTCAGCGACAGGGCACCATGCCCGTCGAGCGTGTACTGCGCCGCGACCGATGCGCCGAGATCGGTGCCGACGAGGTGCGCCGCGCGGATCTCGAGGGCGTCGAGCACGGCGTGCAGGTCGTCGGCGAAGTCCCCGACCCCGCGGGTGGCATCGACCGGCAGCGACTCCGTGCCGCCGAACCCGCGCAGGTCGACCGCGACGACGCGCAGGTCGCTCGGAAGATCCTCCATGAACTCCTGCCAGATCAGCGACGACGACAACAGGCCGTGCAGGAGAACCACCGTGCGCTCGGCGGGTGTGTCGCTGCGATCGCCGTCGCGCAGCAGAACGCGCGCGGAGATACGTGCTGTGTCCACCTGTCGGGCGGTGATGCCGTCGAACAGGGGGCTGGTGGGTTCGATCATGGACGCCTCCAGGAGGGGGCACATCGCGGCCCCGGCCGTTCCGATGATAGTCCGGGCGCCTGGAGCGCCCCCGGGTCGTAGGGTGGAAAAATGAGTCAGCTTCCCCCTCTCGCGATCCTCGGCGCCGGCTCCATGGGCGGCGCGATCGCCCAGGGCGTCATCGCCTCCGGGCGTGCCGGAGAGGTCGTGGTCACCAACCGCAGTCGGGCCAAGGCGGAGAGTCTCGCGACCGCCGGCATCCGCTCGCTCGCGCTCGAGGACGACGCCGCCGCGAACGCCGCCGCGGCCGCATCCGCCGAGGTCGTGCTGATCGGCGTGAAGCCCGGGATGGTCCCCGCCCTGCTGGCCGAGATCGGTCCTCATCTGCGTCCGGGCGCCATCGTGGTGAGTCTCGCCGCGGGCGTCACGATCGCCACGTTCGAGCGGATCCTGGGCCCGGATGCGGTCGTCGTCCGCTCGATGCCGAACACCCCGGCCGTGGTCGGCAAGGCCGTCACGGGGATCGCCCGGGGCTCGCGCGCCGACGAGCGGGCGATGGGCGTCGTCCGCTCCGTCTTCGAGACGGTCGGCGCGGTCGTGGAGGTGGCAGAGGACCGGATCGACGCGCTGTCCACCATCTCCGGCTCCGGGCCGGCCTACGTCTTCCTACTCATCGAGAAGCTCACCGAAGCCGCGGTCGGCAAGGGCTTTGACCCTGAGACGGCGCGCCTCATGGCCGAGCAGACCTTCATCGGTGCCGCGGCCCTGCTGGATGCCACCGGCGAGGACCCGGCCGAGCTGCGCCGCCGCGTCACGAGCCCGAAGGGCACGACCGAGCGGGCCGTCGCCGTGCTGCAGGACGCCCGCCTCGAGCAGATCTTCGCCGAGGCGACCGATGCAGCGCTCGCCCGCGCGAAGGAGCTCGCCGCCGAGGGCTGAGACTCAGCGGTCGGCGCCGGGCGTGGTTCCGAACCGCTCGCGATAGGCGCGGTGGAAGGTCCCCGTATCCGCGAATCCGCTCGAGCGGGAAATCGCTGCGAGGGATCGGCCACGTCCTGCGCCGCCCAGTTCCTCGCGCGCCCGGTCCAGCCGCTCCGCCCGGAGCCATCCCGAGAAGGTGTCGCCGTCCCGCGCGAACGCGTTCTGGATGGTGCGAGGGGTGCATCCGAACGCGCGCGCCATGGCGGCCAGATCGAAGTGCGGGTCGCCGAGCCGGGAGCGGGCATACGTCCGCAGCGCGTCCGCTCGCACAGGCGCCGCGGGGTCGGGGTCGTCGACGGCGAACGCATCGAGCAGCTCGATGACGCTGCGGCTCATCGAGGCGGCGACTCTCGTCAGGTCGGCCTTCGCGGCGTGCGCCAGTAATCCCACCTGCGCGCCCAATTGCGCTCCGAGCGGCGTGCGCGCCAGCCGGTCGCCCAGCGACGGGAGCTCTCGCAGGGTGCGCGGGGCGAGTTGGTCGCGCGGGATGCGGACGGTCACGAGGTCGAGTCGTCGCCGCTTGTCGGTGAGCACGTCGAAGGGCAGCGCATTCTCGAGCACCGTGGCGGAGCGAGCGGCCACATCCCAGGTCCGGCCGCGCTGTGAGAGCCCCCACGGCTTGAGGCTGTGATTGATGAAGACGGCGTCATCGGGCATCCGCGCGATCGAGCCCCGGTCCCGCCGGGCATTCACGCCGGGTGTCGAGATCACCCCGATATCGGTAGGCCCCGCGCGGTACAGCGAGAAGTCCGCGTCGAACCGGTCGAGCGCCGGGCGGCGCGGCTGCACACCGACGTAGACGGAGGCGAGGCTGTCGCAGAAATGGTCGTAGTCGTCCCCGGGCGCCAGGCCGCGAGTCGTACCCCGTACGCGCACGCCGGAGGGGGTTTCGCCCATCGACACCTCTTTTCGCCGAGCGCCACTGCTCGGTCCCCGCGAGTGTTCCTATCGTGAGCCTCGTCTGCGGCGCGGTCAAGCACGCGCCGACCCGAATGAGAGCGAGACGATGATGTCTGTACGACCGACCCTGCTGCTGGTTCACGGTGCCTGGCACGGCGCCTGGTGCTGGGATGAGCTCAGTCGCGTGTTGACGGAGCGTGGGTGGGAGGTACGGGCGATCGACCTGCCGACCGTGCATGCGCCGCACAAGGAACGACTCGGGATGCAGGATGACGCGGATGCGGTCCGTGCGGCGATCGGCGCCGTCGGTGGGCCCGTCGTCGTCGTCGCGCACTCTTACGGCGGCGTGCCGGTGACTCAGGCGGCCGACGCGTCGAACGTGCAGCACATCGTGTACGTCGCGGCCTTCGTGCTCGACGAGGGGGAGTCGTTGCTCGCGGCGGTCGGTGGGGTCGAGCCCGACTGGTGGCACGTCGACGGGCTGCTCGCGACCGCAGGCGACGAGTCGCGTCCACCCCGCGAGCTCTTCTTCGCCGACGTCTCGCCCGATGCGGCCGCCGCCGCGAGCGCCAAGCTGCTGCCCCAGGCGGTGCGCTCGTTCAGCGATCCGGTCACCTCGGTCGCGTGGCGTGACAGGGAGACGACCTACGTCATCACCGAACAGGATGCGATCTTCCCGCTGCCGGCCCAGGAGGCGCTGGCCGCACGGTCGGGCTCCGCTGCGCCGCGGCTCGACACGAGCCACTCGCCGTTCCTCTCACAGCCCGACGCATTGGCCGACATCATCGAGCTCGCCGCAGGAGGCTGAGCCTCAGCGGTCGAGCGAGGCGAAGCGCTCGATGTCGCTGTTCGTTCCCGAGACGATGATGAGGTCGTGGTTGGTGACGACCGTGTTGGCCTCGGCGTAGCGGAACGGCTTACCGGGGCTCTTCACACCGACCACCGTCACCTTGTACTTGGTGCGCACGCCGGACTCGTTGAGACCGACGCCGCGGATGAAGCGCGGCGGGTACATCTTCGCGAGCACGAAGTCGTCGTCGAAGCGGATGAAGTCCAACATCCGACCGCTCACCAGGTGCGCGACGCGCTCGCCGGCCTCCCGCTCGGGGTAGATGACGTGGTTGGCGCCGACGCGAGCGAGGATCTTGCCGTGCGACTGCGAGACGGCCTTCGCCCAGATCTGCGGGACCTTCAGGTCGACGAGGTTCGCGGTGATGAGCACGGATGCCTCGATCGACGAGCCGACGGCGACGACCGCCACCTGGAAGTCCGCGGCACCCACCTGGGTGAGCGCCTCGATGTTGCGCGCATCCGCCTGCACCGTGTGGGTGACGCGCTCCGACCACTTCTGCACCAGATCGAGGTTGTCGTCGATCGCCAGCACCTCGCGATCCAGCCGGTCGAGCTCGCCCGCACAGGCGGCGCCGAAGCGACCGAGGCCGATCACGAGCACGGGGGCGTCGTTGCGGAGCTTCTCAACCATGGGCAACAGATTACGGCGATCGCTCAGCTCGCATCGACCGTGACCCCGATTCAGATCGCGCCGGGGCGGACGACTCCTCGTTCGTACGCGTAGACGATCAGCTCGCCGCGCGAGCTCAACCCCAGCTTTGCGAGTGTGGCGCTCAGGTGTGACTTGACCGTGGCCTCGGAGACGACGAGCTCTGCAGCGACGGCACTGTTGGAGAGCCCGCGCGCGACGAGGCGGAACACCTCGCGTTCGCGCGTCGAGAGAGCTTCGAGCCCCTCGTCCTGGAGCTCGCCCGCCGAGGGTTGCGGCACCGATGCGCGTCGGCGTCGGCGGCTTCCCGCGCGCCAGAGCGCGGCGGTCGCGGCGAGAGTCAGCGCGGACCACCACCCCATGTTCTGCGCCGCTTCGATCGAGGGCCAGGACTTGCCGTGGATCGTCCCTTCCGCGCCGGAGAACGACAGAGCGGGCACGGTCAGCAGCGCGACGACGACGAGGGCCTCGGTGAGCAGGGCGCCGAGAAGGAGGCGGCGTCGTTCGACGGCGCGTGACGCCACCACGTAGGCGACGGGAAGCAGCATCAGGTAGGCCGTCCATGCGGTCTGGCTGAAGCGTGCCGGCCAGAAGAAGAGCTGGGCGGCGAGGACGAGGCCGATCAGCGTCAGGCTCCACGCCGGGCGCCACCGGGTCAGCGCGAGCGCGAGGGCGAGGCCGATCGCGCACAGCAGTGCGTACGGGCTCGTCGTGAACGTCTCATCGCGCATCGGAACGGCAGAGGTGAGAAGCCTGGGGCTCTCCGCTGCGAGCCACGCGCCGAACGCCACGGCGGCGACGATCGGCATGAGCAGGTGCGCAAGCAGCTTCGTCATGCCCTCACGGTAGGCGACGGCGCGCGCGTGAAGACGGCGATCGGGGCGGTTTCGATCCTTCGTCGGGGCGGTTCATCCGAAAGGATGAGCCGCGCCACTCAGCCGACGATGGGGCGCTCGACCGGCAGCGAGTAGAGCTGTGAGCGGGAGGATGCGGCGACCGCCGCCGCCAGGGTCACGGTACCGACGCGGCCCATGAACATCGTGGCGGCCAGGACGTACACGGCCGGATCAGGCAGGTCGCTCGTGAGTCCGGTCGACAGTCCGACCGTGGCGAAGCCCGACACGACGTCGAACAGCACCTTGTCCACATCCGCCTTCGTGATCTGGGCGATGGTGATCGTGGAGAGGGCGACGATCGTGGCGCCCCACGCGACGACCGAGAGAGCGACGCGCTGTACGTCGCTCGGGATGCGGCGGCCGAACGCCTGCACCGACGGGCGTCCCTTGGCCTCCGACCAGACGCTGAGGGCGAGCACGGCGAGGGTCGTGACCTTGATGCCCCCCGCCGTCGACGCCGACCCGCCGCCCACGAACATGAGCATGGAGCCCACCAGCAGCGACGAGCCGTGCAGGTCGCCGATGTCGATGACGGAGAAGCCGCCCGAGCGCGTCATCGCCGAGAGGAACAGCGATTGGAAGGTCGTATCCCACGCATCCATTCCGCCGAACGTGTGGGGATTGTCGTACTCGAGGGTCACGAACACCACGGCGCCGGCGAAGAACAGGATGACGGTCGTGATGAGGGTGAGCTTGGTGTGCAGCGACCAGTGGCGCACGTGCCACTGGTGGCGCCACAGCGTGAAGATCACCGGGAAACCGATGGATCCCAGGAACACGCCGATCATCAGCACCGACATGAACAGGTAGTCCTGCGAGAACGGCGCGAGGCCGTCGGCGTTGGGGGTGAAGCCGGTGTTCGTGAACGACATCGCGGCGAAGTAGGGTGCCTCCCACAGTGCCGTGATCGGGTCCACTCCGCCGGCCAGCAGCGACGGGTACAGCAGAATCGCGAGCCCCGCCTCGATCACGAGCGTCGAGAGTGCGACGGTGCGAAGCAGCGCGCCCACCTCGCCGAGACGCACGGTCTGTCCCTCGTTGACGGGACCGCCGTGCACCCGCATCGGATTGCTGTCGCCGGCGGCGATGAGCTTCGCGCGCAGCCCCAGCCTGCGGGAGATGATGAGTCCGAGGATCGAGGCGAGAGTCAGCACGCCGAGGGCACCGACGTTGACGCCGATGTAGATGACGACCTGCCCCAGCGGCGACCAGTGCGAGCCCATGTTGACCGTCGACAGGCCCGTGACGCAGATGGTGGACACCGCGGTGAACAGCGCGTCCGCGAGCGGGGTCACCCGGCCGTTCGCCGCCATTGCGGGCAGCGACAGGAGCGCCGTGAACAGCAGGATGAGGCCGGAGAAGATCAGGACCGCGAATCGCGCAGGCGACGAGGTCGTGAAGGTCTTGGCGGCGTCGCTGATGCGCTCCCACAGCGCGCTGAGCCGGCGTCGCGTCGCTGAGCTCGCCGAGTCGGACGTCATCCGTGGGACCCTTCGGAGATGCGGAGCGGTCAGCGACCGGAACGCGTGTCATGGTACTCCGCTCGGAGCCCGACTAACCTAAGGCGCATGGCGGACATCTTCGGTGTGATCGCGGACGCGACCCGGCGCGACATCCTGCGTCTTCTGCTGGACCGTTCGGCATCCGGAGAAGACGGCACGAGCGTCTCGCACATCGTGAGCGAGCTGGGCGTGAGCCAGCCGACGGTGTCGAAGCACCTCAAGGTGCTCCGCGAGAGCGACCTCGTGTCGGTGCGGGAAGAGGGCCAGCACCGCTACTACAGCCTGTCGCGCGAGCCGCTCGACGAGGTCGACGCCTGGCTCATGCCCTTCCTTACGGAGGACGAGGATGCGGCGGCCGCCTTCGTCTCGACACTCCCGGAACCGGCCGCGAACGCGGCCGCAGCGGTCGGCCGTGCGGCCGCATCCGTCAACCGTGCGGTCGCGGCGGCGTTCGGCAAGCGCAGTCGCTGACGACCACCGTGTTCGTCACACGCGTCACTCCGGTTTACACGCGTCTCTGCATCGCCCTAGAGTGTGCTGAACCCCGGGGGAGGATGGGACATGGCTGAGCTGCCCGATGTGCGTTTTCTCACCGTCGCCGAAGTGGCGCAGATCATGCGCGTATCGAAGATGACGGTGTACCGTCTCGTGCACGCTGGCGAACTGCCCGCCGTGCGCTTCGGACGCAGCTACCGGGTGCCCGAATCCGCCGTCACAGAGGCCGTGCAGCGGCCGATCGCCGACGTCGGCTAGACTTATCCGAGGCATTTTTTCGGTGCCTCGTTCCCGGGAGCAGGTCATCCTGCGCCCAGACCGCCGACCAGTGAGGTTTTCCGTGGGTTCTGTCATCAAGAAGCGCCGCAAGCGCATGGCGAAGAAGAAGCACCGCAAGCTGCTTCGCAAGACTCGCCACCAGCGCCGCAACAAGAAGTAAGCGGCATCGACACAAGCGCCTGTCCCCTGGACGGGCGCTTCGTGTCTGCGGTCTAGCCTGGTGACATGAATTCGATCACGGTGCAGCAGCTGCGCGAGCGCGAGGGCGTTCCTCTCATCGATGTGCGCGAGGTGGAGGAGTTCGCCTCCGGCCACGTCCCCGGTGCGGTCAACGTTCCGATGTCGACGATCGGCGACAACCTGGATCGCCTGCCCGAGGGGCCGTTCGACGTCATCTGCCAGATGGGCGGCCGCTCGGCCCGCGTCGTGCAGGCGCTCGAAGCCCGCGGATACGAGGTCACGAACGTCGACGGCGGTACGGGAGAGTGGATCGCCGCGGGCTACCCGGTCGAGTCCTGAGGTCGTATACCCGATTTAGGATGTAAGCGTGAGAACGATCACGCTCATCGGCAAAGAAGGCTGCCACCTCTGCGACGTCGCGCGCGGGGTGATCGAGCATGTCCTTGCCGAACTCCCCGACGAGGCGGCCGACCAGATCCGGCTCGAGGAGAAGTCCATCCTCGAAGATGCGGCGCTGCACCAGCAGTGGGCCGAGAAGATCCCCGTCGTCATGATCGACGACGACCTGCACGCGTACTGGCGCGTGAACCCCGAGCGGTTGCGTGCCGCCGTCGAGGACGCCACTCGCCCCGAAGGAGCATCACTGTGACCATCCGCCACATCGTCGCCTGGAAGCTCGCCGCCACCGACGCCGATCAGCGCGTCGATGACGCTGCCGGCATCAAGACGCGGCTTCTCGCCCTCGACGGCGTCGTTCCCAGCATCCGCGCGATTTCCGTGGGTGCGGACGTGCTCGGCGGCGAGAACTGGGATGTGGCGATCGTCGCCGACTTCGACGACGTCGAAGGTCTGCGCGAGTACATCGATCACCCCGCGCACCAGGAGGTCGTCACCTACGTGCGCTCGGTCGTCTCGTCGCGCGTCGCGGTGGACTTCGAGCTCTGAGGCGATTCGCCCCCGCCTGAGACGACGGGGATCGCCTGTGTGAAGGTGTCGGCACGAGCTTCGGCCTCGGCACTGCCGGTGAACAGTCCCGCATCCTGGGGTGTCGGCTCGTGCGTCTGTACGGCTGCACCGCCCGGCTCCGTCATGAGCACCCGCTGGACGGGCAGGGCCGCCGGCATGGCGGCCTGAGTCCAGGTGACCATCGCCTCGCGTACCAGGCAGCGCAGGTCGAACAGCGTCGGCGCATCCCGTGCCGTGACCAGGATGCGCACGCGCACGTAGCCGCCGGTCGCCTCGGTCACCTGCAGCACGCTGGCGCGGCCATCCCACAGGTCGGTGTGCGCGAGCACCTCGTCGAGATGTTCCCGCATCCGCGCGGGGGAGACGCGCCAATCCAGGTCGAGTTCGACGGCGCCGAGCAGTTCGGAGCCGCGGCGGGTCCAGTTCTGGAACGGCGTGGTGGTGAAGTATGTGCAGGGCAGTACGAGCCTGCGCTCGTCCCACAGATCCAGCACGACATAGCTGAGGGTGATCTCGCCCACCCGACCCCACTCGCCCTCGACCACCACGACGTCATCGACGCGCAGGGCATCGCTGAACACGATCTGCAGTCCCGCGAAGATGTTGGCGAGCACGGACTGCGCCGCCAGCCCCGCCACGATCGAGGCGATGCCCGCCGACGCCAGCACGCTCGCGCCCACCGCCCGCACGGCCGGGAAGGTGAGCAGGGCTGCGCCGATGGCGAGCACGACGATCAGCACGATCGCGAGTCGCTTCACGATGAGCGTCTGGGTACGGATGCGGCGGGCGAGCCGGTTGTCGGGCACGTCGATGCGGTAGCGGCCCAGGGTGAGATCGGTGGTGAAGGCGACGAGAGCGCCCAGCAGCCATGCCGTCGCGCCGATGACGAGGATCGTGAACGCCTGGTCGAGCACCGGACGCCACTCCCGCAGCGGGAACGCGGCCGCGACGGACATCCAGGCCGCGACGAGGAACGCGAGGGCTCTGAAGGGGGCACGCGCGCGGCGGACGAGGCCGGCCGGCCAGGACTTCCGCCGTCCGGTGAGTCGGGTGGAAACGGTCGCTGCGACCGTCACCAGTGCGGCGGCGACGAGGGCGATGGCCAGGATCAGGGCGAAGCGCGCCCAGGGGTTGTCGAGCATGGTCCTCCTTCGGGTCCGACCACGCTAAAGGGTGCGCCGGAACCGATCGCTCGACTCGACAGACGCCGCCGCCTCGGGTGATACTTCGTGCCCTCGGTGGGTGTCCACGGGCTTCCCGCCGCGCGTTGACGCCACACTTTTCCGCATCCGCCACAGTCGTTCACTGTCGCGGATGCGGAAAGGTGTCGCCATTGCGCAACTGCGACGCAACTTGGGTAGGGGGAGGGGGTGGCGTGATCGGGCCGCGCGGCCGGCCCGTTCCGGTCAGTCGCGGGGGCGTGTCGCGACCGGCACGGGATCCAGCGCGATCCGCACGGTGTCGCCGTACTGCACGCGCTCGCCGGCGTCGTGCTGCACGTTGAGCATCGTGCCGTCCGCCGTGCGCACCACCGAGCGCCGGAAGCTGCCGAGGAACGTGCTCTCCTGCACGGTCGCATCGACCCCGGGCGCCTCGGATGCGGTGAAGCGCACGTTCTCCGGTCGCACGAATACGTCGACCGGGCCCGCATCCGACGGCGTCTGCAGGGGCAGGCGCTGGCCCCAGACCTCCACGAACTCGCCGACGACGGTGCCCGGCACCAGGCTGGAGACGCCGACGAAGGCGGCCACCTGCGCCGTGGCGGGCCGCAGGTACAGCTCCTCCGGCGTGCCGATCTGGTCGATGCGGCCCGCGTTCATCACGGCGATCCGGTCGGACACCGCGAGCGCCTCCTCCTGGTCGTGCGTCACGAACACGGTGGTGATCCCGAGGCGCAGCTGGATGCGGCGGATCTCGTCGCGCAGCTGAACGCGCACTTTCGCGTCGAGCGCCGACAGGGGCTCGTCGAGCAGCAGAACCCGCGGCTCGGTCACGAGCGCACGGGCGAGCGCGACGCGCTGCTGCTGGCCGCCCGAGAGCTGGTGCGGGAACCGGTCGGCGAGGTGGCCGAGGCCCACCAGCTCGAGCGCGTCCGTCGCGCGCCGTGCCGCCTCGGTCTTGCCGACGCCGCGACGGCGCAGGCCGAACGCCGTGTTCTCGAGCACGCGCAGGTGCGGGAACAGCGAATAGGACTGGAACACCATGCCGATGTCGCGCTTGTTCGTGGGGACGCCGGAGACATCGTGTCCCGCGAGGAGCACGGCGCCGTCGGTGGCGTGCTCGAGGCCGGCGAGCACGCGCAGGGCCGTCGTCTTGCCGCATCCCGACGGTCCCAGCAGCGACACGAACTCGCCGGGAGCGATGTCGAGGTCGACGCCGTGGAGCACCCGCGTCGTGCCGTAGTCCTTGATGACGCCGCGGAACTGTACGCGCGTGCCCGCGCCCGCCTCCGCCAGCAGCATGTTGTCGGAGGTCGAGGGGAGGCCCCGCAACGGGGTGTCTGCCGTGGTCATGAGTTCTTCCTTCCGGCGCCCAGGCGTCCGGCCCGGCCGATGATGAGCAACAGCACGAACGCGAAGGCGAGTGCCAGCAGGGTGAAGATGGCGGCGGCCCACGCATCCTGTCGATTGATGAGAACGAGCGCCGTCTGCAGTACCTGGCGGTTCAGCAGAGACGCGATCGTGAACTCGCCGAGCACGACGGCGACGGAGATGAGGGATGCGGCGAGCAGTCCCTGACGGAGGTTGGGGATGATCACCCGCACGAGCACGGCGAACCACCCGGCCCCGAGGGTGCGCGCCGCCTCCGACAGCGTCTTGATGTCGATCGCGTCGATCGAGGCCTGGATGGAGCGGTACGTGAACGGCAGCACCAGCACCCCGTACGCGAAGGCGAGCGTCCATGCTCCCGTACCCAGGGTTCGCCCGATCTGCAGGTAGATCGGCGCGAGGCCGACCACGAGCACGATCGCGGGGATCGAGATCGGCAGCAGCGCGAGGAACTCGAAGCCGCGACGCAGCTGCGGGAACTTCAGCGCGACGAGCACCATCGTGGGCGTGAACAGGAACAGCACGAGCGCGACCGTGACCGCCGCCAGCGAGAGCGAATTGCCGAGTCCCGTCCAGATCGGGGCGTACTTGGCGGCGTTGGCGGGATCGAAGAGCGCCAGCCACCGCGACAGGGTGAGGGCGTCGGTGCCGGGCAGCGGCGCGAGCGTGAACAGCACCGTCGCGGCGAACGGCACGGCGAAGACGACACCGACGACGATGCCGATGACCCAGCGGGTGGTGACGGAGGGGGCGAAGGTCTTCACGCCTGCCACCTCGCTGCCCTGCGCTGGATGAGGGCGTAGACGCCCATCACGACGGCGACGACGACGATCATGCCGAACGCCAGTGCGCCGGCGAGGTTCTCACGTCCGAGCAGCGTCTCGCTCGTGAGCGCCGTGCGGATCTGCAGCGGCACGATCTGCGAGCCCTGGCTGGCGAGCGCCGCCGCAGTGGCGTAAGAGGAGAAGGCGTTCGCGAACAGGAGCAGGAGGCTCGCGAGGAACGACGGGGCGAGCACCGGGATGCCGATGTGCAGCCAGAAGCTGCGCGGCGTGCCGCCGAGGGTGAGGTGCGCCTCGGCCCACTGGGGCTTGAGAGCTGCGAGGGCGGGCATGAAGGTGATGATCATGAGCGGCACCTGGAACACGATGTACGCGGGGATGAGGCCGGGAACGGAGTAGATCCACGCGCCATCCGCGTACGGGTCGATGCCGAGCACGTTCTTCAGCAGCAGGGTGACGACACCCTGGGTGCCGATGGCCGCGACCATGACGAAGGCGAGCATCACGCCGCCGAACTGCGCGAGCACGCCGGATGCCGCATCCACCGTGCTGCGCACGAAACCGGTCTCGGAAAGGCCCAGCATCGCGTAGCAGACCAGGGCGCCCACGACCGCGCCGAGCAGCGCCGTGAGCAGCGACACCCAGGTGGAGTTCCAGAAGGTCAAGAGGATGACCGGGTCGCCCAGCGCCGCGATGTTGTCGAGCGTGAAGGCACCGTGCGCGTCGAAGAGCCCGGAGCCGACGGCGAGAACGGTCGGCAGGGCGAGGAAGAGGGCGATGTACGCCGCGAATGGGGCAAGGCCGATCCAGGACAGGTCACGCCCGGCGCCCCGCCGCCGGGGAGCCTGAGGCTCCCCGGCGGCGGGGCGCGCGTCGTGCGTGTCGCGGTCGGCCACGACGGATGCGGTCACGAGACGGCCGCGGCCCACTTCTCGCCGAGCAGGGTGCCGGCGTCGGTGCTCTGCTGCTCGGTCGGCACGACCGTCTTGTCCGGCGTCGCGGGCAGGGCGGCGGCCAGCTTCTCGTCGAGCGTTCCCGCGGTCTGCATGGCGTCCATGCGCGCCGGGCGGGCACCGCCGGCGAGCCACAGGTTCTGCACCTCGTCGCTGTAGAGGAACTCCTGCCACAGGCGTGCCGCGGCCGGGTGCGGCGCGCTCTTGTTGATCGCCTGGTTGTAGTACCCGGCGTAGCCGGTGCCGTCGAAGACGACGACCTTCCAGTTGGGGTTGCTCTGGGTGTGGGCCGCGTTGAGGTAGTCCCAGTCGAAGACAACGGGCGTCTCGCCGCTGGCCACGGTCGCGCTGGTCACGTCGAGCTTCAGCATGTTGCCAGCGGCGTTCAGCTTGCTGAAGAAGTCGATGCCCGGCTGGTAGTCGTCGAGCGTGCCACCGGACTGCACCGTGGCCATTCCCACCGCGGCGAACGCCGCGCCCGCCTGCGTCGGGTCGCCGTTGATGGCGACCGCGCCGCGGTACTCGTCGCCGAGAAGGTCGTCGAGGCTCTTGGGCGCCGGGAAGCGCGACGAGTCGTAGCCGACCGACATGTACCCGCCGTAGTCGCCCACGAACAGACCCGTCGGCTCCTTGAGGGCGTCGGGGATGTCATCCCAGGTCTGCACCTTGTACGGCGCGAACGAGTCCGTGTTCTGCAGGGCGACGGTGAGCCCCAGGTCGAACACGTCGGGGGCGGTGTCCAGGCCCTCGTTGGTCTTCGCGGCCTGGATCTCCTCGGCGCTGGAGATGTCGGGCGACTGCTCCTCGACGGAGATCTCCGGGTAGCGCTGCGTGAACAGGTCGATGATCGCGCCGTAGTTAGCCCAGTCGCGCGGCAGGGCGATCACGTTGAGCTTGCCCTCGGCCTTCGCCGCTGCCTCGAGGTCGGCGAAGGTGCCGAAGTCCGCGACGCTCGTGGCGGTCTGCGCCTTCGAGGAGTCGTCGGAGGACGCCTCGGCGGTGCCTGCGCAGCCGGCGAGGGCGACGGCGGCGATCGCCGTCAGAGCAATCCCGGCGGCGGCGCGGCCGCGGCGGGTGGAGCGGATGATCATGCGGGTTCCTCTCGGGTAGTTCGATGCGGCCGCGCGCGAAGGGCGCGACAGATCGGGACGAGAGGACGGTATGAGGGCGCGGTGACGGGTGCCGACAGCGGTGGTGAACGGGCCGTATACGTAGCGTGGCCAGTGCGGTCGGCGCGCCGCATCCGTTCGCCGGGCTCAACGCAAGAGCGCCACTTCTGCGCACCTGCCACAGGATCAACCTGTCGCGGCTGCGCATAAGTGGCGCATCTGCTCACATGCGTCGCAACTCGGGCACCGGGAGAGGGGCCGAGAGCGGCGGCGGGTCAGGGGGCGAGGCGCGTGGGCCCGCGGAAGAGGAAGGTCACCTCGCGGATCGAGTCCTGGCCGAGCATGAGCATCAGCACACGCGCGAGACCCATGCCGAAGCCTCCGTGGGGCGGGATGCCGTAGCGGAAGAAGTCGAGGTAGTGCTCGAGGCCTTCGAGCGACAGGCCCTTCTCCAGCGCCTGTGCCTCGAGGACCTCGATGCGGTGCTCACGCTGCGCGCCCGTGGTGATCTCGGTGCCGTTGAACAGCAGGTCGTAGCTGTTCGTGAGCCCGGTCTCGGTGTTGCGCATGTGGTAGAACGGTCGGATCTCGGGGTGGTAGTCGGTGATGAACACGAACTGGTGGTCGTAGGTCTCGCGCACGTGGGCGGAGATCTGACGCTCGCCCTCGGGGTCCAGGTCGCCGTCGGTGCGCGGGATGTCGTAGCCGCGCGCCTTCACGATCTCGCGCGCTTCGGCGAGCGGGATGCGGGGGAAGGGAAGCGTCGGCACGACGACGTCGATGTCGAACAGCTCCTTGATCTCCTCGCCGTGCTTCTCCTTCACCGCGGTGAAGGCGGCCGCCAGCAGCTCCTCCTGCATCGCGGCGACATCCTCGTAGGAGTCGATCCACGACAGCTCAGCGTCCACCGAGGTGAACTCGGTGGCGTGGCGGCTGGTGAAGCTGGGGTCGGCGCGGAACACGTCGCCGATCTCGAACACCTTGCCGAAGCCGGCGGCCTGCGCCATCTGCTTGAAGTGCTGCGGGCTCTGCGCCAGGTACGCCGTCTGGTCGCCGAAGTACTCCAGCGCGAACAGCTCGGCGTTGCCCTCGGCGGGCGTGGACATGAGCTTGGGGGAGTGGATCTCGACGTAGTCGCGCTCCACCCAGTAGGTGCGCATGGCGTGCTCGAGCGTCGTCTGGATGCGGAAGATCAGGTTGTTGCGGCGCTGACGCAGATCGATGAAGCGCCAGTCCATGCGCTTGTCGAGACCGCTGTCGGCCGCGATCGGCGTCTCCGGCAGCGCGGCGGCCGCGATCTCCAGCGACGCGATCTTGATCTCGACACCGCCGAGCTTGACGCGCTCGTCGTGCTTGAGCTCGCCCGTCACCGTCAGGAACGTGCCCGTGGCGAGGTTCGAGATCGTCTCGGTCAGCGCGAGCGCCGCCGCCTGCTCGGACGTCGCGTCCTCGCCGAGCTCGCGCGTCGCGGGATTCACGAGCTGCACCGCGCCGGTCTCATCACGCAGGATGACGAACTGCACCTTCTTCTGGTCGCGGACGGTCTCGACCCATCCGGACACCGAGACACCTCCCGCGGGGAGGGACTTCAGCTGCTTGACCAGAACGCGTTCACTCACGAGAGAGCAGTCTACGGGCCGTGCCCCGCGCCCGTACGATGGCCGCGTGAGCAGTGAGCGCCCGGGCGAGGAACCCGCGATCTTCCGGTTGCCGCCCGAGTCGTTCCGCGTCGGCTCCGACGGGGCACCCGCCGCCGCCCGACCCGAGCCGTCGCCGCGCTCCGAGCGCCCCGCTCCGAGGCCTGAGCGCGAAGCCGGGCGTACCGCCCCGCGTCGGCGGCGGAAGACGTGGGACATCGTGCTGACGATCGTGCTCCTGGCCGTGACCGCCGTCGTCTCGGCGGTGTCGTCGACGCTGGCTCTGATGCTCGCGGCTTCCTCCACCGGATGCGGCGCCGACGGCCGCGTGTGCCGTGCGGAGCTGCTGCAGGGCGGCGTGTGGACCATGCTCACGGCGCCGTGGATCGTCTTCGTGCTGACCGCGTTCTTCGCGGTGCTGCTGCTGATCGTGCGCCGCCGCGCGTTCTGGGTGCCGCTGGTAGGAACCGTGGTCGCCGCGCTGACCTGGCTCGTGGGCGCCTTCCTGCTCTGGGCCGCCGTCTAGTTCTGCGGGGGATCGACCGCCGGGGGTGTTTCCCAGCCGCGGTTCACCGGAGGCGGATACCGTGTGCGCGACGCACGACATCCTTCGCCCGATCACCGAGAGTCTCGAGGACCCCGATGACCCAGGTCGCCCTGCCTGTCCGCGCCTCATCGAACGAATCCTGGCTGAGCCAGCTCATGGATGCGCTGGTCGGCTTGATGGAGTGGATCGGCCCCATCGGCGCCGCGATCGCGATCGCCCTGGAGAGCGTCTTCCCGCCGCTGCCGAGCGAGGCGATCCTGCCGATGGCGGGCATCACGGCCAGCCGCGGCGGCTTCACCCTCGCCGAGGCGCTGCTGTGGACGACGGCGGGCTCGGTGGTCGGTGCGCTCGCTCTCTACGGCATCGGCGCGTGGCTCGGCATCGACCGGTTGCGTCGGGTCGCCGCGAAGGTGCCGCTGCTGCATCCGGAAGACATCGACCGCACGGTCGCGTGGTTCCACAAGCACGGCGGCAAGGCGGTGTTCTTCGGGCGGATGGTGCCGCTGTTTCGCAGCTTCATCTCGATCCCCGCGGGCGTGACCCGCATGCCTCTGTGGCGCTTCGTGCTGCTGACGGCCGCCGGGAGCCTGCTGTGGAACGCGATCTTCGTGCTGGCCGGGTACTTCCTGGGCGAGTCGTGGCACATCGTCGAGCAGTACGCCGAGGTGTTCCAGGTGATCGTCATCGTCGGCGTCGCCGCCGGCATCGCGTGGTTCGTCTACGCGCGGGTGCGGTCGCTGCTCGCGCATCGGCGCCGCGTGGGTGCCCGCGACTGAGCGCTACCAGCTGACGCTCAGTCTCTTCATATCCGCCGTCCACGTAAAATCGTGGGGTGCCCGCCGAACGCCTCCACCTCGTGCGCCATGGCGAGGTCCACAATCCCGACCGTGTCCTCTACGGTCGGCTGCCGCAGTTTCGGCTGAGCGCGGCGGGCCGTCGGATGGCGCGTCAGGCCGCGGAGCACGTGCAGGCAGAGGGGCGCCCCGTCACCGCATTGATCTGTTCGCCGCTTCAGCGCACGCGCGAGTCGGCCGAGCCGTTCACCGAGCTCTTCGGGTTCGAGCCGGTCGTCGAGCCCGACGTGATCGAGCCCTGGAACGTGTTCGAGGGCAAGCGGATGCGGCGCGCTCTCGCGAACCCCCTGAACTGGCGTCACGTGACGCGGCCCTCCGTCCCGAGCTGGGGCGAGCCGTACGCCGAGGTCGTCGCGCGGATGCAGCGGGCGATGGCGAAGGCGTGGAATGCGGTTCCCGCAGGTGACGTCGTCATCGTCAGCCATCAGCTGCCCATCTGGGTCACCCATCTCGCGATCGCGGGCCTCCCGCTGCGGCACGACCCCCGCGCCCGGCGCTGCGCCCTGTCCAGCGTGACGAGCTTCGAGGGCGGCCCGGGAGCCTGGCGCGAGATCGCCTACGCGGAGCCCGCATCCGCCGAAGGCGCCGTCGATGTAGGAGCAGTATGAGATTCCGTCCCCGCCGCCTCGCCGCAGTCCTCGTCGCCGGTGCGCTCGCGGTCACCCTCGCCGCCTGTTCGGCCAACGATTCCCTGGCCGACCAGTATCGGGAGGGCTCGAACAAGGGCTACATCGGGGCCGACGGCGTGCCGATCGTCGAGACCCCGCCGGCGGAGCGTTCGGACCCCATCGTGTTCACGGGTGTGAGCGACAGCGGCAAGACGGTGACGAACGAGGACTACGCCGGTCAGGTGCTCGTCGTGAACTTCTGGTACGCCGCGTGCGGCCCTTGCATCGTCGAGGCACCGCGCCTCGAGAAGTCGTACGAGGACCTGAAGGGCGAGGACGTGTCGTTCCTCGGCATCAACACGTACGACCAGGCGCCCACGGCCGCATCCTTCGCGAAGGACAACGGCATCAGCTATCCCAGCCTGCTCGCGGTCGACGACAGCAAGCTCAAGCTGTCGTTCGCCTCCGCCACGCCGCTCACGGCCACACCGACGACCCTCGTGCTCGACAAGCAGGGCCGGGTCGCCGCGCGCATCGTCGGCGAGCTCGGTGACGCCTCGATCCTCACGACGCTCGTGCGCGACGCCCTCAAGGAGGGTTCGTGACCGGCATCGTCGCCGAAGGAGCGCTCTGGGTCGCGATCCCGCTGGCGCTCGCCGCGGGGCTCGTCTCCTTCCTCTCGCCCTGCGTGCTCCCGCTCGTGCCCGGTTACCTCGGCTTCCTCGGAGGAGCGGCGGGGACCGCATCCGGTCGCAAGGGTCGCGGGCGCCTGCTGCTGAGCGTGCTCCTGTTCATCGCCGGGTTCACGGTGGTCTTCATGGCGATGACCGTGCTGGGCGGCTCGCTCGGTCGGTTCTTCCTGGAGTACTCCGACATCATCACGCGCGTGCTCGGTGCGGTCGTGATCGTCATGGGGCTCATCTTCATCGGCCTGTTCGGCTTCGCGCAGCGCACGTTCAAGCCCAACGTCCGGGGGAACCTGGGGCTGGTGGGCGCGCCGCTGCTCGGCCTCGCGCTTGGGATCGGCTGGGCGCCGTGCATCGGCCCGACGCTCGCGACGATCCTTGCGCTGTCGTGGAACATGGGCGACCCGGGCCGTGCCGCCGTCCTGGGACTCGCGTACTCGCTGGGTCTCGGCATCCCGTTCCTCCTGCTCGCGGCGGGCTTCGGCTGGGCCAGCAGATCGGTGTCGTTCCTGCGCCGCCACATCCGTGCCATCAACATCTTCGGCGGCGTCCTTCTCATCGTTCTCGGTGTGCTGATGGTCACCGGCGTCTGGAGCTCACTCATGTCGCAGTTGCAGGGGGTGCTGGTCAATGTCCCGCTCCCCATCTGATCGAGCCGACGTCTCGGAGCCGCTGCGTCCCTCCGACCACGTCGACGGCCGCCCCGCCCCTTCGCGTGACGACGACGTCACCTCGCCGCGTCTCGGACCGATCGAGTGGCTGCGGTGGGGGTGGCGGCAGCTGACCAGCATGCGCACCGCCCTCGTGCTGCTGCTGTTGCTGGCGATCGCCGCGGTTCCGGGCTCGATCTTCCCGCAGCGCTCCGCCGACCCGAACGGTGTGACGCAGTTCCGCGCCGACAACCCGGATCTCTTCCCGGTGCTGGACTGGTTCAAACTGTTCGATGTCTACAGCTCGCCCTGGTTCTCCGCGATCTACATCCTGCTGTTCATCTCGCTCATCGGCTGCGTCATCCCGCGCACGCGGCACCACTGGAAGGCACTGCGGGCCCGCCCGCCGCGCACACCCGCGCGCCTGTCGCGCCTCGACGACCACCGCGAGCTCGTGGTGCGCCTACCCGAGGGCACGGATGTGTCCGCCGCCGCGGAGGACGCGATCGCCTCGGCCGCGGCGCAGCTGCGTACCGCTCGCTACCGCGTCGAGCGCTATGACGGCCGCGGCGCCCTGTCGGTGTCGGCAGAGCGCGGCTACCTCCGAGAGACGGGCAACCTGCTCTTCCACATCGCCCTCGTGGGCGTGCTCATCGCGGTGGGTGTCGGCGGTGCGCTCACCTACACCGGTCAGCGGGCCATGGTGCAGGGAACGAGCTTCGTGAACGCGCTGACGGACTACTCGTCCTTCAACCCCGGGCGCTTCGTCGACGCCGACCAGCTGTCGCCGTACTCGATCACGCTCAACAAGTTCGACGTGACCTACCAGCCGTCCGGCACCGCTGCAGCCGGTCAGGCCGGTGACTTCGTCGCGCACGTGACCACCCAGCTGCCCGGTCAGGATCCGCAAGACGGCGAGGTGCGCGTCAACCATCCGCTGGATATCGCCGGCGACCGCGTGTACCTCATGGGCAACGGATACGCGCCCATCGTCACGGTGCGCGACGCCGACGGCGACGTCGTCTTCCGCGACGCCGTGCCCTTCCTGCCGCAGAACAACAACATGACCTCGCTCGGCGTCGTCAAGATCGCCGACGGCATGCCGCAGCAGCTCGGTCTCGTGGGGTTCTTCTACCCGACGGCGCAGCCGCTGGACACCGGCGCGTACACGTCGGTGTATCCCGACCTGGTCTATCCCGTGCTGAGTCTCGACGTGTACGAGGGTGACCTCGGCATCGACGACGGCACGCCCCGCTCGGTCTACACGCTGGATCCGACCGGGATGACCAAGCTCACCGGCATCGACACCGACAAGTCCTCGATCCAGCTGCTTCCCGGCCAGACGACCGATCTGCCGAACGGCCTCGGCACGATCACGTTCGAGAACGCGGCCGACCCCAGCCAGAACGAGGTGACCGACGGGACCCTGGACTCGGGCTCACCGGGCGCCGACTACTCCCAGGCGGTGCCGCGGTTCGTCTCGCTCTCCATCCACCACGACGTCGGCGCGCCCTGGGTGCTGCTGTTCGCGGTGATCGCGCTCGCCGCCCTCCTGCTCGCCCTGTTCGTCCCCCGTCGCAGGATGTGGGTGAAGGTCACTCCGCGTGAGGGAGGCCTGCTCATCGAGTACGCGGGTCTCGCGCGCGGCGAGGATCCGCAGATCGCGGTCGCGGTCGACCAGCTCGCAGACCGACACGGACGCGCCTTCGCCGACGCCGCGGAGGGCGAGATCATCGATGCGAATCGGCCGACCTCCGACGCAGACCCGAAAGTAGACTGACCCCATGCCCGAACAGCTCTCGCTCGACGCGGTCTCGCTGCTCACCGTCTGGACGGCGGTCGCGATCTACGCCCTCGCGTTCATCGCGTACACGATCGACCTCGCCCGCCGCTCCGCCGACGCCGTCGACCGGCAGGATGCCCTCGTGCGCGAGCGCGAGCTCGTCGCCGCCGGAGGCGAGACCATCTCACAGGTGCGCGCGAGCGAAGAGCGCGCCGCCGCATCCCTCGCAGCACGTGGACGCGAGCGCTCGCGTCCGGTGTGGGCGCGCATCGGCACGTCGCTGACGTGGCTCGCGTTCCTCTTCCACGTGACCGGCGCGGTGCTGCGCGGCATCGCCGCCGAGCGGGTGCCGTGGTCGAACATGTACGAGTTCGCCCTGACGGGCACCGTGCTGATCGTCGCCGTGTACCTGGCCGTGCTGTTCCGTTACGACCTGCGTTTCCTGGGCGCCTTCATCACGGGTCTCGTCGCCGTGCTCATGGGATGGGCGACGCTCCTTCACGTCGACGTCGTCCCGCTGGCCGACCCGCTCAAGAGCGTCTGGCTCGTCGTGCACGTGTTCGTCGCGTCACTGGCGACAGCGTTCTTCGCGCTCGCCTTCGCGCTGTCGGTGACCCAGTTGCTGCAGGCGCGGCGTGAGCGCAAGGCGGCCGCCGCCGATGCGAAGACGGGGCCGCGGTTCCTGCGCATCCTCCCCGGCGCCGACGCGCTCGAGTCGCTCGCGTACCGGTTCGCGATCGTCGGCTTCATCTTCTGGACCTTCACGCTCATCGCGGGTTCCATCTGGGCCAACGACGCGTGGGGCCGCTACTGGGGCTTCGACACCAAAGAGGTGTGGACCTTCGTCATCTGGGTGCTCTACGCCGGCTACATCCACGCGCGCGCCACACGGGGGTGGCGCGGCACGCGGTCGGCATGGCTCTCGATCATCGGCTTCAGCGCCGTGATGTTCAACTTCACCATCGTGAACCTGTTCTTCAAGGGCCTGCACGTCTACAGCGGCCTCAGCTGACCCGCATCCACCGCATCTCGTGCCCCGGCGCCTTTCGGCCGCCGGGGCACGCTGCTGTGCGGGCGCCGCGGGCGTCGCATCCGAACGTCGGAGAATCGGCCGAATGTCGGAGGATGCGGCGTGGATCCTCCGACGGGAGTGCGTTTCTCCGACCGGGCGCCGGTCGGCCCCGGACGGGCGGCCCCCGGACGGGCGGGCGGCGCCCCGCCAGACGCACGTGCCGGCGCGGCCTGGCCCCGGGGTCAGACGAGGGCGGCGCGGGCAGAGACGGTGCGGCGGCGTGAGACGGCGACCGTCGTGGCCACGAGCGAGAGCAGCAGCCACACCACGAGGAGCGTGACCCCGGCCGTCACCCCGCCGGCGCTCGTGAGGGCGCCGAGCATCGCGGCGTAGGCGGGCTGCACCGGCAGAACGGAAGCGATCGAGGTCAGCACGCCCGGGACCGTGGAGACGACCCCCGTGGCGACGACGAAGGCGCCGATGATGGCTCCGATCCACCTGCCTGCTCCACCGAAGACGGCCACGAGCGCCTGGTTGACGCCGGCGAAGGCGACACCGGCGAGCACGCAGATCGCCGCGAAGATCGACCAGTCCGCCCAGTCGTAGCTGGCTGCGAGCTGCACGACGCCTGCCACGAGCAGCCCCTGCACGGCGCCGAGGATGGCCCCGGGAGCGAAGGCGCGCAGCGCGAGCGTCACCGAGGAGCGTCGGCTGGTGAGTGCTCGGGCGGATACCGCCTGGAACGCGACGTACGAGCCGAGTCCGCCGAACCACAGCACCAGGGCGGTGAGCAGCGGGATGGCGGCCGCGCCGAAGAGGTTCGAGCCGATGCCCTGCGCCGCGACCGGTTCGGCGACGACGGATGCGGTCTGCTGCGCCTGCTCGTCGGTGTACGTCGGGACCTGGTCGACGGCCGTGTCCAGCCCGGTCGCGAGCGAACCCGCGCCGCTGGAGAGCTGGGTAACGCCGTCGGCGAGCGACGTAGCGCCGGTGGATGCCTGGTTCGCACCGCTCGCCAGGGAGCTCGCGCCTCCGGCGAGCTGTGAGACCCCGCTCGAGAGTTGGGCCGCGCCCGCCGCGAGCTGGTCGGCGCCGGTGGCGAGACCGCCCGCGCCGGACTGTAGATCGCGCGCGCCGCTTGCAGCGTCCGAGACACCCGCGACGACGGCGTCGCCGTAGCCCGCAGCGGTTCCGGCAGCCGTGCCGATCGCGGCGATCGTGTTCGGCGTGGGGTTCGCCTTGTCGCCGATCGTGGTGAGCAGTTCGGCGCAGAGTGGGGCCGTGGGGCCGTAGGTCGTGTAGCAATCCTGGACGAGCTTCCCCAGCTTCGTCCCCAGAGCCTGCGTCTGGGTGAGTGCGCTGTTCGCGGCCGTCGTGGTCGCCTCCGCCGCCTTCTTCAGGTCGGGCTGATCGTTCGTTCCGTTGTCGAGACCGGTCGCGAGCTTGCCTGCGCCGTCGGAGAGTTGGCGCGCACCGGATGCGAGCTGCTGCGCGCCGCCGGGCAGCGCGGCGGCTCCCGTGGCGGCCTGCGAGGCCCCGGAGGCGAGCTGGTCGGCGCCCGTGGCGAGCTGACCGACGCCGCTGGACAGTTCGGTCGCGCCCTGGGCTGCGCTCGCCGAACCGTCGGCCAGCTTCTGTGCGCCGCTCGCCGCGTCGCCCAGCTGGTCGTGCAGCGTCGTGAAGCCGAGCAGCACGTTCGTCAGGTACTGCTTCGAGACGGCGCTGCCGAACACGGATGCGGCCGTCTGGGTGATCTGCGCCGTGATCGCCTGGTCGACCACACGTCCGTCCGGTGCGCTCTCGACCGAGATCGTCGCCTGCTCCGGGGTCGAGCCGGGAGCGGTGGAGGTGGCGGCGGCGGAGAAGTTCTCGGGGATCGTGATGACCGCGCTGTAGGTGCCGTCGGCGAGGCCGGCGGCCGCATCCTCGTCGTTGGAAATGGTCCAGTCGATGTTGCTTGGCACGTCCGACGAGCCCTCGACGAGTCCCGCGGTGAGCTGGCGTCCGAGCGGCGCGAGCTGCCCGTTGATCTCCACCGGCTTGTCGTCGTTCACGATCGCGGCCGACATGTTCTCGAGTCGTTCCACGGGGCTGTAGAGGGCGGCGACGAGGAGCCCGCCGATGATGACGGGCAGCAGCACGATCCCGAGGACCGTCAGCCAGGTGACGGGACGTCGTGCGTGGGAGCGTTCGATGGGGACGGTCATGCGAGCACCTCCGCGGGAGCCGTGGGAAGGGTGACGGGTTCGCCGGTGCGGTACCCGGCGTCGATGAGCAGCGCGCGTGCGGCGGCGATGTCGGATGCGGACCCCACGGCGGTGGCGACGAGCGTGAGCTGTCGCGCCGCGGCGTCGCGCAGCAGTGCCAGAGCCGTGTCGCGTGCGGTGTGGGGCAGTCGCTCGAGGCGGTCGATGCCGTCGACCACGACGACCGCGGGCGAGCCCGACAGTGCGTGCCGGAGGTCGTCGACAGGGTCGGATGCGGTGGCCAGCAGCGCCATCCCGGCGCGCGCCCGCACCCAGGCGCCGCGCTCGGGCAGCAGGTGGCCCGCGACCCGGAGGCGTCCCTCGCTCGGGCTCAGCCGGCCCGCCAGCACGAGCGTCAGCGCGTGCGTCGCGGCGGGGTCCTCGGCGGCGACCACGAGCGCCTCACCCGGATCGACCGTCGCATCCACCGGACCGAACACGGGTTTCGTCTCGGTGCGCAGCGCGAGTTTTTCGGCGACGACGACGGCGGAACCGTCGCTCGCCCACTCGCGCAGCGACAGTTCGCGTTCGACGGCCTCGCCCTCGATGTCGAAGTGGGGCAGGATGCGCTCCAGCCACCTCGGCATCCACCAGGCCCGGTCTCCGAGCAGCGCCATGACGGCGGGGACGAGCGTCATGCGCACGAGGAACGCATCGATGGCGATTCCCGTGGCGAGTCCGAGCGCGATGGGTTTGAGGTTCGAATCGCCCTCGGGAACGAAGGCCGCGAACACGGCGAACATGATGATGGCCGCGGCGGTCACCACGCGGGCGGATGCCGTGTAGCCGCTGCGCACGGCCTCGAGCGCGATCTCGCGCGCCGGGCGGTCCGGGTTGTCGCGGCGGGCGTGCACGAAGTCCTCCCGCATCCGGGACACGAGGAACACCTCGTAGTCCATCGCGAGACCGAACAGCACGCCCATCAGCACGATCGGCATGAAGCTGATGACGGGGCCGACGCGCGCCACGTGCAGGAGGTCGGCGAACCAGCCCCACTCGAATACGGCCGCGACGACGCCGAACGAGGCGGCGACCGAGAGCAGGTAGCCGAGCGCCGCTTTGATCGGCACCCAGATGGAGCGGAAGACGATCATCAGCAGGATGAGGGAGAGCCCGACGACGAAGATGCCGAAGGGCAGCAGCGCCGCCGACAGACGATCGGAGATGTCGATGGCCACGGCCGTGAAACCGGTGACCTTCAGATCGACGCCGTACTCGTCGAGGAGGCGGTCGTGCTGGGCGCGGAGCTCCCGGACGAGCTCGGCCGTCGCCGGGTCGTCGGGGGCGGTCTCTGGAACGATCTGGACGATGCCGGTGTCTGCCGCCTGGTTCGGGGTGGCGAGCGCGACCTCCTTCACGCCCGGGATGCGGGAGATCTCGTCGCCGAGGTCCTTCATGAGGGTGAGCGGATCGGTGGAGGTGACGATCGTCCCGGTCATGATGAGCGGGCCGTTGGCGCCAGGACCGAAGTGCTCGCTCGTGAGGTCGTATGCGACGCGGGCCGGGTCTCCCTTGGGCAGCTGGCCGGCGTTGGGTAGGGCGAGCGCGAGGCTCGTCGCCGGGATGGCGGCCACGCCGAGCGCGGCGACCACCGCCACGGTCGTGACAACGGGGTGGCGCGTCACCATGCCCACCCATCGCGCCGAGAAGCCGCGCCGCGCGGCAGCGGCCGCGTCCCGGGCGGGGCGAGGGCCTCGCCTCGTCCAGCCGCGCACGCGACCCTTCACGAAGCCGAGCATCGCGGGTGTCAGAGTGACCGCGACGAGCACGGCGATCGCGACGGCGACGGCAGCGGCGACACCCATGGTCGTCAGGAACGGGATGCCGGCGAAACCGAGGCCGATGAGTGCGATGAGCACGGTCATGCCCGCGAAGAGGACGGCGGAGCCGGCGGTGCCGGTGGCCCGGGCCGCGGATTCCTCGGGATCCGCACCGCCTCGTACCTGGTCCTGGTGCCGGGAGATGATGAACAGGGCGTAGTCGATGCCTACCGCGAGCCCGAGCATGAGCGCCAGCAGCGGGGTCGTCGAGGACACCGAGGCGAACGCGGTGGCCACGAAGATGAGCGCCATCGACAGCCCGACCCCCAGGATCGCGGTCATCAGCGGGAGTCCCGCGACGACGAACGAGCGGAAGGTCACGATCAAGACGATCAACGCGATGATCAGACCCACGAGTTCGGTGACCGTGACCCCCGGCAGCGAGACGGCGAACAGGTCTCCGCCGAGCGCGACCTGCGAGCCCGCGGGGAGCTCGGGTTCCAGCGCGTCGACGGTGGACTGCAGATCGCTGCGCGTGGACTCCGGCACATCGGTGGCTTGACCGTCGAACTGCATCCGCACGATCGCGGCGGTGTCGTCGTCGGAGATGCTGCCGGTGATGGACGCGTCGTAAGGGTCGGTGACCGCCAACACGCCGTCGAGCTTCTCGATCGTCGCGATCGTGTCCTCGATGCGGCTGCGGTAGTCGTCGTCCGTGATCTTGGTGCCGTCGGCGGCGACCACCACGAACTGAGCGTTGGTGCCGCTGACCTGGGGGAAGGTGCGCGAGAGCTGCTCCAGGCCCGCCTGCGACTCGGTGCCGGGGATCGAGAAGCTGTTGTCGGTGCCCTTCGAGAACAGGGCGGCCCCGCCGCCGGCGAGCACCAGGAGCAGGAGCCAGGCGATCAGCACGCGCCACGGGCGGCGGTACGACCAGCGGCCGAGCGAGTACAGGAGCGTGGACACCGGCGCCTCCGTGGGTCGAGGTGATCGGGCGGGTTCGATACGAGAGTGTATCGGATACAACTGTGTATCCTAGAGTCGCCTCCGTGGTGAACCTGGGCGATCGATGAGAGCCACATGGATGTGGTGGAAGGAGAGATCGTGACGCAACCGGCCGTGCCCCGAAGTCGGGAGAACACACGCGCGCGGCTTCTCGCCGCCGCGTCCGAGGTCTTCGCCGAACTGGGCCTGGAAGGCGCATCCGTCGAGGCGATCTGCGAGCGTGCGGGCTTCACGCGCGGCGCCTTCTACTCCAACTTCGCCTCCAAAGAGGAGCTGCTGCTCGGGCTGATGCAGCAGGTCGCCGATCAGAAGCTGGAGCAGGTGACGGAGCGAGTGCGCGAGCTCGGCGAGGACACCTCGGTCGAGCGCAATGTCGCCGAGCTCGTTACGAGCGTTCTCGATGTCGGAACCGATGTGCCCTCGGGTGTCGTGCTGATGAGCGAGATCCGCACGAACGCGATGCGCGACGAGCGGCTCGCCGAGGCCTACCTCGCCTGGGAGGCCGCCATGGCGGAGCGGGTCGCGCAGATCATCGGCGATATCGCGGGTGCCTACCGGCTGCGCCTGCGCATCCCCGCGATCGAGTTCGCACGCCTCATCCTCGACGTGTGGGACGCCACCTGTGCCTTCGCGGTGATCTCGGGCCTCGCGCCCCCGGCCGCCAAGGATCTGCTGACCCAGCGCACGGCGACGCTGGCGGCGGCGGTCACGGACTCGGAGTGAGTCCGGACTCGCTCACCAGCCGGTAGCACCGCTCGAGCCGGTCCTCCCACCAACGGCGGCGGTCGGGATCGGCGGCAGAGGCGCGCAACAGGTCCGCATCCGGCACCGCACGTCGCACCTCGATCGCGCCGCCGTCGGCATGCAACGGCTCGGCGGTCACGTCGGCGGCCAGCAGCGACGCTGTTCCCAACCCGCAGTCGTAGTCCAGCTCGGGCAGCGCCGCGGCCAGCGCGAGCCCCATTCCGAGACCCACCGAGGTGTCCAGGGCGCTCGAGACGACGGCGGGCAGTCCCGCATCCCCGACGATCCGCAGCGCCCGGCGCACACCGCCGAGCGGCGCGGCCTTCACGATCAGCAGATCGGCCGCTTGCTCGCGGGCGACGTGCAGCGGATCGGCAGCCTTGCGCACGCTCTCGTCGGCCGCGATGTCGATGCCGGAGCGGTGCACACGCCAGCGGAGCTCGGCGAGCTCGGCAACGCTCGCGCACGGCTGTTCCGCGTACTCGAGGTCGTATTCGGCGAGCCCGCGCAAGGCGTGCTCCGCCTCATCGACGTTCCATCCGCCGTTCGCGTCGATGCGGATGCGGCCGGCCGGCCCCATCGCCTCGCGCACCGCGGCGACCCGTGCGATGTCGTCGGCCAGGGTCTGTCCGGCTTCGGCGACCTTCACCTTCGCGGTGCGGCAGCCGTCGAAGTGGCTGAGCACCTCCGCCACGTCGGCGGCGGCGACGGCGGGCACGGTGGCGTTGACCGGGATGCGGGTGCGCACCGCATCCGGCTGCGGATTCCAGGCGAAGTCGATCGCGGCGGCCAGCCAGGTCGCCGCCTCGTCGTCGCGGTACTCGGTGAAGGGCGAGAACTCCGCCCAGCCGGCGGGACCCTCGAACAGGAGCGCCTCGCGCACGTCGATGCCGCGGAAGCGGGTGCGCAGCGGAAGGGCGACGACGTGGAGGTTCGAGCGGATGTCGGCGAGCGTGGGAGTCACTGCTCCATTGTGCTGTCGGTCGTAGGCTGATGGCATGCCTCTTCTCGATACTCCGGTCCGTCTCGGGCTCCAGCTCCAGCCGCAGCACGCCGCCTACTCCGACATCCGCGACGCCGTCGTGCGGTTCGAGGACATGGGCGTGGACATCCTCTTCAACTGGGATCACTTCTATCCGCTGCACGGCGACCCTGACGGTGCACACTTCGAGTCCTGGACCATGCTCGCCGCGTGGGCGGAGCAGACCGAGCGCGTCGAGTTCGGCGCCCTCGTGAACTGCAACAGCTACCGCAACCCCGACCTGCAGGCGGACATGGCCCGCACGATCGACCACATCAGCGCCAAGGGGGGCGAGGGGCGGTTCATCTTCGGCACGGGGTCGGGCTGGTTCCAGCGCGACTACGACGAGTACGGCTACGAGTTCGGCACCGCGGGCTCGCGTCTGAACGACCTCGCCGACGGCCTCGCGCGCGTGACCACTCGATGGGGCAAGCTGAACCCGGCGCCGACCCGCCGCATCCCGATCCTGATCGGCGGCGCGGGGGAGCAGAAGACGCTGCGTCTGGTCGCACGCCACGCCGACATCTGGCACAGCTTCGTCGCGCCCGAGGACATCGCCCACAAGGTCGGCGTGATCGAGAGGTGGGCCGAGACGGAGGGCCGCGATGTGTCGAACCTCGTGATCTCGAACGAGCTCAAGGACCGCGACGAGGAGTACGCAGACGCGCTGTTCGCCGCGGGCGTGCGCACCTTCACGCTGGGACTCAACGGCCCCGACTACGACCCGGAGATCGCTCGCCGCTGGCTGCGCTGGCGCGACGCGAAGAACGGCTGAGCGTGAGCGTTTCTGAACTCTTCGACCCGGCCGAGTGGGAACTCGCCCCGGGTGCCGATTCCTACACCGACATCACGGCGCACGTATCGCGCGACGGCCGCATCGCGCGCATCGCGTTCGACCGCCCCGAGGTGCGAAACGCTTTCCGCCCGCACACGGTGGACGAGCTCTACCGCGCGCTGGATGCGGCCCGCCAGAACCCGCGCATCGGGGTCGTCCTGCTCACCGGCAACGGCCCGAGTCCGAAGGACGGCGGGTGGGCCTTCTGCTCCGGCGGCGACCAGCGCATCCGCGGCCGCGACGGCTACAAGTACTCCGACGACCAGGCGACGGTGGCGGATCCCGCTCGGGCGGGGCGCCTGCACATCCTCGAGGTGCAGCGCCTGATCCGCTTCATGCCGAAGGTCGTCATCGCCGTGATCCCCGGCTGGGCGGCCGGGGGCGGCCATTCGCTGCACATCGTCGCCGATCTGTCGATCGCCTCGGCGGAGCACGGTCGGTTCAAGCAGACGGATGCGGATGTGGGCTCCTTCGACGCGGGATACGGCTCGGCGTACATGGCCCGTCAGGTCGGCCAGAAGATCGCGCGTGAGGTGTTCTTCCTGGCGGAGGAGTACTCGGCTCAGCGCGCGTACGAGATGGGTGCGGTCAACCGTGTCGTCCCGCATGCCGAGCTCGAGCGGGAGGCCATCGCGATGGCGCGCACGATCCTCACGAAGTCGCCCACGGCGATCCGGATGCTGAAGTTCGCCTTCAACGCCGTCGACGACGGGCTCGTGGGGCAACAGGTGTTCGCCGGCGAGGCGACCCGCCTGGCCTACGGCACAGATGAGGCGGTCGAGGGTCGGGACGCGTTCCTCGAGAAGCGTGAGCCGGACTGGTCGCCCTACCCGTGGCACTACTGACCGCCAGAGCTCCGTCGGCGCCCGGCGCCCGCGGGGTGCTGGGGGCGGTGCGCGCGGCTCTCGAAGGCGCGGGCCCCGCCGTTCACCTCGGCGGCACGGCTCCCGTGTCGGTGCCGCCGGGGGTGGCAGCGGTCGTCACGACCTCGGGGTCGACCGGCTACCCGAAGGACGTGCTGCTCAGCCGCAGCGCGCTCATCGCGAGTGCGAGCGCCACGGCTGCGCGGATCGGCGAGGGCGCCTGGCTGCTGGCGCTGCCGGCGACCTACGTGGCAGGCCTGCAGGTGCTCGTACGTTCACTGCTGGCGGGCCACGAACCGGCGATCCTGGAGGGCCACTTCTCGGTCGAGGGCTTCATCGCCGCCTCGCGGGGCATGGCCTCGGCCGCGCACGGCGCACGCACGCCGACCTACACCTCTCTCGTCCCCGCGCAGGTGAACCAGCTGATCGCCGCCGCTGACGCGCCGGAGGTGCGTGCGGCCCTCGCCTCGTTCGAGGCGATCCTCGTCGGCGGGCAGGCGCTCCCTGACGCTGTGCGTGAGCGGGCCGCATCCCTCGGTGCGCGCATCGTGCGCACCTACGGGGCGAGCGAGACGAGCGGCGGATGCGTGTACGACGGCGTGCCGCTGGACGGGGTGCACGTGCGGATCGCCGACGGCGAGGTGCAGCTGTCGGGGCCGATGCTGGCCGAGGGCTACCGCGACGACCCTGCGCGCACAGCCGCCGTGTTCGTGCGCGACGACGAAGGGCGGCGCTGGTACCGCACGGGCGACGCCGGCTCGTTCGACGACGGACGCCTGCGGATCACCGGTCGCCTCGACAACGTGATCGTCTCGGGTGGCATCAATGTGTCGCTCGATCGGGTGGAGCGCGTCGTGCGCGCACTTCCCGGGTTCGCGGACGCGGTCGTCGTGGGTGCGTCGCACGAACGGTGGGGGGAGACACCCGTGGTCGTCGTGCCGGGAGTGGATGCGGCCGCATCCGCTCGCCTCGACGAGGTGCGGGCTGCGGTCGGCGCCGACCTCGGAGCGCCGGCACGCCCCGATCGCATCGAGGTGGTCTCGAGCGTGCCATTGCTTTCCAGCGGCAAGCCGGACCGCCGAGCACTGCGGGCGCTCGTCGAGCGCTGATCCCGCCGCAATAGGATTGCTGCTCGTGGCCAGTAAGACGAGGAAGAAGCGACCCGGCGTCTCGGGCAACCCCCAGAAGGCGCGCGCGCAGGTCGGTCCGCGCCCTGCGCAGCGCGCGGGCGTGGGGGATTGGATCGAAGGCGCACGGCTCCGCACGCTTCCGCTCGCCGTATCGCCGGTGCTGCTGGGCACGGGCGCGGCGCTCGTCATCGACAACGCCCTGCACTGGCTGCTCGCCCTCGGCTGCCTGGCCGTCGCCGTGCTCCTGCAGATCGGTGTGAACTTCGCCAATGACTACAGCGACGGCGTTCGCGGCACGGACGACTTCCGTGTCGGGCCCGCTCGTCTGACGGGCGCCGGCAAGGCGAAGCCGCGCACGGTGCTGATCGTCGCCCTCACCTTCTTCGCGTTGGCCGCGCTCGCGGGACTCGCCCTCACCATCCGCACACAGCAGTGGTGGTTCCTCGCCGTGGGCGCCGTGTGCATCGTCGGAGCGTGGTTCTACACCGGAGGCAAGCGCCCCTACGGCTACGCGGGCCTCGGCGAGGTCGTCGTCTTCGTGTTCTTCGGTCTCGTTGCGACCCTCGGAACGACCTGGGTCCAGGTGCAGGTCCTGCCGCAGGAGGCCTGGTTCGGCGCGGTCGCTGCGGGTCTGTTCGCCTGCGCCGTGCTGCTGGCCAACAACCTGCGCGACATCGTGCCCGACAGGAAGGCCGGCAAGAAGACGCTGAGCGTGCGGATCGGCAAGCGGGCGACGCAGGTGCTGTTCAGCGTGATCGTGCTCGTGCCTTTCGCGATCTCGATCTTCCTGGCGTTGTTCTACCCGCCCGCGTGGCTCACCCTGCTCGTGCTGCTGCTGGTGCTTCCCGCCATCCTCATCGTGTGGACGTACCGCGAGCCGAAGGAGCTGGTGGTCGCGCTGAGTCTCACCTCGCTCGGCTCGCTCGCGTACGCGGCGCTCGTGTTCTGGGCGCTTCACGGCTGAGCGGCGGGCGATCATGGTCTTCGTCGCGGACACCGATCCGGCTCGCCTCGACCGCGCCTGGATCTGGCGGATGCTCTCGAGCGAGGTGTACTGGCATCGGTGGCGTTCGCGGGAGCAGATCGAGCAGCAGATCGATGGGGCCTGGCGCGTCGTGGGCGTCTACGACGACGTCTCCGGTGCGCAGGTGGGCTTCGCGCGCGCGGTGTCGGACGGCGTCAACGACGCCTATCTCGCCGACGTCGTGGTGGACCCGTCCGCGCGCGGGGCGGGCGCAGGCAAGCTTCTCGTACGCACCATGATCGACGAGGGTCCCGGTGCCGAGTTCCGCTGGACCCTCTTCACCGCCGACGCGCACGAGCTGTACCGGCAGTTCGGCTTCGACACCCCCGATGCGAGCGCCATGGTCAGGCCCGGCTCGCGTCAGGTGCGCGAGAGCTGAGGACTCAGTCGCCGGATGCGGCGTCTTCTGCTTCCGCGTCGTCGGCACCGAAGGGGCGGCGAGGCTCGCGCGGCTTGCCGAGATCGGCCGTCGCCTCGGCGAGGGGCCGGCGCAGGAAGAGGATGGACAGGCTCAGCCCGATCAGAGCGGCGAAGATGGCCGCGAGCCAGTACAGCTCCTGGAAGACGGGCAAGAGCATGAGGATCGCGAACGGCACGAGGAACGCGAGAACGCGCAGCACGGAATAGACGATCGCGGGACGGGCCTTCACCCCCTCATCCTACGCGTCGACCGACTGCGCTCTCGGGGCCCGCGCAGGCCACGCGGCCTAGGATGGGGGAATGGTCCGGCTCCTGCTCATTCTGGCGCTGGTTGCCGTCGTCTTCTGGGTCTACACGGTCGTGGACTGCGCGGTGCAACCGGCATCGCGCCACCGCGGCGTGAGCAAGGGCACCTGGATCGTCATCGTCATCCTGCTGCCGGTGGTCGGCGGCATCCTGTGGTTCGTGACGGGACGGGCGCGCAAGAACGCGGCACCGGTGCGCCGGGCGCCCGACGACGACCCGGACTTCCTGCGCACGATCGGCTCGATCAGTGATCAGGACGAGCGCATCCGCCGGCTGGAAGAGGAGCTGGCTCAGCTCGACTCCGACGACGACACGCCCCGCTCGCCGGAGGCGCCGGGGCATCCCGCGCCGCGCCGGCCCGACGAGGACGAGCCGCGCTGAGATGACGACGCCTGAAGACGCCGGCCGTGCGCCGGCGACGGATGCGGCTGCGGCGCTGCTCGCGCGGCTTCTGGAGCGGGGTGTCGAGCACATCGTGGTGAGCCCCGGCTCGCGGTCGCAGGCGCTCGCACTCGTCGCCGCTGCCGCCGAGACCTCGGGGCGCGTGCGTGTGCACGTCCGCATCGACGAGCGGGTCGCTGGCTTCACCGCCCTCGGGATCGGGCGGGAGTCCGGCGTGGCTGCGGCCGTGGTCTGCACCTCGGGCACCGCTGTCGCGAACCTCATGCCGGCGGCCCTCGAGGCGCATCACGCGGGCGTCCCGCTCCTGCTGCTCACCGCCGACAGGCCCCCGGAACTGCGCGGCGTCGGAGCGAACCAGACCACCCGCCAGCCGGGGCTGTTCCAACCCGCGACGCGTCTCGACATCGACGCGCCGGTGCCCGACGCGATCGACCCCGACGGTTCGTCACCGCAGAGCCGGATGTTCCGCCGGCTCGCCGATGACGCCTTCGACGCCGCTCACGGCGCCGGCACCCGCCCCGCCGGGCCCGTGCACGTCAATCTGCCCTTCCGCGAGCCGCTGGCAGGCGCCCTTCCCGCGTGGTTCGAGGGCTCCGGCGCCGACGACTCCGCCTCGCAAGAGGAGGAACCCGCATCCGGGGCGCTCTACCAGGGCGGCGGCGGGATCGGCGAGTCCGACGTTCCCGAGGAGCCCGGCACCGCTCCGCTGCTGCTGGCGCGCGGGCCGCGAACGGTCGTGATCGCGGGGGCGGATGCGGGAGGCGAGGCCGAGCGCGTGTCGTACGAGGGCGGCTGGCCGCTCATCGCGGAGATCGTCAGCGGGGCCCGGTTCGGGCGCCTGCTCGTGCACGGCTACCGGCAGGCGCTGTCGGATCCCGAACTCGGCGGGCGCGTCGAGCGCGCCGTCGTGTGGGGCCATCCCACGCTGAGCCGAGAGGTCACGGCCCTCCTGCGGCGCGACGACGTCGAGGTCATCGCGGTGCGCGGCCCCGGCGAGCCGTTGAACCTCAACGGTCGCACGACCGCCGTGGATGCGGTCGCCGTCGCACCCGGCGACGCCGATCGTGCATGGCTCGGCGAGTGGATGCGCATCTCCCGTGCCGCATCGGTCGATCTCTCTCCTCCCGCGCCCGACGCGGACGGGCTCGCCTCCGCCGTGCCGCGCGAGAGGCTTTCGGCGGTCTCGGCCGAGCTCGACGTCCTGCGGGCGCCGCTCGATCGCGCGGCGCTCGTCGACGCCGTGTGGCGCGCGAGCTGGCCGCACGACCGTCTGGTCTTCGGTTCTTCCCGCCTCGTCCGCGTCGCCGATCAGGTACTCGGCGGCAAGAAGGTGCCGGTGCACGCGAACCGTGGCCTCGCCGGCATCGACGGCACGGTCGCGACCGCGACGGGCGTGGCGATCGCGAGCCAGGACGAGGGCCGCCCGGGCGTGACCCGCGTGCTGCTGGGGGACCTGACGCTCCTGCACGACGTCGGCGCTCTGCTGCTGCCCTCGGCGGAGGCAGAGCCCCGCATCCAGGTGATCGTGGGCAACGACGGCGGCGGCACGATCTTCGACGGGCTCGAGGTCGCGAGCGTCGCGGATGCGGCCGCCATCGACCGCGTGCAGTACACGCCCCAGTCGGTGCGGCTGGAGCATCTCGCGCTCGCCTACGGGTGGGAGTATCGCCGGATCACCACGCGGTCGGCGCTCGATCAGGCGCTGACCTCGCCCGCCGGCGGCCGGCAGCTCATCGAGGTGCCGCTGGAGCGCTGAGCGCTCAGGCGAGTGCGTCGACGATCGGCCGGAACTTCACGCGCGTCTCCAGCAGCTCGGACTCCGGGTCGCTCGCGGCGACGATGCCGGCACCCGCGTAGGCGGTCAGGGAGATGTCGGCGCCCGTGTCGGCGACGTCGAACTGTGCGCAGCGCAGCGCGATGGCCCATTCGCCGTCGCCGGCCTGATCGATCCATCCGACGGGGCCCGCGTAGCGACCGCGGTCGAAGGGCTCCAGACGGCGGATGACGTCGAGGGCGGCCGGTGTCGGGGTGCCGGCGACGGCAGCCGTCGGGTGCAGCGCCGCGACGAGATCCAGGGCGGATGCCGTGTCGGAGAGCGTGCCTTCGACGTCGGTCGCCAGGTGCCAGACGTTCGGCAGCTTGAGCGTGAACGGCTGCTCGCTCGAGCGCAGTGCGCGGGTGTGCGGATCGAGGGCTGCCAGGACGCTGCGCACCGCGAACTGATGCTCGTCCTGATCCTTCGTGCTGGTCGCGAGGGCGAGCGCGGCGGCCGCATCCGCGTCCGGATCCGCGCCGCGGGCCGTGGTCCCGGCGAGCACGCGGGCGGTGACGGTGCCCTGCTCGACGGTCACGAGGGTCTCGGGACTGGCGCCGATCAGCCCGTCGACGGCGAACGCCCAGGTGTCGGGGTAGCCGGAGGCAAGGGCACGTACGAGGCGGCGCAGGTCGGAGCCGGCGGGCACGGTGCCGGCGAGATCTCGCGCGAGCACGACCTTGCTGACCTCGCCCGCCGTGATCGCGGCGACGGCCTCGCGGACCGAGGCGATGTAGCCGGCGGGATGCTGGCGGCCAGGTCCCAAGGTGGCGGACCAGTGCGCGCCGTAGGGCGTCGCCACGGGGGCGATGGTCGCCTCGTCGCTCCAGCGGATGCGGGTGAGCCAGGAGCGGCCGTCGCGGCGCCCGATCACGACCGGGGCGACGAGCAGGGCGCCCGGCCTCTCAGAACGGCGATCGAAGGGGAGCGCGCCGAAGGCGACGAGACCCGTGCCGGGGATCTCGAGCGGGTCGTCCACGACCGCGGCCGAGGCCAGCTCTCGCCAGCGGTCGGCCCGCGCATCGGCGTCGGATGCGAAGGGGAGCGCGAGCGGCTCGCCGAGACCTACCATTCCCTCGCCCCGGCGCTGCCACACGAGGGGGCGCGCGGGGTCGGTGAAGGCCAGCAGATCGTCGATCGGGTCGATCTCGCGGGTCTCGACCAGCAGCCGAGGACGCGAGGCACGAATCACCCTCCCAGCCTAGACTCGCGCCGCCCTGGCAGGGCTCCGCGAGAGGGGTGCGAGCTCACGCCGTAGGCTGGGGGCGTGAGTGAGAGCCCCGACCAGCACCGCGCCGACCTCGGCAAGGATCCGGGCCGTGTCAGCGGCATGTTCGACGAGGTCGCCGCCGGCTACGACCGCACCAACACGGTGCTCAGCCTCGGCAACGACCGACTCTGGCGCGTCGCGGCGACGCGAGCGATCGCGCCGCGGGCCGGGCAGCGCATCCTCGACCTCGCCGCCGGCACCGGCGCGAGCGCGGTGGCCCTGGCCCGCAGCGGTGCGGACGTCGTCGCCGCCGACTTCTCGCCGGGGATGATCGCCGAGGGCGTGAAGCGCCACGGGCACATCATGAACCTCACCTTCCAGGAGGCGGATGCCACCGCCCTCCCGTTCGAGGACGCCTCGTTCGACACCGTCACGATCTCGTTCGGCCTGCGCAACGTCAACGACCCGCACGCGGCGCTCGCCGAGATGCGCCGCGTGACCAAGCCCGGTGGCCGTCTCGTGGTGTGCGAGTTCTCGCACCCGCCGCATCCGCTGTTTGCCGGTCTCTACCGCTTCTACAACGACCGCGTCCTGCCGATCGTCGCCCGCCGCGTCAGCTCGAACGCAGACGCCTACGACTATCTCAACGAGTCGATCAAGGACTGGCCCGACCAGCGCACGCTCAGCGCCTGGATTCGGGACGCGGGATGGGTGGACGTCGCGCACCGCGACCTCACATTCGGCATCGTGGCGCTGCATCGCGCGCGTGCGCCGTTCGCCGATCCCGCAGCGAACTGACGGTTCACAGCGGGTCGAGCGCCTGCGGCCCGCGGGTAGGCTAGAGGAGTGACACGGAGCCCCTCTGCGCCTGGCGCGCACCTCGCGAACAGACTCGGTCTCGCCGATCGCGTCTTCGCCGGTCCCGTCTCCCGCCGACTGCAGAAGACCGTCGAAGACGGACTGGCCAAGGTCGAGGCCCACCTCGCCGAGGAGCTGCACGTGGCGGACGCGCTCGCCGATGCCACCAGCCGCTACCTCTACGAGGCGGGCGGCAAGCGGGTGCGCCCGATGCTGACGGTGCTCACCGCGCAGCTCGGCGACGGCGTCAATGAGCAGGTCATCGACGCCGCATCCGCTCTCGAGCTGACGCATCTCGGCTCGCTGTACCACGACGACGTCATGGACGGTGCGGACGTGCGCCGGGGTGTGCCCGCCGCGCACTCCGTCTGGGGCAACAGCGTCGCCATCCTCACCGGAGACCTGCTCTTCTCCCGCGCGAGCCAGATCATGTCTCGTCTGGGCGACAAGGCCATGAAGCTGCAGGCCGACACCTTCGAGCGCCTCGTTCTGGGACAGATGCACGAGACCGTCGGCCTCCAGGCGGGCGATGACCCCGTCGACTTCTACCTGCAGGTGCTGAGCGACAAGACGGGCTCGCTCATCGCGGCCTCCGCGCAGGCCGGCGTCCTGTTCTCGCACGCGCCGCTCGACTACGAGCAGCCGCTGCTGACCTTCGGCGAGAAGGTCGGGGTGGCGTTCCAGCTGCTCGATGATGTCATCGACCTCTCAGCGGATGCGACCGAGACCGGCAAGGTCCCCGGCACCGACCTGCGCGCGGGCGTGCCCACCATGCCGTACCTCCTGCTCGGACGCCTCGAGGATGCGGCATCCGTCGACCTGCTCGCGCGCATCGACGCCGGTGTGGCACAGATCGCCGACGGGGCCGACCCGGCACTGCTGGACGAACCGCTGGCGGAGTTGCGCGAACACGCCGCGACCGAGCAGACCCTGGCGCTCGCGCACGAGTGGTCGGATGCGGCGGTCGCTGCACTCGAGCCGCTCCCGCGCGGTGCGGTCCGCGAGGCGCTGACGCGGTTCGCGGACGCGGTCGCCGATCGCAGCAGCTGATCTCCGCACCTGCGACCCAGAGCGCTCGAGGCGTCGCCACCGGCGCCGCTGTACCCCTCGAAAGGACCCCCCCCATGACCAAGCTCCGGCTGGCCATCGTCGGCGCAGGACCCGCGGGAATCTACGCGGCCGACATCCTGCTGAAGGCCGAGCGGGCGTTCGATGTGTCGATCGACCTGTTCGAGCACCTCCCCGCTCCCTACGGCCTCGTGCGCTACGGCGTGGCGCCCGACCACCCCCGGATCAAGGGCGTGATCACCGCCCTGCGCGACGTGCTCGACCGTGGCGACATCCGCCTGTTCGGCAACGTGCGCTTCGGTGAGGACATCACCCTCGACGACCTGAAGAAGCACTACAACGCCGTGATCTTCGCGACCGGAGCGATCCGCGACGCGGACCTCGACATCCCCGGCATCGACGCGGAGGGCTCCTACGGCGCCGCGGACTTCGTGAGCTGGTTCGACGGACACCCCGACGTGCCGCGCACCTGGCCGCTGGATGCCTCGTCGGTCGCCGTCATCGGCAACGGCAACGTCGCCCTCGATATCACCCGCATGCTCGCCAAGCATGCCGTCGATCTGCTGCCCACCGAGATCCCGGACAACGTGCACGCCGGCCTCGAGGCCTCCACGATCACCGACGTCCACGTGTTCGGGCGCCGCGGTCCCGCCCAGGTGAAGTTCACGCCGCTCGAGCTGCGAGAGCTCGGCGAGCTGCGCGACGTGGACATGGTCGTCTACGACGAGGACTTCGACTACGACGAGGCGTCGCTCGCCGCGATCGCGAGCAACAAGCAGGTCAAGGTCATCGACCGGGTGCTGCAGGAGTGGCGCACCCGTCCGGGCGTGAACGGTGCGGGCGGCGAAGCGTCTCGTCGGCTGCACCTGCACTTCTGGGCCAAGCCCGTCGAGGTGAAGAAGGATGCGGCGGGCCGTGTAGCGGCGTTGGTCTACGAGCGCACGCGTCCCGACGGTGAGGGCGGCGTCGCAGGTACCGGCGAGCTGCGCGAGCTCCCGATCCAGCAGCTGTACCGCGCCGTCGGATACTTCGGCTCACCGCTTCCCGGGGTCCCGTTCGACGAGCGTCACGGTGTCATCCCGAACCACGAGGGCCAGGTGCTGCACCCCGACTCGAACGAGGTCGTCCCCGGCGTCTACGCCACGGGTTGGATCAAGCGCGGACCGGTGGGCCTGATCGGGCACACGAAGTCCGACGCGATGGAGACGGTGCGTCACCTCATCAACGGGCAGGCATCGTGGTGGCAGCCGGAGGACGCCTCGCCGGAGGCGATCCCGGCCCTGCTCGCCGAGCGCGGCGTGCGCTGGACCGACCTCGAGGGATGGCACCGGCTCGATGAGCACGAGATCGCCCTCGGCGCCCCCGTCGAGCGCGCACGTATCAAGGTCGTGCCGCGCGACGAGATGGTGGCGATCTCCCGGGGCGAGTGAGGTCAGGGTCGCTCGGTCGCGTCACTCGCGCCCGTCGCTAGGCTGACGGCATGAGCGCCTGGGTTCCCGACATCCTCGGGCTCGGGTTCGCGCAGCAGACCCTGCCTTTGGATCTCGCTGCGGACGACGGTCCGCTGGTGGCGACTCTCGTGCGATTGCTGCCGCATCCGTTCGGCCGGGTCTTCGCACCTCTGCGCGACGTCGACGTGCTGTACGTGCACGGGTGGTCGGACTACTTCTTCCAGACCGAGCTGGCCCAGTTCTGGACTCGTCTCGGTGCGCGCTTCTACGCCCTCGACCTGCACCGGTACGGTCGGAGCCTGCGCGAGGGGCAGGTGCCCGGCTATGCCGACAGCCTCGACGAGTACGACGCCGACATCGCCGCGGCGCTCGCCGCGATGGGGTCGCGCGGCAACAGGCGCCTCGTGCTGCTCGGACACTCCACCGGCGGGCTGACGCTGTCGCTGTGGTCCGCGCGCCACCCGGGCATCGCATCCGCGCTCGTGCTCAACAGTCCCTGGCTGGAGTTCCAGATCGGCTCGTTCGGGCGTCAGGCGATCGCGCCCCTCGTCCAAGCTCGAGCCCGCGTGCAGCCGCGCGGTTCGCAGCCCGTCGTTGACCTCGGGTTCTACACGCGGGCCCAGACCGAGCTCGGCGTGCTGCCGGTCCCGGGCTACCGCGAGCAGTGGCGCCCCGCGCAGGGTTTCGTGACACATCCCGGATGGCTGCACGCCGTCCTGGAGGGGCACGCCCGCATCGCCGCCGGTGTGGATGTGGGAGCGCCCGCCTTCGTCCTGCTCTCCACACGGTCGTCGTCGCCGATCCGGTGGAGCGAGCAGATGACCTCGACCGACTCAGTGCTGGTGGTCGACGACATCGCGCGCGCCGCCCTGAAGCTCGGCCCGCTCGTGACGATCGCGCGCATCGAAGGTGCCGTGCACGATGTCTTCCTGTCGGCGCCCGAACCGCGCCGCCGTGCGTACGCGGAGCTGGAACAGTGGGCGCGCGCACGCTTCCACTGATGTTGGGTGCGCCGAAAAGCTGACAATCGCGCGCTGGAGTTGAGTTCGGTTTTCCGAAATCGGCAGGCTGGATGACGCGGGCGATCGCTCCGCATCCTCCCACCATCCCACCAGGAGCGTCATGTCGTTCTGGGCACTGCCTCTGCTCGCCGTCGGTGTCTCCGCCGATGCCTTCGCGGTCGCCCTCGGCAAGGGTCTGCAGCTGCGCTCCCAGATCGTGCGCAATGCCCTCGTGCTGGCGCTCGCGTTCGGTCTCGCGCAGGCGCTCATGCCGCTGCTCGGCTACCTGCTCGGAAGCGCTTTCGCCGCGTTCATCGAGCCGTTCGATCACTGGGTCGCCTTCGCGCTGCTCGCTGCGGTCGGGGTGAAGATGCTCTGGGAGGCGCTGACGCCGGACAAGGACGGTGCGGAAGCAGGAACCTCGCGCCTCTCGACGCGCGAGACGATCCTGCTCGCCGTGGCCACCTCGATCGACGCGCTCGCGGTGGGACTGAGCTTCGCGTTCTTGAACTTCCCGGTGTGGATCGCGGTCATCGCGATCGGCGTCGTGACGTTCGTGCTGTCGTTCGCTGCGGTGCTCATCGGGCACCGCATCGGCACCCGATTCCGTCGCCCGGCGGAGATCGTGGGTGGCCTCGTGCTGATCGGCATCGGCACGCAGATTCTGATCTCGCACCTCACCGCCTGACGGCCCGCGCCTGTCGCTCAGAAAAGCCCCTCCCGGTGAGGGGAGGGGCTACACGACACGACATCGCGCTTCACACGACGACGATGACCCGAACATCCTCGGCGCGCGGTGTTGCTTCGCTCCAGACTTCCACCTCGTCGTCGGTCGCGGGAGAATGTGAAACGACTCTCATGACGTTCTCACGCGAGACGCGTGGAGTCGTGATGCGGATCGTCAGGGTGCCCGAACCCGATGCGACCACGTGGTCTGATAGGCGGGTGGGCGTTCCGCCGGTGAAGAGAGGTGCGCGATGAACAAGCGGCAGCAGGGCATGGCCGAGACGCGACGCGCGATCATCGAGGCCGCCGGTGCGCAGTTCGCCGCTTACGGCTACGAGGGGGCGTCCTTCGCGCGCGTCGCCGAGGCCATGGGAAGGCCGAAGTCCGCTATCGGTTACCACCAGTTCGCTTCGAAAGCGGCGCTCGCAGCGGCCGTGGTGGAGACGCAGCAGGAGCGTTGGCGAGCCATCGAGGCGGGCCTGGATCGCCCGCACGGGCTCGAGCGGCTGGCTGCGTTCCTGTTGGCGACATCGCTGGACGCGCGGAGCTGTCCGATCGCGGCCGGCGCGACGCGTCTGCTGCACGAGCGCGCACAGGTGGATGCCGACCTGCCGGAGAACTTCGACTGGCACGGGATGATTGCGGCCGAGCTGAACGCTGCCGCGCAGCAGGCGGGCCGCCCCGAGGTCCCGCCGTACGCGCCCGAGCTGGTTCTCGGGGCGACGTTCGGGGTGTTCGAGACGGCCGACGACGTGGACGATGCGGCCTTCGCTGCGCGCCTGGCCTCGCTCTGGTCTCCGCTGTTCGCGTCGTTCGGCTTGCCGGATGCGGAGAGCGCCGTGCAGCGGGTGATCGACGAACCCCATGCGGCCCTCGTACGCTGACTCCCTTTTCTTGCCCCTCGCATAACCGACGGCTACTCCGCCCACAGGTATTCACCAGACGATCGTCTAGTGAATGCCTCGACGAACGTCGGGGAGGGGAGGAGAACGTGAACGGTACGCGGATGGCATGGAGCACGGCGGCGCGGCTGGAGTCGGTCGCGCTTCTCGGTGCGCCAGGAGGAATGGTCGTTGCTCCGACGAAGGTCGGCTACATCGTCATGGCGACCGATCGCGCGGGCCTCGAGCGCAAGTTCGACGCCAAGCAGCGCTCGCGCACGAAGCCGGGCGTCGTGCTGGTGAGTTCGCTCGACATGCTCCGGCGGCTGGCGCACCTGACGCCGGAGATCGAGGCGCTGTATGAGCGGTGCTGGCGGGAGGATCTTCTGCTCGGCTGCATCCTGCCCTGGCGGGAGAGTGCTCTGGCGCTGATCCCGGCGGACGGCTCGGGCGATCTGGTCATGGATGCGCGATGGACCTCGTGCTTCGTCATCCGCTTCGGGGCTCCCTCGGAGGCCATCGCTGCCGATCTCTGGGAGAACCACGGCCTGCTGACGTTCGCGAGTTCGGCGAACCCGTCCGGTCAGGGCAATCGGGGACTGATCTCCGGAATCGGCGAGCGGATCGAGCGCAGTGCCGACCTGCTCATCGAGGCGGACGATTACGTCGCATCGAACCAGCCCGGTGTGGGGGCGGACGAGCGGTTCGAGCAGGGAGTGATGGTCTCGATGGTCGATCGCGCAGGCACGCTCGTTCCCGAGCAGCACGGTCAGCGCTCGGTCACGCCCGCGCCGACGTTGATCCGGAGAGGGCTCGCGCTCGAGCGCATCATGTCGCTGCTCGCCCAACAGTTCCCGAGCTGGGACTACCGCCACGGCGAGTACTACTGATCGCGTCTGCGGGGTCGCCTTGGCAATCGACTAGACGATCGTCTAGCTTGGTGGATGGGCGCCGACGCGGGTCATCGCGCCGGCGGAATCGCCTCCGATGCAGAGGACGTGACCATGATCCGCACGCTCGCGCGGCTGGGTGCCGGCCGCACCGCCGCGACGCTCGTCGTCATCGCGGGAGTGACGTCGCTGGGCGCGGGAGCCGCTGTCGGCCTCGCTCGACCGGCCGCCAGCGCGTCGCCGGTGGGAGTGAGCCCCTTGCGGGTCGAGGGGCCGGCGTTCTCCGGCGGAGAGTCTGCTCCGGGGCACTGCATCGGCGCGGCGTCGAATTCGCCCGTGTGGATCGGAGCGGACGTCGATGCTGCCCCACAGGCCGGGTGCCGTGGCGTGCAGTGGCACGAGCCGCGCATCTGGCGTTAGGGCTTGGGGGCGGCGGTCAGTCGCCGGCTTCCATGCCCGCCTTGCGGCAGGTGGCGAGCGCTTTGCGGGCACGTGCGACGCGTTGACGCACGGCTGCGGCGCTCAGGCCCAGCCGGTCGGCGATCTCGGCGCTGGACAGGCCGTCGACGACGCTCAGCAGAAGCGGTCGGCGCAGGTCGTCGGACAGGTCGTTGATGGCACCGAGCGCGCCGGTCAGCAGGAGCCGTGTCTCGACGTCGATGGCGATGTCGGCGTCACCGCCGCGGTCATCGACGAGCGGACCGACGTGGTGCCTCCCTCGGTGCCGGGCGAGGTCATAGGCGGCACTTCGGGCGATCGTGTCGAGCCACGAGCACATCTGTCCGGGCTCCGGCGAATGGATGCGCTCGACCGCGCGCCAGGCGCGCATGACCGCGTCCTGCGCGACATCGTCCGCGTCGGACGGATCGACTCCCAGCGAGATGGAGCGCCGCCGCAGGCGTTGCGGGTCGGACCGGATCATCGCCTCGAGGGCGGCATGAGGGCCGGACGAGGCGGGTGACGCTGACGACATGGCGGTGTTCATTCGATCGGAAGGGTGCCGCAGAATCCTACCGAGGTCGGTGATGGGCGGGGGCGGCTCTCGGCGTCGTCCCCGCCCGCTCGCAGGTCAGACGGTGCCGAATGGGTTGTCGATCGCGTAGCGCCAGCCGTGCTCCTCGTCGAAGACGGCGACGTCGGCTGTGCTGCCGCCGAGGGCGACCTGGCTGCCGTCTGCGGCGGTTCCCTCGAGCTTCCAGTCGGCGATCGCGAGGCCGACGGCGCCGTTGACGAAGACGTTGCGCACGGTCATCGATATCGGCAGGCCGATCGCGAGGAACTGCTCCAGGGCGCCCGCGACCGCGAGGTCGCCGGTGACCGGCTGTCCGGGCGCGGGGACGAAGACCGCGCCGGGCGCGTTGAGGGCAGTCAGTGCGGTGAGATCGCGCGCGTTGAAGCGTCGGGCGAACTCGGCGGGAAGCTGGTCGAGCGAGGTGACGGGGGAGGTCATTGTCTTCCTTTCCATGTGACCGCGAGGTGCGGTCACAGAGGAAGACGCTTCCGACGCCGAGGTGTGACGAGAAAGCTCGTCAGCCCCGCTTTACCGGTAGTTCGTGAACTGTGCCGAGGTGGTTGTCGTTGGTTGTCGGATGTTGTTTTGTGCTGTTGACCAGGCATGGAGATGTTGTCCGCGACTGTCGGATATAGGTCTCGGTGGGGATTTCTGCGGACTGAGTGCGGACTCATCCGGCGCGCGCAGTATCCAACGCTGTGGCGATCCGCTCGGCGCGCTTCGTCCGCAGCTTGCGGAGCTCGACCGCCGCCTCGGCGGATACGACGCAGAGGCCGTCGAACGCGCGTTGCAGCGCGACAAACTGATCGAACAGAGAGGGCTCAGGTCCGGCCGCCCAGAACAGCAGGACCGAGTGTTTGCGACTCTGCGTGAGCGACTCGGTGCCGTACAGTGCAGCCTCCGTCTCTCCTGCGGTGACAGCGACGGTCCAAGGGCTATCCAGCACCTCGTCAAGGGCTCGCTGGCGCGAACGAACGCGTTCACGTCGCACGAGATCGAGCACAGCCGTGGGGTGTGTTCGTGCGAGCGCTGCTGCGATCGACCGGGTGACGGGCCACGGCAGGAACCAGATGCCGTCCTCGTGGAGAGCCTCAGGATCCGCCACCAGATCGGCTGCATCTAGCGCAGCTGCCCGAGCGAGCGCGGCGACGTCATGCACTTCAAGGACTCCTCGCCCACCACCTCCCTCGAGGTCCGCAACAGTGCATGGAACCACCGCGGCGAGAACACTCCATGCCGCGTCTCTTTCGTCGCTGTCGGGGCGGTGGCGGTTGAGTCGCTCCCACCGAGACTCCCTCGCGAGATACGCCTCCCGGTATGGCCAAGGAACACGCAGCCGACCCGCTGGTACCCATTCGGCGCGCCCGCCCTGGTCCTGGTCGAGGTGCTGAATGCGGACGTTCTTGGGCTCGAGTGATGGCACGACGACAAGCTCGACACGATGCCACTTCTGGGATTTGGGACTCCAGTAGAGCCAGGCGCTACCTTCGTCGCTGGGGCCAGGCGTTTGACGCCGGTTGTGCTGCTCGTCCATGGCCCGACAGTAGGACAGGCCGTTTGGTGGCCAGAAGGATCGATCCCGCCGGGGCTGTGCATCGTCGGGCCCGCGACGAGTGGACAGGCGTCGTCGCGGGCCCGACGGTAGCGGTTAGGCCGCGTGCTGCAGGTTGACGCGGCGGCAAGACTCCGACATCCACTGGAGGTCGTTCGCCAAGGACGTCGCTGCCGCCGCGGGCATGTCGACGTCGTTGCGCTTGAGGACCAGGCAGACGGAGTAGTCAGGTGCTTCGCGCTCGCTGCTCACGAAACGCTCCACCGAGAGCTCGTAGTCCTCCGTCTCTGTGTCGTCGGCGACGTGCGTGTCACCGGCGGCGTCGTGCACCAACTCCCTGCATCGGTCGTCATCACAGGGAATGACCTTGGGGGAGTCGTCCCGAGCTTCATAGAGAAAGTGCGTCTCGTCTGCGTCGAGGTAGTGGCGCGAGTACTTAAACCGCCATGCACGTTCGCCGGCATCATCGAGGTAGGGTCGCCACCCGTGGCGCTCGAACCGGCCGGATCGCGCTTCCTCGATGGTGCGGCGGAGGAAGTCGTAGTCGTCGCGGTTCGCGCCGGGAGCGAGGAGTACCTCGAAGCGGTAGGCGCCATCTCGGTTGCGGACATGGATCTGGCCAGCGCGTCGGTACCAGGTCAGGTTCGCGGCTTGCCACACCTGCGTGCGGCTCTGTGAGGTGAGCGTGCTGACGATGATGGGGGCGTCGGCGAGGTGTTCGTTCGCCCAGTCGACGTCCGTGCTGTTCAGGTCGGGGCGCGGTACGAGACTGAAGCCGCTTCGATTGTTGGGGGATCCCGCCGCGAGGATCTCGATCTCGGGGTCTGCGGCGACCGTTCCCGGACGTGCTTCGCGCTGTACGCTGTCGTTGCTCATTGGGGTTCTCTCCCGATGGTCAGGCCCTCGTCGCGGTTGCAGCCGCGGCGGGGGCGTTCTCGTTGTTTCAGTTCTGCGCCGGGCTCGCTGTGGGCCGGTGTGGGATGACAGTAAGCCCGCCCTCTCGACTTTGTCAACCGGGTTATGTAACCTGGTTTAGTGAGTGATGACGAAGCGACAAACCAAAGCCGACATGACGAACTACTCGCAGCCCTCGGCGAGCTCGGCGGTCAACTCCGCGAGGTAGACGCTCGGCGAGCAGAGCTACTACTTCGAAGGCATGAGCTCGTCGTCGAAGCGCGCGCGCGTGGAATCACGTGGCGGACCCTCGCCGCCACGCTCGACATGACAGAGGCGGGGCTCATTAAGGCAGCGCGTCGGAGCCCCTGAGCCATACGTTCCGAGAGTCCAGTCGCGTACGCGGTGCGCCCGGTCTTGGCGTCGGGTCTATGCTTCGGACGCAGGATCACTTATCTGGGGGATGAGAGATGACCGACGAGCAACGCGCATCGCACCAGCCGCAAGAGGTCGTCGTCCCCAGCGGCGCAGCGCCTAAACACCGCAGGTGGGCATGCCTGATCGGCATCCCGCTGCTGGTGCTGCTGCTGGGTGGGTTCGCTTACGTACTACCGACTTGCAGCCCAACCTTCATCGGAGTGGCCAAGGTAGCTGTCGCGGTCCTCGGGGTTCTGACAGCGATTGGGCTGGCTTATGCGGACTCCGAGCCCATCAGCCGTGGCGAGGAGAGTGCCGCCCAGCGCGCCTTGTGGTGCAGGGACCGAGTGAAGCTACTCACACACGGCGCTCTCATCGCGATTGCGCTCTTCGTGACCGGGGTGACTTGGATTGAGAACTTCCAGCCCGACGTGTGCGGAATCTGATCGCTCATGCCGGCGAGCCTGCGGATTACCTGGCGCGCCCTCGCAGCGACTCTCGGCATGACAGAGCAAGGGCTCATCAAGGCGTCCCTCCGGAGCCAGTGATTCAGCTGGACGCCTCGCGGGGGTCAGAGAGCCCAGCGGGCTCCTTCGCCCAGGTCATTCTGGTAGCGAACAGTCGTGATTTGTGCGCCGTCGTTGACGACGAAGGTGATCCACCCGCGCTTGCATTCGCCGGGGTTCAGGGTGCCTGAGCCGAAACCGTAGTCGGGTTCCGGGAACTGGCTGTACCCGGTGCTGGACATTGTGAAAGTACGGTTGTCGTCGGCGACCAGCTGCCATGGTCCGCCGCTTACGGGGAAGGGCTGGGATCCGGTGTTGCAGCCTTCGACCTCCACCGAAGCCCAGTGGTTACCGGCGCTCTGAGGCGCGGGAGCGTTCGGGGCAGATTCGAGCTGGACTGAATGAACTGTGGCGCTGAAGGTGGAGAACTGGGCAGTCGCACCCATCGCGAGAGGCGCGGCAACTGCCGGAGTTGTTGGCGTTGCTGTGACAGTTTCGGTGACCGTGACGGTCACGGTTGGAGCCGGCTGCGGTGACGCGCAACCTGAAAGGCCGACGACTGCCGCGGCGACGACGAGTGATGCTCCCCCAAGCTTCTTCACATCGCGAGCATAGAGCGTTGCCACCTCCCGCCGGAACGCGCGCTGTCCGTGCCTACTCGGGTGCGGTGATCTCCCCGTCCCTGCCTGGTGGGCTTACTCTGCTGCTCAGCGAGGCGGGACGTAAAGTGCGAAGCCGATCGCGAGGGGACTCCTTGGCTGGGCGCGTGTCTGAGCCGATAGCTACGATCGCGCCATGAGCGAGCGCCCGAATTCTCGTCAGAAGGAGATATAGATGTTTGAAGCCGATCATGCCCGAAAGCTCCTGGAGAATATGCGGGCGATGAACGAGGAACTGATGAAGCTCGCCGAACAAGAGGCTGAGCTCATGCGCCAAGTTAACCCGGCCGGTAAGCCCGCGCCGGCGACGCAGGAGGGCGTCGTGCTCCTAAGTGCACGTATGCAGATCATGACGCTGACGAAGGCCGTACATGTTCTCGGCGAGACGGTCGTTGAGATCCTCCACGACCGTCTCGAGGAACAGAGGCTCGGGCTGGGGTAAGAACCGCGCGAGCGGCCACACACGATCCATGAAGGAGGCAGGGCTCATCAAAGCAACCCGCCGGAGCTCCTGACGTCGGTGCTCCGGCGGTCGAGGAAGGCGCGGTGCGCGCTGCCGATCCGGCCATGCTCGCCCGAGATAGAGCGGTCGCAGCGGTAGAGTCTCGGCATGAGGCTGGGGGAGTGGGTCTGGCTTGACCTGGCGAACGTTCCAGGTGTGCTCGACTGGGTGGCATTCGTTTTAGGTGGCGCCGGCATCGGCTTCACGATCTGGCAGCTGTTGCGGAGTCGGAGTGCACTTGTCGCAGCGCAGAAGGCGCTCGAGCACACTCAGAGCGTCCTGATACGCAATCAGCTCCTAGCGGTCCTGCCGCCGTTCTCCGAGCTTTCTGATCGTCTGGACGCAGCCATGAGGAGCAACAGTCGAGAGGAAGCCGAACAAGCCCTCTCGAGGTTCTGCTATCAGTCGAGCGAAGCGGCTGCCCTGCTCAAGAACAGCGGACTCGACCACACTGAAATCGTGCAGAAAATGGTCGTCACGACGAGAGCGGCCCAGGTTGCTCGTGCAGGTCTATTCGACAATGAGGAGATGACCGTGGCAGATATCGTCGGCATCGCGGCGACGACAATTCGTGACCTTGGCCCGGAGGTTCATGGCGTGGCAGTAGTCATTCGGAATGACGCAGGAGGCGTGCAAGATGTTCACGGTTGACGACTGGACCAGGTTGATCGACGGCTTGGTGGATGCCACCGAGAGCGGACGACTGCGCTGGGAGGAGGAGATGCCCCTTCCCGGTCCAGGTGGAATGTCGCTTGCTGTCGTCATTCGCGGTGATCGGACCATCAAGGCGCGCGGCAAGGACTCGCTCTACGAGCTCTCAAGCTCCGGAGGCACAGCGCCGTTTGAGCTCTCGGTTAGCGAGAAACAGGGCCACGAGTGGCGGACTGTCGATGTTCTTCACTCGACCCCGCGGTATGGGGACGCCAGGTTCGTCCTCAATCAGAAGCTCAGTGAGCTTAGTCTGGTCGCGGAGAACACGATCGAACGTGGATCTGATGTCGTCGACCGATTGCTCGGAGGGCTCTAGTCCGCCTCTCGCCGCCGGCCGACGTGAGCGGTTGCGTACGTGGGTATGGGCATCGGCCCTGAGTGAGGCGCCGCGCGACGTCTGACGCTCTGAGCCGTCTCCATGGGCGGCGGTGCGCCCCGCGCATGGCTAGGTTGCGGGCTGCTGTTCGTGGTCCACTCCGACCGGGAAGGGCGCCTCGACGGCGGTGAAGTTCGTCGTCAGCCCCTGTCCGTCTTGGAGCTCCGCGGTCAGGGTGTAATTGCCTGCGCTAGGCAAAGCGATCGATCGTGCTTCGATAGCGAAAGCGGCGGCCCCGTACACCGACGGGTCCAAGTTCGTTTCCGCGAGCTCGCCTTCAAACTCTGTCTCTGTCAGGACTTCGGGGGACCCGTCTTTGCGAAGCGTCAGCGTGAGCTTGATGTGCTTGTCAGATTGCTGGTGATTGACCAGAACCGCTATGTCTGCCATCAAAGGAGCTGGGTAGCTGGCGCGCGAGAGGTAGGTCACGCCGCCCCCAAGCAGGTTGAGAAGCCCCTCGCGTTGGGTGACCGCGTCACAGACGACGAGCGCGGACACATGCATCAGGACGCCGCGTTCTGTGTCAACTTTGCCGACAGAGACCCTGCAGTGTGCCTACCGACACGACTAAGAACTGCTGTGTCGGCTTGATTGGATGCCTGAACCCACCCCTTTTTCGCTAGCCGAAACGTGCGCGACTCCCCGCGCTCACGTTTCATCGACCTCCAATCGACCTGGAGGAATGCAACTCCACGATCGGGGTGTATCGACGCAACGCGAGCAGGAGCAGCTACACCGTCCTCCGGCTCGTAGGCGATCGCCATGCGCCCAACCGTGAGTTCACCGGAGGTGACGTCACTGAGAAAGACGATTGTCTCGCCATCCTCGTCCGTCGAGTTCAGGTCGATGATGACTCGAGGGCTACTCATGAAGTCTGTTCCTTCTCGAAGACCGGGTTGTCCCGGCGATCCTTTGTCCACTCATCCGCCAGGCCGTCAAGCTCCGGCGGTGGAGTGAAGATGGACTCTCCACCGATGAGGTAATGCAACTCTGGCGGAAAGGTCTCGTGTAGACAATAGCCACGTGCGTTGAGAGCTTCCTCTGTAGTAACCGCGATCTTGGGGCCCCCAGCATGTGCGCTCGCAACGGTGCAGATCCGGTGAACGGTCTCCTCGACCGACTCGGTCGCGCGCTGAACATCCGCAAAGACAGAGACCCCGTGACGCGCGGGGCGGCCCTTGATCTCGTCTCCGATCACTTGCTTCTTAACACTGTTCACGATCGATTCGATCCCGAACGGTTTGAAGCGCACGACGATCACGGTGCGTGCGCTGGCGCTGAGCATGCTCGAACTGTACTGGAATCAAGGAGGGTGGTGCGCGGCAACCGCAGTGCGCGGCCGTCGGAACCTTGCGCACTTGGGTGATCGTCAATGCACAGGGTGCACCCCGCCGCCTAGAAGAAGGGAGGCTGGTCATGTTCGCGAACTCGATCCTTTCGTAGCGCCTCACAGCGACTTCTCCCCACCAGCCCACCGGGCGTTCTCAGCGCGAGCAGCAGCACTGATTCGGCCGTCGACGAAGCCAACGAGTCCGTTGCCGAGGTCGAGGGTGCCCTGGATGCGCACGTTGTCGAGCCCAGCCGCAGCTACCGGGGCGACAGATCCGCGGGGGACCATGTCGTATCCCCAGCCGTCGAGCATTTGCCCAGCGATCTGCAGCGACCGTGACCGCTTCGCCGGCGAGTCAGGCAGGTACCACTCGCCGCCAGTCTCCTGCTCCGCCCACACGCGCATCGTGCCCGCTCGAGCGAACTGCGCGATGTGCTTCTCCCCGTACGAGCCACCGCCGGCGAAGAACTGCACGTTCCCACCGTTCGCCTGTGGCAACGTGGCCGCGAACTGGGGACTGATGGGGCCGTACTTCGCGATCATGTCGATCGTGACGGTCTTCGTGTCCGTGAGGCGCTGGATCGCCGCTTCGATGGTGCCGATCTTCGCTGCGGCATCGGCTGTGTCGGCGATGAGCTTCCACTCGGTCTCTGGCGGGATGTTGTAGAGCACGTCAGCGAGCGCCTGGGCCTCGTCGGTGTTCGCGCCTAACTGCTGCGCACGGTCGATGAGCGCCTGCCGGCCGTTCTCGAGTGTCTGCCGAAAGTTCTCCGTGTTCCCGTCGAGCCGGAGCTGCTTCTCCGCGGCGTCCTCGGCTTTGCGCGAGAGCTCGACCAGCAGATCCTTGTTGCGGGAACCAGCCTCCGTCGTGATGTCGAGTCCCGCGGCGTATCCCTCGGTGCCAGCGGCGACGTTGCGGATCTGCTCGTCCACGTCGCGGAGCGCGTCCTGGTAGTCGATGTTCGCCGACACCGCGTCCTGACCGATCCCGTTCGCCTCCATCACCTTGTCGATCAGGTCCGAGAGCTGACTGTTCAGATCGTCGACCGCGCCCCCGGCGTCGATGTACGCCTGAGCCGCGGTCTGAGTCACCGGGACTCCCTTACCCGTGGCTTCGGTGAGGAGTTCCTGCGCTTCCTTCGTGTTCTTCGTCGTCTCGGCAGCGTCAGCCTGCGCCGTGCGCAGCTGCTCGACCTTCTCCCGAAGCTGCTGCATGGCGATGCCGAACTCGACGCCCTGACCGCGAGTCTCGTACGCTGCCTGCACGCGTTCTTTGAAGCTGTCGAATTCGGCCGAGGATCCCTTCACGGCCTGCGTGACTTCCTCGATCGAGATGCCGAGCATCTTCGCGTTGTCGATCGCGGAGCCTCGATCGATCCACAGCCACGAGTCCTTCATCGCGAGCTGCTCGGCGATGAACTTCTCTGCGGCGTCTCCGCCGGCTTCGAGGGCGTCCGCGTATGCCTCCGCGCGCGCCTTTGCTTCGGCTTGTGCTTGAGCGAGCAACGCCACGATGGTGACCACTCCTGCGAGCGCGAGGCCCGCCGCGCCGCCGACGAGAGCGGTGCGTCCCATCGATGCGTTCGCGATGTCCATCTGGGCCTTGAGTTCGATGAACTTCGCGCGGAGTCCGACGGTTGCCCCGGCGAACAGAAGCATCGCGCCCGTTGCGACTCCCAGCACCAGGGCCGTCTGCTGGACCGGTGCGGGTAGCTCTCCGTACATGTCGACGAGCCCCGTGAGGGCCTGCGTCATGGTGCGGAGCGCGTCGTTCGCGCCCGACCCGGTGCGGATCAGGGCAGTGTCGAACGCGCCGCCGAGCTTCTCGATGTCGCCGGCAAGGTTGTCCTGCCGCTTCGCCGCCTGGACTGTGGCGTAGCCGTAGTCGTTGACCTGCTTGGTCATGTTCGTGATTGCCGCCGCTCCGCCTTGGTACAGGAGGTTCGCGGCGACGAGGCTCTCGTTGCCGAAGATGCGGCCGAGTGCGGCGTTGCGTTCTTCCTCGGTGAGACCGCTGAGCGATGTCTGGAGCCGGCCTGCGAGCGTGGCGGCGGAGACCATTTTGCCGTTCGCGTCGTACAGGCTGATGCCGTACTGCTCCATGACTGCTGCCGCGGCCCCGGAGGGGGCCTGGAGGGCTGCCAGGACGCCTCGGAGGCTCGTGCCCGCCTTCTCGCCGAGGATGCCCTGTGTCGCGAAGTAGGCGAGCGTGCCGGCGGTCTCTTCGAGTGACCAATGGGCTGCGTTCGCCAGCGGCCCAACGTACGTGAGGGCAAGCGCCAGGTCGTCGACCGAGCCCTGCGCCTTCCCGGCACCCGCGGCCAGGACGTCCGCGACGTGACCAGACTGTTCCGCGGTGAGTCCGAACTGCGTGAGGGTGGTCGCCATGATCTCCGCCGACCGGGCGACCTGCAGCTGACCCGCAGCTGCGAGAGCGAGAGCGCCGTTCAGCGACCCGTTGACAACGTCTGTGACGGACTGACCCGCCTTGACGAGTTCTTCCTGCGCTGCGGCCGCTTCGGTCGCGGAGTACGCCGTGTCAGCGCCGGCCTCGAGCGCTGCTTCGCCGAGCGCCCGCTGCTCCTCAGCTGTAGCCATAGACGCGGCTGCCGTGGACGACATCTGCTGGTCGAACTCGGCGTACTTCGCGACCGACAGTCCGATGATCGCGGCGACGGCGGTGCCGGCGGCGAGCATCGCGACGGACAGCTTCTTGGCCGCTTCGGCCTGCTGCTCCGTCGTGACCTTCTGCTTGTTCTGCTTCTTCTCGGACGAGTCGGACTCGTCGCCGACCTTCCGCGTCGACTTCGCCTGCTCCTCGAGAGGCCCCTTCGCGTCGCGGGCCTTCTTCGACGCCTTGTCGGTCGCGTCGCCGGACTTGTCGACCTTCCGGCCCGACTCCTCCGCCGCCTTCCCCGTCTTCTCGAGGGCGTCCTGCGCGTCAGCCTGGTCCTTGCGGAAGATCTGCGCGCCGACCGTCTGCAGACGGAAGATCAGGGCTCCGGAGTCGAACATCAGAGGCCCCCGAACTCGATGCCTCGCACCGCGTACGTCAGGCGCAGCAGCCGGCGTAGGAGACCGTCGTCACCGACAAGGTCAGTGATCGGCGCCAGGATCGCCATGTGGAGTGCGAGTTGCGCGAGCATTCCGTGGATCACTGCCCGCACGTAGTCGGACTGTCCAGGCCGGGCGTCGGCGAACTCGCGGAGGCAGACGGCGGCGTCCTCGTGAGTGGGTGCGTCGAGGACCCCCGTGAGCAGGCTCGCCACGTCACTCGCGATGACCTCGAGGTCGAGAACGGAGGCTCCCGACAGCTCACGGGCGAACGCCGCCACTTCGTCGTCGATGCTGGTCATGCGGCCTCCTGCGCGGAAGGCGTTGACGCCTGCGCGGCGATGGCTGACGCGATCGACGCCCCAAGGAAGTCGGCTGAGCCCTGTTCGAGAAGGCGCTGGCCGGCATCGATCCACGGCTGCGCGACGGCGACCTGTTGTTCCGCAGCTTCCGCCGCCGAGTACAACTCTCGGGCGTTCGGGTCGCTGGCGACGTCCGCGAGGCGCCGGTACACAGCCCGGACGATCGATGACGTGGCCTCGGCAGGAGTTTCGCCGAGCCATGCCCTGACGGCTGCGTCGATCCCTTGCGGGTGGGTGAACTTCGCGGATGCCCACGCGGGGCCGTACTCGGCGATTGCGCGCGCGGTTGTTTCGTCGGCGTCGCGCAGCACGGTGACGATGTCCTGGCCGGCGTCGAGGCGCTGTTCCGCCTGGCGCCATCGCTGCTCTGCTCGAATGAGAGCCGCGGGGTCGTCGGCGATCGCGACGTTTTCGCGGGCCGCGTCGGCGAGCGACTTCTGCGCCCACTGGATGTCCTCGGAGAGCTTCTCGAAGTCGACGCGACCCGCATCTCGGAACGCCTGAGCGAGCTCGCGGCGTTTCGCGGCCAATCCCTCGTCGTTCAGGTGCGGGTCCGTGTGGCTCGCCGCCTTCGTGAGGGCTTCGCGCATCCCGTGGGCGAAGGTGGAGGCGTTCGTGTGCGCGTTGGTGAGACGCTCACGTGCGCCTCGTACGGTCGAAATGTAGACGGTCATGGGGTTGTTCTCCGTTCATGCGGTCAGGCGACCACGTTCTTCAGGCCTTGGGTGCGCGGGCGTTGCCGCATCACTAGGCCGCGTCAGTGAGTTCCTGCAGGTCATGAAGGATCCGCGCGTAGCGGAGGCGGTTCTCGCCTCGGGGGCGACGTTGTCCCGTCTCCCAGAGGTTGATGGTGGCTCGGTTCACGCCGATCTCCTCCGCGAGCCTGCTCACACCGATGCCAGCCTGCTCGCGGATGCGGCGTGCTTCCTCTGGCGAGGGCATCGCTCCGATGAGCCGCGCTTCTTCGATGAGGGTCACGGTTCGCTCCTTCCTGTTGAATCCAGGACACCTGAGCGCTAACCTGCTGTCAACAAACTCCGGTATGGGGTACATCGATTCATGAATATGAGAGCGGCGGGCTGGTGCGAATCGAGAAGATTGTTGGGCAGAACATGGCGAAGCTCCGCGCGCACAAGGACTGGAGTCAGCCGCAACTCGGCAAGGCCATCGGCGATCTCTTGGGCACGAAGCCCTGGAGTCGTCAAGCAGTGTCGAACGCTGAGAACGGTCAACGAGCGTTCACGGCCGCCGATCTGGTCGCGATCGCCTGCGTGCTTGAGACATCTCCGGCAGCTCTGCTCGCACTCGGTCCGACGAGCACGGTCAAGGCCATCGAGGTGGGCGACGTGTCGATCCCTCGTGGCACCCTCGAGAACCCGACCTGGACCCACGAGACAACGTCTGAGGCGCTCGGTGAGGTTCTCAACGTCGTCCGCGTGATCGCAACAGGGCTGGACAAGCTCCAAGATGTTGCGATGCCGCTCGAGCAAGCAGCCAACGATCTCACAGCGGCCGGCATCATGCTTCAGGGCCGGATCCGGCTCGAAGAAGCCGGGGCGGCGCGCTCAGGAGATTTCGGAATCAAGGGCCCGTGAGAGCCATGTGGCGAGGTCCTCAGTGACGCCGGCCGACCGGCACCGCGTGGTGAGTCCGAAGGGACTCCTATAGCTTGAGCCTGTGGATCAGACGCGTGACTACGACGTCGCAGTCTCCTTCGCCGGGGAGAACCGCGCTTACGTCCAAGAGACTGTGGCGGCCCTGCAGCAGGCGGGACATCGCGTGTTCTACGACGAAGACAACGAAGTCGACATGTGGGGAAGAGACCTCACCGAGTACTTCTCCGACTTGTACGAGAACCGGGCCCGGTTCGCGCTCATGTTCGTGTCGGCGCACTACGCGCGGAAGCAATGGACGACGCTTGAGCGTCGCACGATTCTCGCGCGAGCGCTCGACCAGGTCACGCCTTACGTGCTACCGGTGCGGCTCGATGACACCATCTTGCCGGGATTGCGTTCCACCATCGCGTACATCGACGGGACTCGTCGGTCGCCAGCTGACATCGCCGCAGCGGTCGGGCAAAAGCTCGGGGCACCGGATAACAGCGGACGCCTGCGGTCGACGGGCCAGGTCCCCCTCAACGAGCACGAAGCGACCCTGCTACTCGGTGAGCGCCCCGGTGCCTGGGAGTACGCATACTTCGCCTGGAGGCTAAGGGAAGAACTGCGAAAGCACGACTCCGCCTACAACGACCTTCGCATCGGGTACGTCGCGACGGCCGAGTACATCGCCGACGCAGATCTCCTGTCCTACTTGTCTGGCGAAATCAGCAGGAACAACGCCACGATCAAGCGACTCGAGAGCATGCTCCAGGGCGACGCTCAGAAGGATGCCTTTCGATATTCCGGGGGTCCAGGCGACCCCAAGATGATCGAACACCTCGCGGCACGGATGACGGACTTGTGGCGGCAGCAGGTGGACTGGGCCTCGGGGCTGCAAGCGAAGGCCTACGAGTCAAACCAAGGTCGAGAGGCGTTACTTGCCGTGGCCGACATAGCTCGCCACCCGATCATCGATTACCGGAACTTCGTCGAGCTCTATGCCGCCGAGGCGAATCGGATCCAGGAGGCCGTGCTGCGGGGTGAGAGTGTCAACGCCCGCTTGCCGCTGAAGCTTACAGTTCCGGAGGAGGTCAACCGTCGCGTCGACCGAGCTCTGAGAGCGTTCGGACGCAGATTCCGTTAGGAAATCGGGAGCTCCTGTCGCGCTCACGATTGCACCCGCCTAGATGGGCTTCACGCGCGGCGCGTGCGCGCGCGTGCTGCTGTCGAACGTTCGACACGCGTCTCCTGGTCTTCACGCGTGACGCGTCGCGCGCGTGCGCGTAGGGGTTTGACCGGTCAAAGCAGGGTTAGTGGGCTTCGTGCGCGCGGGGGCGGTGATCGACTGGTCGATGGTCAGCTGGGGAGCTTGTTGATGTCGGCAATAACGACTTCCATGAGGTTGTCGGACATGCCGGGGTTGTGTGCTCGCCAGGCGGCTCGGAGTTCGTCGTCTGGCGTGGAAGCGAGGTCGACGTGTGGAGCGAGCCTGGCGTATAGGTTGCGGGTCTCCTCGTCGAGGTGTCGCAGGCCTGGGTGGAGCGTCGGCGGAAGTGAGGGGGCAGCGAATTCAAGTGAAGGAGTCGACGTTGTCCGGTTGCTCGGGGGCTCGTGCTGTTCCCGGAAGGCGTCCCGTGCGGCTCTCAGCTTGTCTCGTAGCGAGGCAATGAACTCTGGTGTGGCCTCGCGGTGTGCGCGGTCGGAGTCGCGGCTCACGAGGCGATGGGAGCGGCGGAGGGGGTCGAATCGGTAGTTGATCTTCTTCTGCGCGAGCTTGCGGGCCCGCTCCCACTCGTGGAGTGCCTGAAGGCGCGCGGCGGTGAACTCGGCGTCGGGCAGGTTCTGTGTGACGAGAGCCGCCATGGTGTCCGCCCATTGCGCGGCGAACTCGAGGTCGCACCGGAGGATGTCCCGCTGTTTGGCGGTGTTGCGGCGTTCGAGGTCGTCGTCCGACCACTCGGGTCCAAGAATCTGCCAGGTGTCTCGTCGGTTCACTTCGTGTCTCCTTCGGGTGGTGGAGTGGGCAGTCTTCGGGGTTCGGTGATGTCGACGGGGTCGATCGGCTGGCGGGGGTGTGGGAGTTGTCCTTCGTGGGCGCCGTCGTCGCGCCACCCGCAGCCGTGCGTGCACCAGCCGGAGGCGGGGTCGAACGAGTGCGACTGTGCGCGGCTGCAGCTGTTCATGCTTGGTCCTCTCTCGTTGGGCAGCCGGTGCAGTAGCCGGAGGCGGGGTCGAACGAGTGACGGTGTGGTTGTGCAGCGGGCTTGGTTGGGCGCCATGCTCTGGCGGCTCGCCTCGCATCGCCGCACGCGCCGCATGGGCCGGGTGCCCCGGTGGGGTGTTTGGAGCAGAACTCGGGGGGTGGCCCCTCCTCCTTGTTCTCCTCCTTCTCCTCTGCAGGCGAGTGAGTCGCCTCCGCTTTGACCACTGAGTCGCCTCCGTTGGTAACTGAGTCGCCTCCGTTCGGCGGCGAGTGAGTCGCCGCCGAAGAGTCAACGGCGGCGAGTGAGTCGCCTCCGACTGAGAGAGGTCGGCCTGTGCCGTCGAGGAGGGCGTACTTCGCGTTCCTGCCGCCTGGCGCTGACCGTGAGATGCAGGCGATCAGCCCAGCCTCGGAGAGGAGATCGAGAGCGCGACCCGCTGCTCGATGCCCAGTCGCCCCCGACTTGCCGATCGAGTGAGCGAGGCTGTCGCGGCCCTTCCAGAACGCAGGCTGAGCGTCTCCATCAACTGCCGTGTTGGCCATGAAGACGAACATCCGCGTCGGCACATGATCGAGCCGGATCCGGTTCGCGACGGCGTACGCCGCCATAACGAGGCCGGCGCCCATGATTCACCGGCTCCCGCTGAGTGATCGCTGCTCGCCGATGACGGCCAACCTCGTAGGAGCGCGAGGGACCGTGAGGAGAGCCTGCCGGCGGATCACTGGTCCGAGAAAGCGGCTGCGATGAACGCTTCGACGTCGGACTCGCGGAACATTCGCCGCCCGCCGATCTTCGCGGACTTCGGAGCGGTGCCCTGGTGTATCTGCCACCGAAGCCCGGATGGAGAGGTTCTGAGGCGCTCCGCGGCCTCCGTGACGGTGAGCAGCTGATCGGTCATCGAGTCCTCCAATTCTTGTCGCGTCTGACTCGCTCTCACAGTATCAGCGTATCTAGTCGCGGCCCACTAGATACAACGCGTGTCGTCAACGACCAGCATTTCTGGTAGCCTCTCAACATGCTGAGCGACGAGCAGGTGGGTCGGAACCTCATCCGACTTCGCGGGGAGATGAGCCAGAAGGATCTCGCGGCGGAAATGAAGCGACGCGGTTTCAAGTGGTCGCAGGCAACCGTCTGGAGCGTGGAGAAGGGGGAGCGCCCTCTCCGGTTCACGGAGGTTGAAGCGCTCACCGATGTTTTCGGGCGGCCCGCTTCCCACCTGCTGGCCCTCGGCGACTTCGAGGCCGAGATCGATCAGATGGCGCGTCGCCTCTCCGAGAAAGACCTCGAGCTTCAACGCGTCCTCGCGGAGTACGACGATCTACGGCTCAACCTTGCGCTGAAATGTGACGAAGCGCCAGAGGGTGCCGGCGGGCACGCAGCGAGCGAGTGGATCCCGCGGACCGTCGAGGACGCGGTGAAGGCGTACCGCGCCGACCAGCAGGCAGAAGGTGCCCGATATGACGAGCTCCTTCGAACCTCCGAACGGAATAGCCCGCCGAGCGCTGATTGGCAGTCAGAGACGTGGCTCGAACGACTGAACGCGGCCGACCAGCAGGCGAGCCGCTGCTCCGACAATGGCTAGCATCCGTCAGCGACCGAATGGAGCGTGGCGCGCCCGTTATCGAGACGCGGAAGGGCGTGAGCACGCCAAGCACTTCCCGCTCAAACGCGATGCGCAACGATGGCTAGACGAAGTGACCGCAGCCGTCGTCAGCGGGCAATATGTCCACCCGCGAGCCGGGGCGATCACGTGGGACGCATGGACCGTGGAGTGGGTCGAGCGGCAGGCATGGGTAGCGGGCACGGTGAGCGCCGCGCAGACGGCGCTCCAGAGCGTCCCGTGGGGGTCTGCGCAGATGGGGAGCGTCAAGCCGTCCCACGTGCAGGCGTGGGTGGCTGCTGAGGTGAAGCGCGGCCTTGCCGCGACCACCATCCGTACACGTTTGAACTACGTGCAGATGGCGTTCCGCGCCGCCGTGCTCGACAAAGTCATCTCCGCCAGCCCCGCAGTGAGCGTGAAGCCACCTCGTGCGCGACGCCCCGAGTTGGCCATGCAGATTCTCACCGCGGATCAGGTGCGGGCGGTCCTCGCGGCGGCGGGCAGCTTTCGTCCGTTTGTGGAGGTCTGTCTCTTCGCTGGCCTCCGGCTAGGCGAGGCAGCTGGTCTACAGCTTCAGGACATCAACTTCCTTGGGCGATCGATCAGCGTCCGGCGACAGGTGCAGGGGTCAACGATCTCGTCGGCCACGATCGTGCCGCCGAAGTTCGGCAGTGAACGCCTCGTGTTCGTGCCGAGCGAGCTCACCGCCTCGCTGTCAGCGCACGTCGCAGCTCAACGGCTCGAAGCTCCGGACGAGATGCTGTTCCGCACGCCGCTTGGCCGGCTGTGGCAGCGCAACAATGCCGGCGAGGAGTGGCGCCGGATCCGCGGCGAAGTGGGACTCTCGGCAGAGGTAACGCTCCACACCTTGCGGCACACGTACGCCTCGAATCTCATCGCATCCGGGTGCGACGTCGTGACTGTTCAGCGTGCCCTCGGGCATTCTCAGCCCTCGATCACACTGAACGTCTACAGCCACCTGTGGCCGTCGGCGGAGGACCGGACGCGCGCGGCGACGGCGGACTTCATGGCCTCGGTCACCGGTTCTGCGGACTCCTCGCGGACCAAGGGAAAGAAACCCCTGGTCAGGAGCTAGTCCTACCGGTAGTTCGTGAACTGCAGGTCGACGTCGAGGTCGGCGGCCTTGAGCAGTCGCTGCACTTCCTGCAGGTCGTCGCGGGACTTCGACTGCACGCGCAGTTCGTCGCCCTGGATCTGCGACTTGACGCTCTTGGGGCCCTCGTCGCGGATGATCTTGCCGATCTTCTTCGCGATCTCCTGCGAGATGCCTTCCTTCAGCGTGGAGACGATGCGGTACTCCTTGCCGCTGGCGGTGGGCTCGCCCGACTCCAGGCTCTTGAGCGAGATGCCGCGCTTGATGAGCTTCGTCTGGAAGACATCGAGCACCGCGTTCGCGCGGTCTTCGCTGTTGGCCTTGATGAGGATCGACTCGCCGCTCCACTCGATGGAGGCATCCGTGCCCTTGAAGTCGTAGCGCTGCTCCACTTCCTTGCGGGCCTGGTTCAGAGCGTTGTCGGCCTCCTGCCGATCGATCTTGGAAACGATGTCGAACGAGGAATCTGCCATGCCGTGATTCTTCCACGGGCGGATGCGGCCCGCATCCGGCGTCAGCGTCGCTTCGTAGACTTGTGTCATGCGGGCTCTGACCGAGGAACAGGTGCGTGCGTCGTTCGTCAACGCCGCGCCGGAGGAAGTCAAGGCGGCCGCCATGCCTCATGACTTCTTGCTGACCGACTGGGACCACCTCGACTTCCTGGCGTGGCGTGATCCGCGCTCGCGCGGTCGGGGCTATCTGGTGACCGAGTCCGAGGGGCGTCCGGCGGGCGTCGTGCTCCGTGCCGCGGAGGGCAATGGCCGTGCGCGCTCCGCGATGTGCAATCTGTGCCACACGATGCAGCCCGGCGACCAGGTCGCGCTGTTCACCGCGCGCCGAGCGGGCGAGGCGGGGGAGGGCGGCGACAGTGTGGGAACCTACATGTGCGCCGATCTCTCGTGCCACGAGACCGTGCGGCTGGCGGCTCCGCTTGCGCCGAGCGAGATCCGCGCGAGCGTGGATCGCCGTATCGACGGCACCCGGGCACGGGCCGAAGCGTTCGTCGGGCGCGTGAAGGGGGAACAGGCATGACCGCAGCAGGACGGGTCGCCGTGATCGGGGATGCGCTGATCGACGAGTTGCGCGACGACGCCGGCGTGCGCGAGTTCGTCGGGGGAGCGGCGCTCAACGTGGCCGTCGGGCTCGCCCGACTGGGCCTTCCCACGACGCTCATCGCGATGGTCGGCGACGATGAGCCCGGTGACCGCATCCGTGCCTATCTCGATGACTTCGGCGTCGAGCTCGTGGCGACGCCGTCGCCGCACGGCTCGTCGCGTGCAGTGAGCACCCGCAACGCCGGCGGCGAGCCGGTGTACGTGTTCAACGAGGCCGCGTGGAACCGCCGCATCCGTTTCGGAGCCGAGGAGCGTCGCGTCATCGCGGATGCGGCGATCACGGTCGTCAGCTGCTTCCCGTTCGACGACGCGGCGCAGGCGGCGGAGCTTGCGGATGCGGTGCGCGACGCCGACGGGCTGCTCGCGGTCGACCCGAATCCGCGCGAGGGGATGATGCACGACCGTGCCGCCTTCGTCACCGGCTTCGAGGAGCTCGCAGCCCTTGCGGACCTCGTGAAGGTCGGCGACGATGACGCGGAACTGCTGTACGCAACGTCGTTGGATGCCGTGCGGGATCGGCTGCGGGAGCTGGGCGCGGTCGCGGTTCTCACCACGCGCGGGCCCGACGGCGCAGGCGTCGTCACGGATGCCGTCGCCGTCGAGCGCCCGATCGCCTCCGTTCCTGGCGCCATCATCGACACGATGGGTGCGGGGGATGCGGTGCTCTCCTCTGCGGTCGCGTCGCTGCTGTCCGAACATCCGACCGACGCAGCGGCGTGGACGACGCTGGTCGACACCGCGATGGAAGTGGCGGCTGCGACCTGCCGTTTCGAGGGCGCGCTGCTGCGACTGCCCTCCGCGCTGTCGGGCCTCGATCAGGGCTCCTGAGCCGCCGCGCGCGGGCCCGTCGCGGATTTCTGCGTAGGTCGGCGAGGGGGTAGTATCGGAGATCGCGCCTCTGGTCGACTGTACAAGCTGGGCAGGTGCGCACTTGGCGAGTTACCCAAGCGGCCAAAGGGATCTGACTGTAAATCAGCCGGCGTAGCCTTCGGGGGTTCGAATCCCTCACTCGCCACCATCAAAGCCGAAAGCCCCCGCACGGGGGCTTTCGGCTTTTCTGTGTTCTGCCGGTGTGACGGACGGGATAAGAGGCATGACGCGCGACACCTTCGCCGTTCGAGCGCTCCGTGTCGAGGAGCTCGACCGCGCCACAGCAACGCTTACCGCAGCGTTCGAGGATTACCCCTGGATGCGCCAGGCGATCCCGTCGACGGGATACCGCGACCGCCTGCGACAGCTCCAGCGCCTCTACCTCGAGTACGCGTTGGAGCATGGGCTCGTCGCGACAGCGGGCGAGTGCGCCGGAGTGATCGCGCTGTTGCCGCCCGAGGCGCCCGCTCCCTCAACGTCGATGATCCAGCAGGTCATCGATCTTCACGGCGGACAGGTCCCTGCGGCCGGCGCATCGGACGACTGGCCGACGGCGTGGCGCATGGAGACGTTGGGCGTTCGGCCCGAGGACCGCGGCCGGGGCGTGGCCGGTCGACTGCTCGAGCACGCATTGACGGCCATTCGGAATGCTGGGGCTTGTGCAGTCGTCCTGGAGACCTCTGATGAGCGGAACTGTCGGCTTTACGCGCGTCATGGCTTCGGGGTCGTCTCCAGGGACGACGTGAGTGACTCGCTCTCGGTGTGGACGATGATTCTGCGACTCGACGACGTGGTCGACGCGGTCCGCTGAGAGCGATCCGGAGCGTGCGGTGCTCCGCTGTCACAGATCGTCGGATCCTGCGCAGTCTGCGACAGGTGAGCAGAGGGAGCGCTCGCCTCCGCCCACAACCCTCCTCGGCGAATCGGCCCGACGTGCCAGGATGAGGGGGCGGGCGAGGGGCGCCCGCGAAGGGAGCCGTGATGTCCGCGCCGCAACCGCCCGTCGCACCGTCTGCTGCACCGTCCGCTGAGCCGCCGAGCACGAACCGTCTCGTGCGGGCCGGCATCTGGGTCGCCATCGGCGCCTTGATCGCCGCGGCGCTCGTGAGTGTGGTCTGGGTGCTCATCGGCTCACAGAACGGGATCGTCGGACGCGCCTTCCTCACGATCTTCCTGCTCGCGGCCTTCGCCGGCGTCGCGATCCTCGACGCGCACCTCGCCCCGCGGCGCCCCGGATGGTTCGTGCTGACGAGCATGATCGCGTGGGTGCTGATCCTGATCGTCGGAGCGTTCCTCATCTGGATGCCGGAGCGGCCCTCCCTCGACGCGTACCGCTACGGCGACGGGCTCACCAGCTTCACGCGGTTCTTGTCGTTCCTGTTGATCGTGTTGATCGTCCAGCTCGCGGTGCTGCACGTGCGTCTGTACACCAAGGCCATCGTGCGCGTGCCCACTCTGTTCAACCGCATTGTCGGTTACGTGACCGTCGGCCTCGTCGCAGCCCTCGTCGTGCTGCTCGTGCTGCCGCTGACGATCCAGGAGTGGGTCGACTTCTACGACGTCTACTGGCGCATCGTCGTGGCCGTGACGATCCTCGCCGCCGTCGGCACCGCGCTGGTCCCGCTGGTCAACCTGCTGTTCGGCCCCAAGACGCCCCGCCCCGAGGCGCCGCCGCAGACCTGGCCGGTCGCCGCCCCTCAGGCCTGGCCGACCTACGCCGACCGTGTCACCCCGCTGCCGGTACTGCCCGACGGTTCACCCGACTGGCAGGCCTATTACACCGGCTACCCGACGGGCTGGCAGCAGCAGGCGCCCACGGTGTCGCCCACGGCGGAGGCGGCATACGGTGCCCAGCCGCCCGCATCCGCGTCGCCCGTCACCCCGTCGGAGCCTCCCGCGGCTCCCGGCTACGAGGGCTTCCCGCCCCCGCCGCCGCTGCCCCCGCGCTGAGCAGCCGTACCCCCGCAGCCCAGTTCTGCAATCTGCGCGGGGCGCCTACATGTGATCAGCCCCGAAGCAGCGCGAGCGCGGCCATCGCGGCATTGTGACCGCCCAGCCCGCTGACCGCGCCGCCGCGTGCCGCGCTCGACCCGCAGCGCAGGATGCGGGAGTGTGCCGTGTCGACGCCCCACGCCTCGGCGGGGGAGACCGCATCCGCCTCGTCCTCGCGCCACGGCCATGACAGCGGACCGTGGAAGATGTCGCCGCCGGTCATGCCGAGCGACTCCTCGAGATCCGCGGTGGTGCGCGCCTCGATGCAGGGGGCGCCGGTTGGTGTCTCCCAGATGCAGTCGGCGAGCGGTTCGGCGAGCACGGAGTCGAGTGAGCGCTCTGCCGCCGCCAGCAGGGTGGCCCGCATCGCATCGGGGTCGGACCCCTCCAGAAGCCGATGCGGCACCTGGAGTCCGAACAGGGTGAGCGTCTGCGCACCCGCCTCCTGCAGCTCGGGCCCCAGGATCGAGGGATCGGTGAGCGAGTGGCAGTAGATCTCGGCCGGCAGCGGGTCGGGGATGCGGCCGGCGACCGCCTCCGTGTACGCGGTGTTGAGCTGTGTCATCGTCTCGTTGACGTGGAACGTCCCCGCGAACGCCGCCGTGGGTGCGACGTGGCGGTCATACAGTCGGGGGAGCCGGCGCAGGAGCATGTTGACCTTGACCTGCGCGCCCTCGGGGTCGGGCCGTCGCGGCACGTCGGCTCCCGCCACGGCGAGCAGATGATCGAGCACGGCCGGTCCGACGGCGGAGAGCACGAGCCGGCCGGCGACGACGTCCGCATCCTCTCCGCCGTAGCGAACCTCGCCGTCGGGGCTCACGCTCGTGACCGGGGCGCCCGTACGGATCTCGGCGCCCGCATCCCGCGCGACGCGTTCGAGCTCCGCCGTGAGGCGGCCCATCCCGCCGACCGGCACATCCCAGTCGCCCGTGCCGCCGCCGATCACGTGGTACAAGAAGCAGCGGTTCTGCCGCAACGAGGGATCGTCGGCGTGCGAGAACGTGCCGATGAGCGCGTCGGTGAGCGCGATACCGCGCACGAGGTCGCTTTTCAAGCTCTCGTTCAGCAGCTCTCCCAGCGGCCGCGCCGTGATCGCCTCCCACAGGGCATCGTCACCGAGTGCCGTGCGCAGAGCGGACGCGGTAGGCAGCGGCTCGGTCATGGAGGGGAAGACGGTGCGCGCCAGCGGGGCCAGTCGGGCGCCGAGCGCTCGGTAGCGTTCGGCCTCCGCGGCCGTGCCCGTCGCGCGGGCGAAGCTCTCGTCCGTCGCGCGCGCGTCGCCCGTGTCGACGAGCAGGCCACGCGTCGGGTCGGCGGGGTCGGGCGTGTACGAGGAGTAGCGCCGGCGCCGCAGGCTCACCCGCAGCCCCAGGTCGTCGACGATGCGGGGCGGCAGCAGGCTCACGAGGTAGGAGTAGCGCGACAGCCGCGCCGAGACCCCGGCCCACGGCGACTCGGACACGGCCGCTCCTCCGGTGTGGTCGAGCCGTTCCAGCACCACGACCGAGCGGCCGGCGCGGGCGAGGTAGGTGGCGGCGACGAGGGCGTTGTGGCCTCCGCCGACGATCACGACGTCATGGGTCGGCCGGGTGACGGTCATGCCGCCACGCTAACGGCCGACGGCGGTGCGACGCGAGGGTAGCGTGGGAGCATGCCTTCCGCTCTGGATCTGCAATCGCTCGCCATCGAGGTCGCGAAGGAGGCAGGGGCGCTTGCCGCCCGACGGCGCCGCGAGGGCGTGCAGATCGCCGCGACCAAGTCGGCGCTGGCAGACATCGTGACCGACGCCGACCGAGAGGTCGAGCAGCTGGTGCGCGAGCGTCTGGCAGCGGCGCGACCCGACGACGGTTTCCTCGGCGAGGAGGGCGGCGCGGCCGCATCCGCCTCCGGCATCACGTGGGTCGTCGATCCGATCGACGGCACCGTCAACTACGCCTACGGCATCCCGGCGTACGCCGTGAGCATCGCGGCCGTGTCGGGGGAGCCCGACCCGCAGAAGTGGGAGGCACTGGCGGGTGCCGTCTACAACCCTGCCGTCGATGAGCTCTTCACCGCGGCGCAGGGCGAAGGCGCGCGTCTGGTGTCGTCGATCGAGGGCGAGCGGATGCTGCGCGTCGCCGAGCCGTCGGATGCGGGTGCGCTGCTGGCGACGGGATTCGGGTACGACCCCGCGACCCACGCGCCCGCGCTCGAGCGTCTCGCCCGGGTGATGCCGCTCGCGCGCGACCTGCGCCGCATCGGCGCAGCGTCGCTGGATCTTGCGGGCGTCGCGGCCGGTCGCATCGACGGCTACTACGAGAAGGGCCTGTGGCCGTGGGACCACGCGGCAGGAGCCCTCATCGTCGCCGAGGCCGGCGGCGTCGTGGCGGGACTCGGTGGCAAGCGCGCCGATCGCGGGATGACGATCGCGGCGGCACCGGGATTGTTCGCAGCTCTCCTCGCCCGCCTCGAAGACTGATGCGCGCGCATGGCATTCTCAGGCTCAGGGTTGTAGTGTTTACCTATTCGTTATCTTCGTCACCCGAACGAGGATGAGCATCTCCTTCCGTTTTCCCTGTCGCTTCCCGTGCGACCGAGACCGAGGCTGACCACGTTTTGACCCCCCTAGATCCCCAGGCGGAGACCGCTCTCACGCGACGCTCCGGCCGGAACCGCAGTGCTGAGGCGGCTTCTTCGGGGACCTCGGATGCGGTCGTTCCGCTCACGCGTGCCCAGCTTCGCGCGCGTCAGTCGGCTGTGCGCCCTGCGCCGGTGTGGTCCGCTCAGCGCACCGAGACGGCCGTTGCGGATCCGGTATCGGGCGCTGAGCCGGAGATGGTGCTCGAGGTCGTTCCAGAGCCGGTTGCGGCCTCCGAGGTCACGCTGTCGATGCCCGCTGAGCCCGTGGCCGCCGCCGAGGTGACGCTCTCTGCGGCCGAGCCCCAGGCATCCGCCGCCGAGGCGCCGCTGACCCGCCGCCGTGCTCGTTCGCTCGCGCAGGCGTCCGTCGCCGCGGCGACCCCCATCGACGTCGCCCTGGACGCCATCGACGACGAGCCGGTCGCTCTGCCCGTCGTCGACACCGTGTCGGTCGTTTCGGACGTCGAGGCCAGCCCGGCCGAGCTCCCCGTCGCGGATGTCGCGGCGGATCTCGACGACGAGGCTCGCGTGTTCGCCGAGGCGGTTCTCGCCGACGAAGCTGAAGCGCACGCGATCGCCGACGAGTTCGAGGCCGCTGCCCGCCTCTTCTCCTTCACGGGTGAGACCCCCATCCAGGTCGCCGCGGCCGCGATCGCCGATGAGCCCGTCGCGGCGCAGGATGTCGCCGAGGCCGCTCCGGCGAAGCGTCGCCGCTTCAGCGGTGCGGCGTTCAAGCGTGCGACGGCCGCATCCGCCACCGTCGGTGCCATGGGAATCGTCGGGCTGCTGGCGATTGGTATGACGACGCCCGCCGAGGCGGTCTCGGGCGCAGGCAGCTCCGCCGCCGCATCCGTCTCGATCGCGACCGGCTCGAAAGCCGGCACCTCGAGCGCGCTGTCGAGCGACGAGATCCAGGCGTACGTGGCCCCCGCCGACGCGCAGGTCACCGCCCTGAACCGCAGCGACTACTCCACGGCGTCGACCGCGGAGCTCGCTGCCGAGTCGGGCATCACGCACTACTCGAACTTCTTCACCAACAACGCGAACAGCCCCATCCAGTGGCCGTTCAAGGTCGGCGTCTCGATCAGCTACGGCTTCGGGATGCGTGACGGCACAATGCACGAGGGTCTGGACTTCACGCCGGGCGAGGGCGCCGAGATCCAGGCTGTCGCCGACGGCGTCGTGCGCACCGCGACGGAAAGCGGCGGCGGCTACGGCGTGATGATCATCATCGATCACGTGATCGACGGCAAGCTCGTCTCGACCCGCTACGGCCACATGCAGTACGGCTCGCTGCAGGTGAAGACCGGAGACACCGTGAAGGTCGGCCAGTTCATCGGCCGCGTGGGCGACACCGGGCACTCCTTCGGTGCGCACCTGCACTTCGAGGTGCTCGACAACGGCACGACGGCGATCGACCCGCTGCCGTGGCTGCGTCAGCACGCCGGCGGCTGACCGGCTGTGTTTCGTCGGGGCCCTCGGCTCTGATATTCTTTTCTGGTTGCCCGGATTGCTCCGGGCAGCGCCCCGATAGCTCAGTGGCAGAGCACTTCCATGGTAAGGAAGGGGTCGTCAGTTCAATCCTGACTCGGGGCTCGCAGCATCCGGTGGTCCGCCGCCGGAACGTCGCGGCAGGGTAGCTCAGTTGGTGAGAGCGCACGACTCATAATCGTGAGGTCGCGGGTTCAAGCCCCGCTCCTGCTACAGACAAGACCCCCGGTTTTCCGGGGGTTTTTCTGCGTTCCGGGTTGACTATCTGCGGGGGAAACGGAACCTTCCTGCCCGCATTCTTCCCACGCCTGGGTCCTCGCCAGCGTTGCGGACAAGAATGGGGTGCAATGGCTTACACAGCGGCAGGCGCTGGATGGCGTACCTGTGTCGAGTTCGCGTCCGAGCGCGTCGCCGACGGCACTGAGAACCTTCTTGAACAAAAACTACGCGCCCCGGAATGGCCGTGGACCGGCCTTAGCGGCATCGATCGGGCGGTAGTTCAGCCCCAAGCGTCGCCGTTAGTAGCGGTCAGTCGAGTATCCTCCGGGAGGACCAATGGCAGGAGCGGTGCTGTCTTCGCCTCACCTTGCCGGAGCTTGCTCTCAAGCTTGGACGCGAACTCGGGATCGACGACCCAAGCATAGGCCACAAGTCCATATAGCCTGCCCATGGGCCACACTCCGTCGCGTCTGAAATGATCGCGGCCGAACCGAGCGTAGAAATGAGACTCCACGCGTAGCCTTTCCTTCATCCAGCGGGGCAAGTGAGGACGGTCCGCGTTGTTGCCGACATACAGCCCGAGTACGTAGGGCGACTTGCGCATGAAGCGGGTTTTCCGCTCGTTCAGCTGCCAGTTGTGACGCCTCAACGTGGCTCGCACGTCAGCCAAGAACTCATCGCTCACCCCCGAGCCGGAGAAACTGAGGTCGTCTACCCACCTCGTGTAGCGGGCCCCTCGGGATGAGGACAGGGCTTCTAGATCGTAATCAGTTGAGTCGAACGCGATATTGGACAGTCGTGGACTCGTTCGGAAGCCGAGCGGGAGTGAGCCATCGACGAAGCAGCAGCCCTCGACCCAGTTGAGTACGTCACTGTCGAGCTGGGTTCTCAGGGATGAAGCGACTCGAGCGAATGTCACCTGTTGAAAGAAGCTCGCCAGATCGACCGTGAGTACCACTGGTGCTTTCAGGTGCGGGGTGGCTGCGCTGACGGTTGACCGGCCCCCCATGAAGCCGTGAACGGCGTCGGCGAAGCGCCGGTCAGAACCGAGCAGTAGCTTGGCGATGCGGGTTGCATTGTCGAGCTTTCCGATCGCACGCACAGATTCGCGCCAGCGTCGATGAGTCCGAAATCGAACTGGGCGGAGTTGGGGCAGAGTCCACTCGCGCCAATCTGCTGCCGATCGCGTCTCATCGCGCAGCAGGCCAGTGCGGGCGGCAAATGTATCCCAGTCGAGCAAAGAGGCCTCCAGGGAAGCAATAACATCCAATTGGATGGCCCAATGAAGCTGACCTCAGCGACTCAGACTTCCCTGGAGGCTCGATCAGGCTACCGTGGTTGGCGGGTCGATGTTGAGTCTGACGACCGAGGACATGTTGCGGGCCACGGCGTAGTACCTACGGTGCCACCGATCCGCCTTCGTAACGTGTCCCGTTGCCTCGAAACTGCCCTCAGGGTCCAAGCTCAGGGCAGAGGCGATCGGCGCCCCATGTGTCTCCGGGCATCTCGCTTCGTCGGGGCAGAGTTGGACTCCTCGCGCTATGTACTTGAGCGTCGCGAAGAGCAGATAGTCTGCCACGGCGAGGAGATTGTCTCCCTTGGGCTGAACGGCGAGCGCAACCGGATTTCCATCTCCTGCACCGGCCGCGGCGACAATACGCTCGTACCGAGAGCTGGGCGACCCGTCAGCCTCGAAGGTCAGGGAGCAGGACGGGGCGGCTCGGTAGCGAAGGATGAGGTCACGCGCGACAGCGACAAACAGCCGGTCGTACAGGTCGTAAAGGTTGCCGCCAGAAATCGGAGCGCTACTGCGCGCATAGCGGACGTGTCCCTTGAATGTCCCGCCAAGGTCGAGCTCATGAATCAGCGGTTCGGCATAGTCGGGAAGATCCTCGGTTGCATGCCAGCCTGAGTCACGAAACCTCGCCGTGCGCGTTCCGGCCGAAAGTCCATTGCGTGCATCTATCTCGCGGCGAAGCGAGGCAAGTCTGAGCCTTTCGTCCGTCATATCGCTGGCGGATTCCCACACAGCTGCGCCAACGCCGAAGAAGTACTCCCTGACGCAGTCTTGGCCGCCATCCGCTCGACTCGCGAAAATGCATGGCTCGTGAGAGCGACAGACATGCATGGCCGACTCATCGAGAAACCCCCACATGCGGCTCCCGTCCCCCGCTTCACTCCTGTAGCAATTTGCAGGCTATCAGTCGGTGACCTGCACACTCGGGATCGGATGATGCTAAGGGGAGAGCTATCGACAGACTCTGCCCTCCCCTCCGATCGCCGTCCTAGTGGCCTTCTGTTGTTAGCTGGTAACGTTGGCGCGTCGGATCGCTGTTGACAACTGATCCACCACAGAACGAAGGTTCACCGGCCAAGTCTCGACCGGCATACCTCGTTCAACGACCTTCCTAGCGACCGTAACCTTGTTCGGCTTTGCGGAGGAGTCTGAGAATGTTCCACCCAATGGTGAGACGAGCGAGTTGACGGGAATCTGATATTCCCTCTCCGGGTATGCGGATTCGACGGCGGTGGTGAGTAGTGTGTGCGGTATGTAGTTCTCGATCGTGTACCCGTCGGTCACCCATGCGAGTTGGCCCGAGCCGCCGAGCTCGTCCACTACTCGTTGCTTGGTGGCGTTGATGGTGCCGCCAGCGGTCCCAACATCCGAATCGATGACTACCGCGAAGTTCCGGTTGATCTGGGCTAGCTCGATGAAGCTCGTGACTTCGTCGTCGTCCTTCGCGGTGAGGTGACTAAGGAGACCACCGCCATAGAACATCACCGTGTACGCAGCTCCTTCGATGAGCTCCGGCGCTATGATACTGAGCCAGTACACGATGTAAACGCGGTCAGATGGCCCTTCGACCCAGACTATGTAGTTCGCCTGAACTAGATCGGAAGCTCGGTTTCCGAGGTCGGCTATAGCGCTGGCTCGCTCTTTTCTTAAAGCGACGCGCGCGACGCTTGAGGTGCCGGAATCATCCATCCGGACATGAGAGATCGATGCCTCTCCCGAGTCCAGCATCGCAGCGGAGTGGGTCGAGATCACGTACCGGTTGTTGGTGCTTGTGGCTAGGTAGGAGATGAGCAATCGCTGCAGTGTGGGATGCAGGTGTATCTCGGGCTCTTCGATGGTGATCACGCGCTCCGAGAATGCGGTCGCTACGGCTGCGATGTGGATGATCTCAGTCACTCCAGTACCAAGATTCTTGTACGAGTCAAACCGGCTGTTCAATGAGACCTGCAGATCAGATCTTGATCCAGGGATCGACACGGTGGCTTGTGGGTCCTCCACCACCGAACGAACGAAGGCTTGTAGTGCGTCAAACTTTGGCCGGTCGCGGCGGAAGTCGACCGTCTCGGGGTTCTGTAGTGCGGCGAGAGTTGAAATGAAGCCCTGACCGTCTTGCCAACCTGAGGCTTGCGCGCCTTGCGTGCCCGTTGTGACGCTTCGCTTGGCGTCGACTCGCTCTGTGTCCGGCAATAGGGTGCGCGGTTCAATGAGGTTGAGAAGTGAGGCCCAGTTGGCCCCGACCTCCGACGATGCCTGCCCGAGTGCATCCAGGGTCAGCTGTTTGATCAACTCAGGCGTGTCTGGATGAGCCTTCTCCAGCCCGGACCGTAGTTGCTCGGTTGACGGTTGCCCGTCGGTGATCCCACTCCCCCTGTTGCTGAGCTGATAGTCGAACCACACGACGCCGTCGTTCCCTTGGCTGAACGCATCACTCTCAAGTAAGGGGCGAAGCGCATTTGCATTGCGGATTCGCAGCGCAATATGGTCGAGGACCTCCGCGAGCCCGACCGCGAATGACACCAAAGGATACGATGTGATTGGCGAACCCTCTGGGCGGTTCACACTGGCCTGCAGTTCTACTGACGGCGCGCTAGACAGGCCGGCCTTTGTACTGAGAATCAGGCCCAGTGCGCGGAGAAGATTCGATTTGCCCGCGTTGTTCTTCCCAGTAACCAGATGAACCTTCGACATCGGCCCAACACGCTGGAGTGATCGATAGCTCCTAAATTCTCCGACGCCGAAGCCGATCAACGGTTCTGCAGACACGCCCGTCCTCCTCATCTGCTGACTGCGCGAGAACCCAGACGCATCATGCGTCGGTAGCTTGCATACTAGGATCGATTCGACACCCCGGTGACTCGGTTTCATTCGCTGCGCTAGTCCCGGTTGTCACCCGGCGCGGCGAAGAGCCGCATCAGGGTCGTGATCGTCGACAGCGACGTCTCGTCGCGAAGGCTCCCTCTGCGACCGCGACGCTCTCTGACATGAAGACGATCAGTTGCTGATCTGAGACCCACGTCTCGACTGTGTCCGCGCTACCTGGGCAGAGGGAAACACCGCTCAAGGGCTTGTCGGGAAAGCTCAGGCTCACTGCGCCCCGGTCGTTGCAGGTGACGTTGCTCGGAGTGAACGCGGTCGTCTTCTGCTGCCCGTCGACCTCGTACGTGATCGTCGCAGAGCTGCCCCTGCCGGCAGGCGTCGCACACCCGCTGAGCAGGCCGATGATCGCGACCGCGCCGGCCGCGAGGGCAGTCGTTCGTGCGTTCGGCCCGAGCCCCTACCCCAACACTTCCACACCGAAGCCTGACACCACCGCCCGCACCTCGTCGAGGTAGCGCTGCGCCTGTTCGGTGAGCCCGAGGGCGGCCTGACCGATCCAGCCGATCTCGATCCTCACGTCGACCTCGAGGGGGACGGCGACGATCTCGGGATCGAGGTCGTCGCTGATGATGCCCGTGGAGATCGTGTAGCCGCCGAGACCGATCATGAGGTTGAAGATCGTCGCGCGGTCGGACACCCGGATCTCCTGCTTCGCGGAGAGGGTCGAGAGGATCTCCTCAGCGAGGTAGAACGAGTTGTTCGCACCCTGATCGAAGGTGAGTCGCGGCAGATCGGCGAGGTCGTCGAGTGTCGCACGACCCCGTGCGGCGAGCGGGTTCTTCCGCGAGATGAAGATGTGCGGCTCGGCGAAGAACAGCGGATGGAAGGCCAGCCCCGCATCGCGGAGCAGCTTGTTGATCACGTTCCGGTTGACGTCGTCGCGGTACAGGATGCCGATCTCGCTGCGGAGCGTGCGGACGTCCTCGATGATGTCCCACGTGCGCGTCTCTCGCAGTGAGAACTCGTACTCCGCGGCGCCGAAGCTCCTCACCATCCGCACGAACGCGTCCACTGCGAACGAGTAGTGCTGCGTGGAGACGCCGAGCAGGCGCCGGGCCGGCGGCCGGCCGAGGTAGCGCTGTTCGAGGAGCGCGACCTGCTCGACGACCTGCCGGGCGTAGCCGAGGAACTCGGTGCCATCCGCGGTGAGCGTGACACCCCGCGCCGAGCGGATGAGGAGGGCTCGCCCCACCCGGGCCTCGAGGTCTTTCATCGCCGCCGACATCGTGGGCTGCGAGACGTAGAGCAGATCGGCCGCGGCGGAGATCGATCCCTCCGCCGCGACCTCCACGAAGTAGTGGAGCTGTTGCAGCGAGATGCCCGCGGAGGTTTTTGCCATAGTCGAAGGCTATAGCAGCGCATAGTCACGCCGAATTACCCGATGGGTGCAGATCCTCGGCACGATGGCACGACAACCCCTGCGCGACCCGCCGGCCGCGTGAGATCCCCGATTGGCTGCGCATGACGAACGAGCTCACGTTCCGCATCTCCACGACACCGTTCGACGAGGACTACTCGCCCTCCGTCGAGTCCCGTGCCACGACGAACTTCGCCAACCTCGCCCGCGGGGAGGGCCGGCAGCAGAACCTCCGCAACGTTCTCACGATGATCGACCGCCGGTGCAACGACCTCGCCCGGTGGGACAACCCGAACGGCGACCGGTACGCCGTCGAGCTCGAGATCGTCTCGGTGGATGCGGCGCTGACCGCCGACGGCGAAGAGCGCCACTTCCCCCTGCTCGAGGTGCTCGACGTCCACATCCGCGACCTGCACACCGGCGCTCGCCGCCACGGGATCGTCGGCAACAACTTCTCGTCCTACGTGCGCGACTTCGACTTCAGCGTGCGCCTTCCCGCCGTCACCGCTGATGCCGGCACCTTCACGGTCCCCGACGACTTCGGCGCCCTGCACGGTGCGCTGTTCCAGGCGTTCCTGGACTCGGACGCCTACCGTGCGCGCTTCGAGGCGCCGCCGGTGATCTGCATCAGCGTCTCGACGACCAAGACGTACCGTCGCACCGACAACACGCATCCGGTGCTCGGTGTCGAGTACCTCCAGAGCGAATACTCGCTGACCGACGAGTATTTCGCCCGCATGGGGCTTCGGGTGCGCTACTTCATGCCCGTGGGTGCCGCGGCGCCGCTGGCGTTCTACTTCCGGGGCGACCTGGCCAACGACTACACGAACCTGCAGCTGGTCGGCACGATCAGCACGATGGAGAGCTTCCAGAAGATCTACCGCCCGGAGATCTACAACGCGAACGCGGCGGCGGGCAGCGTCTACCGCCCGAGTCTGGAGCACGGAGACTTCTCGCGCACGCAGGTCGACTACGACCGCGTCGAGCGCGCGCAGCTGGCGATCACGCAGGGCACCTACGCGGCAGAGCACTTCCTGACGCCCTACGGTGATGTGCTCGCACGATGGGCCGGTCTCGAGCCGGCACTCGCCCGATGAGTCTCGCAGAGACGCCCGCGCTGCTGCCGACCGCGATCGTCGGGAGCCTCCCGAAGCCCTCGTGGCTCGCGAAGCCGGAAGTCCTCTGGTCGCCGTGGGAGCTGGCGAGTGAGGCCCTCGTCGAGGGCAAGCAGGACGCGTTGCGCATCGCCGTGCAGGAGCAGCAGCGTCGTGGCATCGACATCGTCAGCGACGGCGAGCAGACCCGCCAGCACTTCGTGACGACCTTCATCGAGCACCTGGCGGGCGTCGATTTCGATCGCCGCGAGACGGTGCGCATCCGTGACCGCTACGACGCGAGTGTGCCCACCGTCGTGGGCGCCGTGAGTCGGCCCGAGCCGGTCTTCGTCGACGACGCGCGGTTCCTCCGCCAGCAGACGGACCGCCCCCTGAAGTGGGCGCTTCCCGGCCCCATGACGATGATCGACACGCTCGCCGACCGCCACTACAGAAGTCGCGAGAAGCTGGCGTGGGAGTTCGCGGTCATCCTCAACGAGGAGGCCAAGGAGCTCGAGGCGGCGGGTATCGACGTCATCCAGTTCGACGAGCCCGCCTTCAACGTGTTCTTCGACGAGATGCGCGACTGGGGGATCGCCGCCCTGGAGCGCGCGGCCGAGGGGCTGCGAGCCGAGACCGTCGTGCACATCTGTTACGGCTACGGCATCGAGGCCAACACCCGGTGGAAGCAGACATTGGGCTCCGAGTGGCGTCAGTATGAGGAATCCTTCCCGCTCCTGCAGCGCTCCGCGATCGACATCGTCTCGCTCGAGAGCCACGGCTCCCGCGTGCCGATGGAGCTCATCGGGCTTCTTGACGGCAAGAAGGTCATGCTCGGCGCCATCGATGTCGCCACCGACGAGATCGAGACGCCGGAGGAGGTCGCCGGCACGCTGCGCGGTGCGCTCCGCTATGTCGACGCCGACAAGCTGATACCGAGCACCAACTGCGGCATGGCGCCGCTGCCGCGTGAGGTGGCTCTCGCCAAGCTCAGCGCGCTGAGCGCCGGCGCCGCGATCGTGCGCGCGGAGCAGGACTGACCGTACCGTCACGCGTCCGTGGGCCCCGCTCCCTCCCGCTTCGCGTCGGCCGCAGCGGCGGCTTGTCGCCGTGCCTGCTCGAGGAAAACGGCGGTGAGCAGCGCACCGACCCGGGCCGACCCGGGCTCGAGCGGTCCGATGACGGCAGTGATGCGCTCGAATCGTTGGTAGAAGGTCTGCCGGTGGATGCCGAGGGATGCGGCCGCATCCGTCTTGCTGCCGAGATTCTCGGCCAGTGCGCGCAGCGTGTCGAACAGCTCGCCGTGCGAGACGGCGTCCCGATCGAGGAGCGCGCCGATCTGCTCGTCGATGAACTCAGCGACCGGATCGATCTGCGACAGCAGCGGCCAGAGCCGCGTCACGGCGATGCTCGCCGCATCCACCACCGGGTCCGCGTCCGAGGCGTACGGCACGCTCTCCCGAGCGGAGCGCACGGCTCGCACGGCTCGGTCCACGCTCGCGCTGGTGGGCCCGACCGCGGCGCGCACGCCCCCGCGCGAGGCGAGGCGCCGCAGGGCGTCCGTCACCGCGTCGCGTACGTTCTGTGCGTCCCATGACGGGGCGAACCCCACGATTCCGACGTACTGGCCGTCGGCGAACTGCCCGGTCGATCGTGGCGAGATCGCCGCGATCGCGTCCTGCACCGCCGTGACGGTCGAGGGGTCGCCGAGTTCGACGACGAACGGGATGAACCGGTCGGCGGGCTCGAACCCCAGCCGTACGGCCAGCGTGGTGAGCTCGCGCGCGTGTTCGGCGGCGGAGGTGCGTGGACCGCTCGACGCGAGCAGCGAGATGAAGCGGCTGCGGCGCCGGTCGTGAGGCGAGAGCGGATGCGTGCGCAGCAGCGCGATGGCGAGGATCTCGGGCGCCCGTGACAGCGCACCCGAGATGAGGTGGATATCGGCGTCCGCCGCCGGCCGCAGCGTGAGCGTCGCGACGACCGTGCCGCCGAAGGACACCGGTGCGGTGTACTCGATGCCGAGCGACGGCGTCTCGGCATCGACGAGCGCGACGCCCAGCGTCTGGCCGGACAGCGACGTGAGCTGCGCCGACGAATTCGCCTGATCGCGTATGAGGGCGAGTAACTGATCGATGCTCGCCAGGTTCTCGATCGCCTCGGAGAGCGCGAGGGAGATCCGATCGGCGATGCGCAGGCGCCGCAGGCTCACATCGGCGAGCTGGCTGTTGATGCTCTCGCAGATCTGCGCGAACGGCACCCGGCGCCGCAGGTGGATCACCGGCAGGCCGCTCGCCTCAGCCTGTTCCAGGAGCGCGTCGGGGATGCGGGGGAGCCGGGGCGTCGTCTCGACGGCGAGTGCGGCGATGTCACGGGCGACGAGGGTGTCGACGTAGGCGCGCAGCTCGGCCGCATCCGCCGTGACGAGGTTGACCCCCTCCATGAGGATGAGCTCCCCGCCGCGCAGGAGCGGCGCGATGTCGAGCTGCTCGCTCGCGTGCACCCAGCGCACATCGACCTCGGATGCGGTGCCGCAGATGAGTTCGGGTTCGGTCTTCTGGACGACGGCGTCCGCGAGGATCTGATCGAGCAGGAGGGGCATACATTTTGTCCATTCGCCGTGACGGCGAGTTTACAGAGCGCCGCGAGCACGGAAACACCGTCGCCGCATGCTGGGTGGCGACCCGCTCCACTTGATCGCTCCACCTCGCGAGAAGGACGCCGCCCATGTCTTCTGCCAGCCCGCACGACGTCGAAGAGACGCTCCAGCCCATTCCCGAGTCGGCCCGCACGACGCGCGTGTCCGGCCAGTTCTGGATCTGGATGGGGGCGAACATCGCACCCATCAACTGGGTGCTGGGAGCGCTCGGCATCAGCATGGGTCTCAGCCTGCTCGACACGATGCTCGTGCTCGTGATCGGCAACCTGATCGGCATGGGCCTGTTCGGCATCTTCGTGCTGTTCGGCCAGAAGACCGGCGTCACCGGCATGCTCCTCGGCCGCGCGGTGTTCGGTCGCCGCGGCAACTACCTGCCCTCGGTGATCCAGGCGGTCGTGGTGATCGGATGGTGCGCCGTCAACACCTGGATCGTGCTCGACCTCGTGACGGCCCTGCTCGGCGAGCTGGGCTGGCTGGATCCGACGCAGGCGAACATCGGTTGGAAGATCGGCATCGCCGCCCTCATCATGGCGATCCAGGTGGGCGTTGCGCTCGCGGGATACAAGGCGATCGCCGCGTTCGAGCGGTGGACGGTGCCGCCGACGGTGCTCGTTCTGGTGATCATGTCTGTCGTCGCGTGGTTCTTCCTCGACATCGACTGGGGCTACGCGGGCCCCGCCGGCGCGGAGCTCTCCGGCGGCGACCGCATCGTCGCGATGTCGGCCGTGATGACCGCCATCGGCATCGGCTGGGGCATCACCTGGTTGACCTACGCGGCGGACTACTCGCGCTTCATCAGCACGAGCGTCCCGCGCCGCAAGCTGTACCTCGCGAGTGCCCTGGGGCAGTTCATCCCCGTCATCTGGCTCGGTCTGCTCGGAGCATCCCTCGCCACGAAGAACGGCACGGTCGATCCCGGCCAGCTCATCGTCGAGAACTTCGGAGCCCTCGCCATCCCGGTCCTGCTCCTGGTGCTGCACGGGCCCATCGCCACCAACGTGCTCAACATCTACAGCTTCAGCGTCGCCGCCCAGGCGCTCGATCTGAAGGTCGGTCGCAAAGCCCTGAACATCCTCGTCGGCGTGCTCTCGCTCGCCGCCGCCGTCTTCTTCATCTTCCAGGAGGATGCGGCCCAGACCCTCGACGCGTGGCTGGTCGGGGTGGTCGGCTGGGTCGCCACGTGGGGCGCGATCATGCTCGTTCACTACGGAATCTTCGAGCGCCGCTCCCGCCGGTTCGACCACCTGTTCGACGCCGTCGGCTCCAAGCGTCTGCCCGACGTAAACCCGCGTGCGTTGATCGCCTTCTTCGTCGGGATCGCCTTCACCTGGCTGTTCCTGAACGGGATGGTGCCGGCGCTGCAGGGCCTCGGCTCGCGGGCCCTCGGCGGCCTGGACATCTCCTGGCTCACCGGCGGTGTCGCCGCAGGTCTCACCTACTGGCTGCTGGCACGCAACAGCCACAAGCCGTGGGTCGAGGCGCAGCAGTTCACCCAGGCTCCCGAATCCCGCGAGACCGTATCCACCCGCTGAGGGTCCCCGCAGCGCCCCGCCCCACCCCTCCACGGAGAACCACACCATGAGCACCTTCATCCGCGACGCCCACGTCATCACCATGGACCCGATCTCGGGCAGCACTCCGCTCGTGCGCAGCATCCGCATCGCCGACGGTGTCATCGTCGCGATCGGCGAGCACCTGGAGCCCGAGCCCGGCGACGAGATCATCGAGGGGCGCGACCGCCTCGTCGCACCGGGCTTCGTGAACGCGCACACGCACTCGTGGGAGATGCTCTACAAGGGTCGCTACGACAACCTGCCGCTGGAGATGTGGATGGCGATGTCGTATCCGATCCTCGGTGACAGCCGCGTCGCGCCGGATCTCGTGCGTCTTCGCACGACCCTCTTCGGGATCGAGTCGCTCAAGGCAGGTGTGACGACCCTCGTCGACGACGTGCTCGAGACTCCGGGGCAGGATCACGAGCAGCTCGCGGCGGTCTTCGACGCCTACGAGCAGCTGGGCGTGCGGGCGAACGTCTCGGGACACGTCATCAACCGCCCCTTCCTCGATACGGTGCCCTTCGCCGAGGACTACCTGCCCGCAGGCGTGGTGAGCGAGATCCGTTCCGCGCGCGTGCCGACCACCGACGAGTACCTGACGTTCGCCCGCGAGGCCTTCGCCGCGCACCACGGTCGCGCGAACGGCCGGCTGCGGTTCATGGTCGCGCCCTCCGCGCCGCAGCGGTGCGAACCCGCCCTGCTGACCGGGGCGACAGAGATGGCGCTGGAGTTCGCCGCCGAGTGCCACATCCACGTGCTCGAGACGAAGACGCAGCTGGTCACCGGGGACGAGTCGTACGGCGGGAGCCTGGTCTCCTACATGGCGTCCATCGGAGCTCTTTCGCCGAACACGACGCTCGCGCACGGAATCTGGCTCACGGATGCCGACATGCAGACGGTCGCTGCGGCAGGCACCTCCATCTCCCATAACCCGATCTCCAACCTGAAGCTCGGCTCGGGGATCGCCGCGTGGCGCAAGCTCCAGAACGCGGGCGTCAACCTGGGCCTCGGCACGGACGGTTGCTCGAGCAGCGATTCGCCGCGGATGCTCGATGTCATAAAGACCGCGGCTCTGCTGCACAAGGTGACCGAGCCGGGCATCGACCAGTGGCCCACGGTCGCCGAGGTGCTGGCCGCTGCCACGATCGGGGGAGCCCGCAGCGCTGTGCTCGATGACGTCGCCGGGTCGCTCGAAGTCGGCAAGCAGGCCGACCTGGTGATCTACGACCTCGAGACCATGGCGTTCACGCCCCGTCAGAAGCTCGACCTGCAGCTCGTCTACTCCGAGAACGGCTCCTCGATCGACATCGTCATGGTGCAGGGACGCGTGGTCGTCGCCGGCGGCGAGGTGATCACGGTCGACGAGCGCGCCGCGCGCGCCGAACTCACCGAGCGCCTCGAGGAGATCATCGAACGTCAGGACCGCCTCGACGAACGCAACCAGGCGGTGATGCCCGGGCTCGCACGGATGTACGAGCGGGCGACGTCCACGCCGGGCGCTGTCAACCGCTTCAGCGGCGACGAGCGCGCCTGGCTCGTCTGATCACGACGCAGGTCGGCGGCGGCCGGTAGCCTGCCGGAATGGCCGCCCCCGTCCCGTACCTGCAGTTCGCCGGCATCGCCGCGGACGCGCTGAAGACCTACCGCGACGTGTTCGGCGGTGACCTCGAGCTGCACACCTTCGCGGAGTTCGGCCGCCGGGACGGCGCACCGTCGTGGATCGCGCACGGCGAGCTGCGCGGCCCCGTCGACCTGTTCGGTTCGGATGCGGCCGACGGCGCCGCATCCGTCCAGGTGCACGGCGTGCTCTTCGCGCTGCTGGGCGCCGGCGACGCGGTGACGTCCCGGCGATGGTTCGACGCGCTCGCCGCGACGGGAACCGTCATAGAGGCGATGGGGGAGCGGCCGTGGGGTGACGTCGACGGGCAGGTGCGCGATGCGTTCGGGGTGACGTGGCTGATCGGCTACTCGCCTGCCGGCGCCTAGCCAGGGGTCGTCGGGCGGATGGAGGCGCGGACGACGACCGGCATCTCCACGAGGTGGATGCCGGGCGGCGGGCCGTCCGGCTCGAGCAGGAGTTCGACCGCGCGACGGCCCATCTCCTCGTGCGGCAATCCGATGGTGGTGAGGCCAGGTCGCAGGTAGGCCGCGAGCTCGTCGTTGTCGAAGGAGACGAGCGACACGTCGTCCGGGATGCTCAAGCCCGCCTCGGTCAGCGCCTGTGAGGCGCCGAAGGCGAGCCGGTCGTTGAGGCAGATGATCGCCTTCGGTCGCTCGCCCTCGGCCAGCAGTCGGGAGATCACTTCATGGCCGCTCGCGGGCTCCCACAGCCAGATGGACTCCGAGCGTGCCAGCGTCATCCCTCGCTCGCACAGGGCATCGGACATGCCGCGGATGCGGGACGCGACCGTCTCGGAGCGGAACACGTCGCGCTCCGCCTCGGCGTCGTAGCCGAGAAGCACGATGCCCTCGGTGATGCCTGCATCGGCGAGCAGCTCGACCGCCCGCCGCCCGCCGGTCTCCTCGTCGGGGAGCACGCTACAGGTGTGCACGTCGTTCGTCGCGTTGAGCATCACGATGCGCGTGCGGGAGGGCAAGGGCGGCACGAAGGTCTCCCGCGCCCGCATGGAGGCGAAGATGATCCCGTCGACCTGACGATCCAGCAGCGCCGAGACGGCTTCGACCTCACGCTCCGGTTCACCGCCGGTCTCGGCGACCAGCACGACATGACCCGCCGCCTCGGCCGCTTCGAGGGACCCCTTGATGAGGCCGCTCGCGAAGCGGGTCGTGGCGACGTGATCGGAGACGAAGCCGATCGTGTGGGTTGTGTCGGTGCGCAGCGCCCTCGCGGCGACGTTCGGCCGGTATCCGAGCTCGGATGCGGCGGCGTGCACGCGCTCATGGGCATCGGCCGACAGGCGGGTGTCGGGGCGGCCGTTGAGGATCATCGATGCGGCGGACGGTGACAGTCCGGCTTTGCGCGCGACATCCGCAAGGGTGACTCGCTTCCCCACGCACACCTCCTTGAATGCTCCCCCAGCGTACGCGGAGCGGACATTGACACTGGGGACCCAGTATGCGCACAATGTGCGTGCTAAATCCATTCAGCAACCGGATCGCCGAGAACATGACCCGATGTTCCCGTCCCCCGGAGCCGTGTTTTGCACCACAGACAAAGGAGTCGCCCCATGACTACGACACCGCACCGCCGCCTGCGTCGCTCAGGGCCGGTCGCCCTGCTGGCGATCACCGGCCTCGCCGCAGCCGCTCTGACGGCCTGCGCGCCGGGAGCCGCCGCACCGGCCGCCCAGAACGACGTCACCGTCTCGACGGAGCTCACCTCCGACCCGGTCGAGCTGACGATCGCCGACGAGACGGGCTTCCCGGTCACCGACAAGCTGACCGAGGAGTTCACCAAGCAGCACCCGAACGTGACCTTCACCATCACTCGTGACACGTTCCAGAACCTGACGGCCAACGCCCCGAAACTGCTCGCGAGCGCGACACCGCCCGACCTCATCCGCCTCCCCACCCTGGGCGACACGGTGCGTGACGGTCTGGTCGCCAATCTCGACCCGTACTTCGACGCCTACGGCTGGGATGCGTGGCCCGCCTCGCAGCTCGCGCCGCTGCGGATGAGCGAGGACGGCATCCGCGGCTCGGGCTCGCTGTATCAGCTCGGGCTCGGCTACAGCATCACCGGCATCTACATGAACGACAAGCTGGCCGCCCAGCTCGGTATCGATGCGCCGCCGCAGACACTCGCCGAGCTCGAGGACGACATGGCCAAGGCCAAGGCCGCCGGCATCCTGCCGATCATGGCCGGCGACAAGGACGGCGTCGTCAACTTCGTCGTGCAGGCGGCGATGAACCAGTACGTGGACAAGGACCAGTTCCTGTCGTGGATGTTCAATGAGCCGGGCGCCCGCTACGACGAGGAGGGCAACGTGAAGGGTGCCGAGCTCGTGCGCAAGTGGGCGGATGCGGGCTACTTCCCGTCCGACATCAACGCGATCGACTACTTCACCTTCACGAGCCGCTTCGGTGCGGGCGAGGGTCTGTTCACCTTCAACGGCAACTGGGAGGCGGCGAATTACCAGAAGGCACTCGGCTCCGACGTGTCGTTCTTCCTCGTCCCGCCGGCCGAGGCCGGAGGAGACCATGTCGCCATGGGCGCGGCGAACTCCTTCTCGGTGGCGGCCAAGTCGGCCCACCTCAACGAGATCGTGTACTTCCTCAACTGGGTTCACACCGACCCGACCGCACGCCAGATCATCGTGGACGTGACCGGTGCCTCGCCCGGCGGCGACCCGTCGCTCGAGATGCCGAAGGTCGAGTCCGGCTCGCTCATCGAGGATGCGCTCGCAATGTCTGCGCAGATCGGTGCCGAGAACGGCCAGGTCGACTTCATGGCCAACACGACCGCCGGCATCTACGCCGGATCGATCATCCCCGAGTCGCAGCTGCTGGTCACGAGCCAGATCACGGGCAAGGAGTTCGTGGACCGCGTGCAGGCGTTCTACGAGAAGGAGGTCGGCGGCAAATGACCGACCGTGCGGTCGCCGCTGTGGCGGCACCCCGACCCGACGGCACCGCCGCGGCGACGACCGCACCCCCGCGCCGGGCCGCTGCCAAGGCGGCCGCCCGGCGCGGGACGCTCGCCGGTTGGCTCCTGCTCGTGCCGGCTCTCGCGGCCTACGTGTCGTTCGTCGTCTGGCCCCTCATCCAGGGGGTGCAGTATTCGTTCTACGACTGGAACGGCATCGGCGTCGCCCGCTGGGTGGGGGTGGACAACTACTTCACCGTCTTCACCGATCCCGACCTGCTCGGCGCCATCCGCAACGCCTTCGTGCTGATCGCGTTCTTCACGATCATCCCCGTGGGGGCGGGTCTCGTGCTTGCAACCCTGATCCGCGGGCTTCGCTCGAAAGCGTTCGCTGCGTCGGCGCAGACGGTGCTCTTCCTGCCGCAGATCATCCCGCTCGCGGCGGCCGGTATCGCCTGGTCGTGGATGTACGCGCAGACCGGTGCGGTCAACCAGATCCTGGGATGGCTGGGACTCGGCTGGATCACCCGCCCCTGGCTCGCCGACTACGGCACTGCTCTTCCGGCGGTCGGTCTGATCGGGTCGTGGGTGCTGACGGGGCTGTGCACGGTGCTGCTGCTCACCGGCCTCGGCAAGATCGACGTCTCGCTCTACGAGGCGGTCCGGCTCGACGGCGCCGGGTGGTGGCGCGAGTTCTTCACGATCACCCTCCCCGGGCTGCGCCAGGAGATCGCCGTGCTCGTGACGGTCACCGTCATCGCCGCGCTGTCCAGCTTCGACATCATCTACACCTCGACGCAGGGCGGGCCGGGCCGGGCCACCCTCGTTCCCGGCCTGTCCATCTTCCGCATCGGGTTCACCCAGAGCGACGTCGGCCTCGCATCCGCCTTCGGCATCGTGCTGATGGTGCTGGTGCTCGTCGTCGTCCTGCCCATCCAACGACTCTCGAGAGCGAGCGACTCGTGATCGCCAGCCGCACCGAGCGAGTGCTCGGCTACCTCCTTCTCAGCGTGGCGGTGATCGTCACCGTGCTGCCGCTGGTCAGCATGTTCTCGGCCGCCCTGCAGCCCGCCGATCGCAACCCGACCGGCCTCACCTGGCCGACCGACCCGCAGTGGGGCAACTTCGCCACGGCGTTCGAGACCGGCCACGTCTGGCAGCTGATGGGCTCCAGCATGCTCATCGTGCTCGGAGTCGTGCCGGCGAGCCTCATCGCCGCCACCCTCGCCGGGTTCGCGCTCGGATCGCTCCAGGTGCGTTTCGGTCGCGCAGTGCTGGTGTTCTTCATCCTGGGCCTGACGATCCCGTTCGAGGCCCTCATCATCCCGCTCTATTACCAGGCGCAGTCGCTCGGCACCGTGAACACCCCGTGGGCGGTGATCTTCCCGCTCATCGGGCTGTACATGCCGTTCGGCGTGTTCTGGATGCGGGCCCACTTCATCAACGTGCCCAGGGAGCTCTCCGAGGCGGCCCGGGTGGACGGAGCGTCGCTCTGGCGCGAGTTCCGCAGCATCCAGCTCCCGCTCGCGATGCCCGCGCTCTCCGCTCTGGCGATCCTGTTGTTCATCTGGACGTGGAACCAGTTCCTGCTGCCGGTCGTGCTCATCGCCGACCCGCTGCAGCGGACGGTCGCCGGTGCGCTGACCTTCTTCCAGGGGCAGTACTCGCTCAGCATCCCGCTGCTGAACGCGGGTGCGCTGATCATCATCACGCCCGCGGTCGTGCTCTTCCTCATCTTCCAGCGGCAGTTCATCCGCGCGCTGGTGCAAGGCGCCGTCAAGGGCTGAGCGGCCCTTCCCCATTCACGAGGAGAACTCTGTGACGTTCACGCTGCCTGACCACTGGGTCTGGGACTTCTGGTTCGCCCGCGACGGCGACACCCACCACATGTACTTCCTGCAGGCGCCGACCTCGCTCGGAGACCCCGATCTGCGCCATCGCAATGCGACGGTCGGTCACGCCACCTCGACCGATCTGCGCACCTGGACCGTCCACGACACGGTGCTGCGACCGTCCGGCGGGGACGCGCCGGATGCGACGGCCACCTGGACGGGCAGCGTCGTCCGCGACGCGCAGACGTGGCGGATGTTCTACACGGGCTCGCGGTTCCTCGACCCCGCGGCGCACACGAACGTGGAGACCGTGCTGGCCGCCTCCGCATCGGAGCCGGGCGCGTGGACGAAGGATGCCTCCGTCGTCGTCGCCGCGGACCCGCGGTGGTACGAGACGCTCGGCGACGGCACCTGGCACGAACAGGCGTGGCGCGACCCGTGGGTCTTCGCCGACCCCGCCGGGGACGGGTGGCACATGCTCGTCACCGCGCGCGCCCTGGGCGACGGTCACCGCGACGCCGGCGTGATCGGTCATGCCCGTTCCGCCGACCTGTCGCGCTGGGAGGTGCGTCCGCCGCTCAGCGTTCCCGGTGCGGGCTTCGCGCACCTCGAGGTCCCGCAGTTGGTGCAGATCGACGGCCGATGGGCGCTCATCTTCTCCTGCGATTCCGCGCATCTGGCAGGCGCGCGCACCGCCGCGCGCGGCGGGATCTGGGCGGTGGCCCTCGAGGATCCGCTCGGGCCCTACCCGGTGGACCGGGCCGTGCTCGTCGCGAGCGAGAAGCTCTACAGCGGTCGCATCACGCAGGATGCGGCGGGGCGCGACGTGATGCTCGCGTTCGAGAACATCGGCACGGACGGCGCCTTCGTGGGCGCTCTGTCGGATCCGCTGCCGGTGCGCTGGGAGAACGACCGGCTCATCGTGGAGGAGATCGCAGCATGATCGGGATCAACGGGCACATCGCCCCGGGCTTCGAAGCGATCGGCGACGCCTTCGCGGCGGCGTTCGACGGGCTTGGGCGGATGGGCGGAGCTCTGGCGATCCGCGTCGATGGTCGCAGCGTCGTCGACCTCTGGGCCGGTTCCGCGGATGCACGCATCGACCGCCCGTGGGAACGCGACACCCCGTCGGTGGTCTTCTCCTGTTCGAAGGGGTTGATGTCGATCCTCGTCGCGCGGCTCGTCGCATCCGGACGCGTCGACCTCGACAGTCCGCTCGCCGCGCTGTGGCCGGAATTCGGCCAGCACGGCACGGATGCGGTGACGGTCGGTGACGCGCTGGCCCACCGTGCGGGGGTGCCGGCGCTCAGCGTCGACCTCACGACCGAGGATCTGCTCGACTTCGACCGCGTCGCCGCGCTGCTCGCGGCCCAGGAGCCGCTGTGGAAGCCGGGGGAGGCGTGGGCGTATCACGCGTTGACCCACGGCTGGATCTCGGGCGAGATCGTGCACCGCGCGAGCGGTCGTCCCGCTGCCGTCGTGTTCCGTGAGATGGCCGAGCTGCTGGGCGCGGATGCGTGGCTCGGTCTGCCGCCTGAGCGCGCCGGCTCGGCCGCGCACCTGTTCGTCGGTCCTACGCTCCAGGGGTTGGTGGCTCAGCAGGCGGCTCAGCGCTCGCCCGGAGTCGTCGACTGGGGCGACCGCGCCATGACCCTCGGCGGTGCGTTGCCGCCCACTCTCGTCGGCGAGGCGGAGGGCTTCAACATGCCGGCCGTGCAGTCCGCTGTCATCCCGGGCGCCGGCGTCGTCGCGACGGCGCGCGCCGTCGCCGCGTTGTGGTCGGCAACTGTGGCCGAGACCGATGGGGTGCGACTTCTCGACGACCAGACCGTCGTCGCCGCCACGCGCGAGCGCACGGCGGGGGCGCCGTTCTTCGACGCGCCGCCACCGTGGCCGCGGTGGGGCGCGGGGTTCCAGCTCGACTCCGAGGCGCGGCGGTATCTCGGACCGTCGAGCTTCGGGCACGACGGCGCGGGCGGGCAGGTCGCCTTCGCCGATCTCGACAGCAGGGTCGGCTTCTCGTTCGTCACGAACTGGATGGAGGCCGTCGACGATGACCGTGCGACCCGGATCGTGGACGCGCTCCGCGAGATCGTGGCTTAGCCGCCGTCGAGCTGTCCTGGGTGGGTGAGCCGCCACCACTCGGTCGGCGGTTCGATGTCGCCCGAGACCACGACGTCGGCCGTCGTCGTGTTCGGCCCGGCCGTCCACGTGATCGTGCCGACGACCTCGCCGTCGGTGTACGTCTGGGGTGCCGCGACGTCCATGGAGACCGAGATGGCGGTGTCCGACCACGTCAGGATGCCGGGTGCCGAGGCGACGACGAGGGCCGCTCGGGAACCCCAGATCGTCGAGAGGGTGCCGATCTGCTGTCCCTCCTCGGCGAGCTGCACCGTATGGAAGCCGTCGCGGATGCTCTGCAGCTGTGCGCGCACGACGCTGTCCACGGTGTCGCGGGAGTAGACCCCGAGCACCACGCCGGTGACGTCCAGAGGCTCGCCGATCCCCACATCCAGCGTCGAGGTGTACAGCAGGTTGTAGTTGTCGGGCCCCAGGTTCCCCGTTTTGAGACCGGTGATCCCGTCGATGCCCAAGAGGTTGTTCGTGTTGGTCACGGTGCCGAGATCTCCCAGCGACGCGGAGGGCATCGCGGCGATCGCAGCGATGGTCGGCTCGGATGCGGCCAGCTTGCCGAGTGTGATGAGGTCGGTGGGCGTGCCGGTGTTGCGTGCGCTGATCCCCGTGGGCTCCACGATCGTCGTGCCGGTCATCCCGTGCGCGTCGAGCCAGCTGCGTGCGGCCGAGAGGAACCCGCTGCGTGAGCCGAACGCCCAGGTGGAGACAGCGTCGGCGTAGTTGCTGGCCGAGGGGAGCAGCATCGCGGTCAGCGCATCGCGCAGCGACATCGAGCTGCCGGTCGGCATGGCGAGGATCGTCGCGCCCTGCACGTAGTACTCGTCGTACAGGTCGTGGTCGGCCCTCGAGAACGTGATCGTCGGCCCGGGGTCGTCGGGGCCGCTGAGCGGCGATGCGTCGAGCACGACGAGGGCGGTGATGAGCTTGCTGATGCTGGCCAGCGGGCGCGCGTCGTCGCCGCCGCTCGAGGTCCAGATGCCGCTGGCTCCCGCGCCGAGATAGGCACCGCCGCCCGACACGCTCAGCGCCGCCGCCCCCTCCGTGGGCATCGCGATGCCGGCCGCGCCGGGTGTCGACACCGACGGCTTCTCCGCGGTCATCACCGGCTCGGGCAGCGGGGCATTCAACGCCCAGACCGTATAGCCGCCGCCCGCCGCGAGAGGGAGCACGACGAGAACCAACAGGACGATCGCCACGATCCAGCGGCGTCGGCGGCGCACACGACGATCGACCGGCGGTGGGTCGTCCTCGCCGTCGTTCAGCAGGTCGGCGAACGAGACCAGTTGATCGGTCGGGTCGTCGTGCGTCGTCATCTCGGGGCCCCCATCCCTCGCGCGCAGCACCATCCTGCCGCATCCGCTGCGGGAGCGGTGCCGCGCTCTCAGTCTCGGGCTGGGGAAAGCAACGGGTCCGTGACCCCGTCGACGCAGAGGTAGCGTGCGATGTCCCATCCGGCCAGCTCGGCACCGGCGAGATAGGCGGCCTCGAAGAAGTCGAGCGCCGCCTTTCGCGGGTCACCCGTCGTCTGGGCGCGAGCGAGCGGATAGACGGCGAGGTGGGAGGCTCCGCGATCCAGCCACTGCGCTCCCTCCGGAAGCGGGCGCTGCGCGATGCCTGCCGGCTCCGGCGAGGTATACGAGTAGAACGCCGGTTCCGGCACGCTCGCGTCGCCGAACCAGAATCCGGACGAGACGACCTCTCGCGAGTAGGCCTCGCGTGTGACGCTGTCGGCCTGGTCGGTGTGCGGCACGACCGTGTCGGAGAAGCGCGTCGCGGCGATGTCGAACGTGTGCCAGAAGTGGTGCACCGGACTCGTCTTGCCGCTGAAGCGACCGCAGAACTCCTCGAGAACGAGGCCCGCATCCGACAGCAGGCGCCAGTACGCCGTGACGGATGCGGCATCGTACGCGTCGTGCTCGGTGTCGTCTCGGAACGGGCGGGCTGCGTCGGGCAGGTCGAACGGCGTCGCCTCGAGGATCGGCGCGGCGTCGACGCCGGCGCCCTCGAGTGCGCCCACGAGGTGGGTGTGGAACTCCGCGACGGACAGTCCCGGCAGCGAGAACGACGTGCGGGCGCCCTCGTTCGTGACCACGCTCAGGCGGTGATCGATGAAGTCGAAGTCCACAGCGAAGGTGGGGTCGGATCCCATCGGACGCGTCGTGATCCCGGTGCCGGTGAGGTGGAACGGCACGTTCCACCAGTGATTGCGTCGCACGCTGCGCGCGAGCCGCAGCTTGCCGACCACCTGCACGAACCGATGCAGGGTCTCCTTCGTCGGCTGCCAGGCCTCGTAGGGCAGATGCGTCTCGAGCATGCGGACCTCTTCCGGGGACGGATGCGGCCGCCGTGGCCGCGCCTTGTGATCCGAGCATGCCAGCCGCGGCGCGCAACGCGCGTGGAGGAGGCCTCGACACCTGTCGCAGGGCTGCGCGTTTCGTCTCGTCGCTGCGCTCCTCGCTCAACGAGCGGGGTGTGTGAAACGAGTGGGATGAGCGTGGGTCAGAACGGCGGGTGGCCCGGCGGCGATGCATCCGGAACGAACGTGGGTGTGCGCCGTTCGGGCACGACGGTGTAGATGCGCCCCGTCGGACTCGTCCACTCGGTGGACGCATCCGCGAACTGCCGCACCTTCCATCCGCCGTGGTGCTTGACGGTGTGGTGGCCCTTGCAGAGCGGGGTGAGGTTGTCGGCGGCGGTCGAGCCGCCGTGCTCCCAGGCGATCGTGTGGTCGATCTCGCACCGATTCGCCGGCACCATGCAGCCGGGAGCGCTGCATCGGGCGCTGCGCCACCGCGCGAGACGTCGCAGGCTCGCGGGCGGGCGGTACTGCGTGCGCCCGACCGACAGCACGAGTCCGGTCTCGGGGTGGGTGAGCACCCGCATCCATCCGTCGGCCGAGCCGCACAGTTCGCGGGCCTTCTCGAGGGGGATGGGGCCGACTCCGTCGACGACGGCCGGATCTTCGCCCTTGCCGAGGAGGGTGAGCGCGGGCACGGTGACCGCGACCGTCGCGCGGATGCCGCGGACCTGCTCGCCATGCTCGGGTACTTCGCCGTCGATCAGGAGGTCGGCGGCGACGTCGGCGCGTGCCTGATCGAGCGTGCGCCTCGGGTCGGCCTCGTCTCCGACCGCGCTCTCCGGGCTTTCGGATGCGGCCGGCTGCGCCGCGATGAGGGCGGCAGCCGTGCGGGTGAGGCGGTCGAAGATCGCCCGCGCTTCGACAGCAGGCAGGTACATGGTGAGCCACGCCATTCCGTCGCGGTCGTCGTCGACAGCGACCCGGCGCGCGTCGAGAGCCTCGCGCTGCCGCTCGGACAGCGTGGCGGCGCGGGCATCGTCGACGAGTCGGCGCACCGCGTGCCGGAACACGCCGATGGGCAGACGCACCGCGAGCTCGAGCGCGAGCGGGGCCAGCTCTTCGCGCAGCCATGGCTCGGCGCGGTCGACGGCGTCGACGAGAGCCTCAGCGTGCCGCTGGGTGATCCGCGCGCGGCTGAGCGCGGTAAGGGTGTCGGGGTACCGCTCGACGAGCGCTACCGCGTGGGCGATCAGTCGATCGGCGGTGGCCTCGGTAGCGCCGATCGCCTGCGCGAGCTCGAGGCGCAGCGACCGCTCGACGATGCCGCGATCGTGACGGCCCGCGCGCTTCGCGTCGGCGTGGGCATCGGCGCGCATCTCGACGATCGCCCAGACCTGCTCGGCGGCGAAGACGGACAGCATCGCGGAGACCTCGACGACACGATCGACCGCGTCCTCGGGCTCCACCGGCGCCCTCTCGACAGCGCGCGCGAACGCCGCGTCGGGGTCCTCTTCGAAGAGGCGCGCATCGCTGGACATACCTTCACAGTAGGCAGGGCCTCCGACATCGTTCTTCCCAGATGCGGAGGCAGCGGGGCCAGGGGAGGAAGGTGCCCTCGTCGTGCGGATGGACACCTGCGCCTGGTGGCCTGAGCGATGTTCGCCCGCCGCCGTGGCAGATGGTGCGGACCGGGCGCCGGTGGTCGACTGGGCGCTGTCGGGCGAGCCGCACACACGCCGCCATCGCAGGACACGTCCGGCGGCTGGCTCAATCGAGACAGAACCACGGGACTGCGTTCAGCGGCTCGCGGTCGTCGTCCGCAACCGGCCCGATGGCGAGCAGGTAGCGTGGGTTGCCGTCGACGTGACGGAGGATGACTCGCTGCGAACCTTCTTGCACGGGAAGCCGGATCGCGCCGACTGCGGTCGGCGCTTCGTCGTCGAACTGGGCGGCCATCGTTAGCTGCGTGTAGTCCGTGAGCCACAGTCCGCCCGCTCCGACATGGACGGTACCCGCCGCTTCACGCAACGTCGGAGCGTCACAGGGACCGTCTGCGACCGCGACGACCTCGTCGGCATCATCCGGGCCGGGATACGCGACGAACAGGGTCCCCTCGCGCATCTGTCCGACGAAGTGGGTCAGGAGCTGCTCAAGCTGCCAATCCTCATCAACGAAGCCACGGTACGCATCGGGCGCGACAAGGCAGAAGAATCCGTCCTCGTCGACGTGCAGAACAACGGCGTCACTCATGGCGGCACAGTAATCGATCGCGGTCTGTGGCAGCGGGCCCCAGCTCTTGTCAGACGCGCCGCAGCGGCGGCAGGTGGCCCTTCACCGCGGCGATCGCTCGTGCGACCATCAGCGGCGGGTCGACGACGAGCCCCTGAGCGATCAGCGCATCGAGCTCCGCCAGCGGCATCCGCGCCAGCCTCACCTGCTCGGCGGGGTCCGACGCGTCGGGGCGTGTCCAGGCGAATCCGGCCGTGGAGATGAACAGGTGCGTCGGCCAGGCGGCGCGGCCCGGGTTCATGAAGAACGTGTGGAGGTGCCGGAGATCATCGGGCACGATGCCGAGCTCTTCCTCGAGCTCGCGCTGCGCTGCGTGGAGGGGGTCCTCATCGGCGAGGCCGCCACCGCCGGGGAGATCGTAGATCCACCGGTCGATGGCGTAGCGGTACTGGCGAGAGAGCAGGACATCTGCTCCGTCGACGACAAGGACAGCGACGGAGAAGGGCACGCTCTCGTCGACGTCGAACGAAGTCCGGGAACCGTCCGGGAGGAGGACGGTGTGCTCGACCAGCCTCACCCGCCCCTCGTAGGCGACGGAACGTCCGATCGTCGTCCAGCGGGGTTCGCGGTCATCGTCCATCGGTCCACTCTAGGAAGCAACGCCGAGGCGGCGATGATGGTCAGATGAACGACGTCACCTTCCGCCGCTTCTCGGACGATGAGTTCCCCGCGTGGATCGCCGTCCAGCATCGCGCGTACGCCGAGGAGCGCGTGCGTGCCGGCGACGACCGCGCCACCGCCGAGCGCATCGCCGCCGAGTCGTACACCGAGCTCTTTCCCGGCGGGCTTCCCGCCGCGGGACACGACGTGCTCCACATCGAGGCGGCGGGACGCGCCGTCGGGGTGATGTGGCTGGGTCCGCATCCGCGCGGCAACGAGGGCGTGTGGTGGGTCTGGGACGTCGAGATCGACGAACCGTATCGAGGTCGCGGCTACGGGCGTGCGGCGATGCTCCTCGCCGAGCGGTACGTCGCCGAACGCGGCGCACGAGAACTCGCGCTCAACGTCTTCGGTTTCAACGAGCGTGCTCGCCGACTTTACGAGTCGCTCGGCTTCGGCGTGACGGCGGTGCAGATGAGCAAGCCCATGCGGCCGGAGTCCTGAGCCTCAGGCGCGATCGCGCCAGGAGTGCTGCGGCGCATAGCCGAGCAGGCGCTGCGCCTTCGCGGTGGAGAACAGGCTGTCGTTCGCGCCGAGCTCGCCGCGCACCTCGACGCCGGGGAACACCTCGGCGACCAGTTCGGCGTTCGGACGCGTCATGACCGTGTCGGCGGCGGCGATGAGGAAGTGGTCGAAGCCCGTCGGAGCCGTCTCGAGCGCGCGGAGCACGGCCTGCGCGCCGTCGCGGGCGTCGATGTAGCTCCACAGGTTCCACTTGCGCCGTCGCGCGTCGCCGTCGAAGGAGGGGAACTCGGCGTAATCCTCGGGCACCATGACGTTCGAGAAGCGCAGCGCAGTGATCGACAGCTCGGGATGCCAGCGAACCAGCTCGATCGCCATCCGCTCCTCGAGGTGCTTGACGAGGGAGTACACCGACTCGGGACGCGCGGGGTAGTCCTCGTCGATGGGGATGTAGGGCGGCGGCACGTCGAAGGGCAGCCCCTGCACGGTCTCGCTCGACGCCGTCACGATCCGCCGGATGCCGAGGCGGGTCGCCGCGTGCAGCACGTTGAACGACACCGTCATGTTGTTGTGGAAGACAGCCACATCCGCGCGCAGACCCGGCGCGGGAACCGCGGCCAGATGCACGAGCGCGTCGACGCCGTCGTGCTGGTCGTTCACCGACCCGAGTGCGTCGACGACCTGTCCGTAATCGGTCAGATCGACCTGCACGAAGCCCGGTCCGCGCTCACCGACCACATCGAGTCCGATGACCTCGTGCCCCGCCGCCGCCAGTTCGCGAACGACCACGCGTCCGAGCTTTCCCGATGATCCCGTCACTGCGATCCGCATCTCTCCAGCGTGCCACAGGGTGAGGTGGATAGCGGCCGCAGCCGCGAACGGCAACCCCGTCGAACCTCGCAGCGGTCGTGCTTAGCGTGACGCAACGACGATCGGAGGCCGCCCATGTCACGCAATGTCCGTCGCATGTCCTGCACGCCCGAGGATGTCTTCGCCGTGATGGCGGACGGCTGGCTGTATCCCTCGTGGGTCGTCGGCGCCTCGCGGATGCGGTCGGTCGACGATGCCTGGCCGGCCGAAGGGGCGCAGCTACACCACTCGTTCGGCGTCTGGCCCGTGCTGATCGACGACACCACCGAGGTGCGCGAGTACAACGCGCCGCGGCGGGTCGTGCTCCGCGCGCGCGGCTGGCCGATGGGGGAGGCGCGCGTCGTGATCGAGGTGCGGCCGAGTGACGACGGATGCGTGGTGCGCATCACGGAGGACGCGGTCGCCGGCCCCGGAGCGTGGATCCCGCGGTGGATCATGAACGTGCCGCTGCACCTTCGCAACGCGGAGACCCTGCAGCGATTGGCCTTCTTGGCGGAGGGTCGGGCCGCGAGAGGGGGATGATCGAAGAGTGAGCGATCTCGACGTCATCGTGGTCGGGTCGGGTCCGAACGGACTCGCCGCCGCCGTGACCCTCGCCAGAGCCGGATTCTCGGTTCGTGTGTACGAGCGCGCCGCGACCCTCGGCGGCGGCGCATCCTCAGCCGGACTGACACTGCCGGGGTTCCTCCACGACGTGTGCTCGGCCGTGCATCCGCTCGCCTTCGAGTCCGCGTTCTTCCGTGCCTTCGGGCTCACCGAACGCGTCGATTTCGTCGTTCCCGAGGTCTCGTTCGCGCATCCGCTCGACGGCGGGCATGCCGCGCTCGCGTACCGGGACCTCGACCGCACGGCTGAGGAGCTGGGGCGCGACGGTGCCGCTTACGCGCGGCTCATGCGTCCCTTGGCCGAGAACACGCGCCAGCTGGCCGAGCTGACCGGCGGGCCGTTGCTGCGCTTCCCCGCCGACCCCGTGTTCGCCGCGCGATTCGGTATGCGCGTGCTCGATCAGGGATCTGCGCTGTGGGGGCGGAGGTTCCGAGAGGATGCGGCTCCCGCCCTCGTCACCGGCGTGGCCGCGCATGCGATCCTGCCCCAGCCGAGTCTCGCCGCATCCGGCGCGGGACTCGCGCTCGCCGCCTACGCTCACGCGCGCGGCTGGCCGATCCCGATCGGCGGCAGCCAGGCGATCGTCGACGCGATGGTCGCGGACCTGCGCGATCACGGGGTCGAGGTCGTGCTCGATCACGAGGTGCGCTCACTTGCGGAGCTGCCACCGGCTCGTGCGGTGCTGCTGGACGTCACCCCCGCAGCGCTCCTGCACATCGCCGGCGACGACCTGCCGCCTTCGTACCGGGCGGCGCTCGGCCGGTTCCGTTACGGTGCCGCCGTCGCCAAGGTCGACTTCGCGCTCTCCGCCCCCGTCCCATGGGCGGATCCCGCGGTGGCGCAGGCGGGCACGGTGCACCTGGGCGGAACGCGCGCCGAGATCGCCGCTGCCGAGAACGACGTCGTACACGGTCGGATGCCGGAACGCCCCTATGTGCTCATCTCGCAGCCCTCGCTCTTCGACGACACGCGTGCCCCCGACGGCGCGCACACCCTGTGGGCCTACACCCACGTCCCCGCCGGCAGTGACGTCGATCGGGAGGAAGCCGTCGTGGCCCAGATCGAACGGTTCGCACCGGGCTTTCGCGACACGATCCTCGCCGCCCGCTCACGCACCGCGGTGGACCTCGCCCGCCACAACCCGAACTACCCCGGCGGCGACATCGCCGCCGGCACTCCCGACGTCGCTCAGTTGCTCAAGCGCCCCGTGCTGCGCAGGGACCCCTGGCGCACACCTCTTCCGGGGGTCTATCTGTGCTCGGCGTCGACCTCGCCGGGCCCCGGCGTGCACGGCCTCGGCGGGTGGTGGGCGGCGCGCAGCGCGCTCAGGCACGTGTTCGGCATCCCAGAGGCGCCGCCGCTGTCACCGCGCTGAACGCAGCCGTTCCCAGTCCACATCGAGCGTGCGCGGAAGCGTGCGAGAGAAACGCGCCGGCAGAACCGTGCCGGGCTCCGGCCAGTAGCGGGTGTCGATCACGACCTCGGCCGATGTCGTCGCACCTTCGAATCCCTCCGCGGCCAGGACCAGCTCGATCGTGCAGCTCTGGTAGCGCCGCCGAGACGATGGCGGCGTCGCCGACAGGATGCGGGCGGTGCCGGTCCACGGTGCGCCGAGCCCCGACTCGGTCAGCCGGTCCAGCGCCTCGGCTGCTCCCTCGGTCCAGTCCTCCATGCCACCGACGATAGCGACCGGTGCGGGTGCTCCGACGCACGCCGACACACGAATCGGGGCGCTGAGAAGCGGCCGGTAGGCTGCGGGAAACCCGCATCCCCCTTCGAAAGGGCCCCTCATGGCCGACCGCGAATACGGCTTCCGCACGCGTGCCATCCACGCCGGCAACATCCCCGACGCCGTCACCGGCGCCCGCGCGCTGCCGATCTACCAGTCCACGGCGTTCGTCTTCGACGACACGGAGGATGCGGCCGCGCGCTTCGCGCTGCAGAAGTACGGCAACATCTACAGCCGCCTCGCGAACCCGACGACGGCGTCGTTCGAGGAGCGCATCGCCTCGCTCGAGCAGGGCCTCGGCGCCGTGGCCACCTCGAGCGGACTCTCGGCGCAGTTCATCACGTTCGCCTCGCTCGCGGGTGCCGGCGATCACATCGTGGCCAGCGCCAACCTGTACGGCGGATCGATCACCCAGCTCGACGTGACCCTGCGCCGCTTCGGCGTGGAGACGACCTTCGTCGCCTCGGCGGATCCCGCCGATTATGCGGCCGCCATCACCGACCGCACCAAGGCGGTGTTCGCCGAGACGGTGGCCAACCCTTCGGGCGAGGTCGCCGACATCGAGGGCCTCGCGGCGGTCGCTCACGCCGCCGGTGTGCCACTCGTGATCGACTCGACGGTCGCCACGCCCTACCTGTGTCGTCCGATCGAGTGGGGCGCCGACATCGTCGTGCACTCTGCCACGAAGTTCCTCGGCGGACACGGCACCTCTCTGGGCGGGGTCGTCGTCGAGTCCGGTCGCTTCGACTGGTCGAGCGAGCGCTTCCCCCTGTTCACTGAGCCGGTGCCGAGCTACGGCGGACTCGAGTGGTCCGGAAACTTCGGCGAGTACGCCTTCCTCACACGCCTCCGCGCCGAACAGCTCCGCGACATCGGCCCGGCGCTCGCGCCGCACTCGGCCTTCCTGCTCGCCCAGGGCGTCGAGACGCTGCCGTACCGCATGAAGGCGCACGTCGAGAACGCGCGTGCCGTGGCCGAATGGCTCGACGCCGATCCGCGCGTCGAGTACGTCACCTGGGCGGGGCTTCCCGGCCACATCCATCACGACCGCGCGAAGAAGTACCTTCCGGAGGGGCCGGGCGCCGTCTTCAGCTTCGGCGTCAAGGGCGGCCGCGCGGCCGGTCGCACCTTCATCGAGTCGGTCGATCTCGCCAGCCACCTCGCCAACATCGGCGACGCGAAGACGCTCGTCATCCACCCCGCGTCCACGACCCACGCGCAGTTGACCGAGCAGCAGCTCATCGACGGCGGTGTGTTGCCGGGGCTCGTGCGCATCAGCGTCGGCATCGAGGATGTCGACGACATCATCTACGACCTCGACCAGGCCCTCGCCGCCGCGCAGGAGGCATGATGAACGACGTGACCGCCGTCGAGGAGACCGTCGAGACCCGCCTGCCGAACGGCCTGACCTGCGCGCTGCCGGCCAGCTCCCCGCTCGCCAAGCTGCTGCGCTCGCAGCGCACCTGGGAGGGGCCGGGGGCGAAGGAGCGTCTCGCGATCCTCCGCGCGGCCAAGAGCATCGCGATCGTGGGCGCTTCGGCGAACCCGGCGCGCTCGAGCTACTTCGTCGGCACCTACCTCCTGCAGTCCGGCGCCTACCGGGTGTACTTCGTGAACCCGAACGCCACCGAGATCCTCGGTCAGTCGGCGTACCCCGATCTCGCCTCGCTCCCGGAGGTGCCCGACATCGTCGATGTCTTCCGCCGGGCCGACGACATCCCCTCCGTCATCGACGACGCGATCGCGATCGGCGCGCCCACCGTCTGGGTGCAGCTCGGGATCTGGAACGAGGATGCGGCGCGCTACGGCGAGAGCAAGGGCCTGACCGTCGTCATGGACCGCTGCATCAAAATCGAGCACGCGCGCTTCCACGGCGGTCTGCACTTGATGGGCTTCGACACCGGCCAGATCAGCTCCCGGCGTACGCTGCGGTGAATGCTGTGCGGCTGCGCCCTGCCGTCGGCCACCTCACCCGGATCGGCACCGCGACCGTCCTCGCCGGTGTCGGCACCGGCCTCGCGGTACTGCTGCTGGTCTGGGTCGTCCACTCGATCGAGCACCTCGTCTGGGGCGAGGGTCATGGGCCCTTCCTCGACGGGCTCGCCCAGCCATCCGTGTTCTGGCTGCCGCTGGTGACCGTGAGCGCTGCGGGTGTGCTCGCCGCCGTCGGCTGGTACCTCATCCGCCGCTTCGGCAGCCCCGCCGCGAGCGTCGAGCAGGGAGTCGCGGGGCGCAGGATGCCGGCGCTCGAGACGCTCGTCGACACCGTGCTGCAGGTCGTCTCCGTCGCCCTCGGCGCCTCCATCGGCAAGGAGGTCGCCCCGCGCGAGCTCGCCGCGATGGCGTCGTCGAAGGTCGTCCACTGGTTCCGGCTGACGCCTCGGTGGCGCCGCATCCTCATCGCCTCGGCTGCGGGAGCCGGTCTCGCGGCCGTCTACAACGTGCCTCTGGGTGGTGCCGTGTTCGCGGTGGAGATCCTCCTCGGCGAGTTCTCGATCGCCGCCGCGGTGACCGCGCTCGCGGTGAGTGCGATCGCCACGCTGGTCGCGCGCCCGCTGGTAGGCGACCAATCCCTGTACGACCTCGGCACGATAGAGGTCAATGCGTCGCTGCTCGTCGCGGCTGTGGTGATCGGTCCGCTGATGGGCATCGTCGCCACCAGCTTCGTGGCCGCGACCAAACGCCTGAGCGCCTTCCGTCCCACCGGCTGGAAGCTGCTCGTCGTACTGCCGGTCGTGTTCGCCGCGGTCGGCGCCGTCGGGATGTTCTTCCCGCTCATCCTCGGCAACGGCCGAGCGCTGGCGACCGCCGGCTTCGAGCTCAGCGAGCCGGTCGTGTTCCTGCTCATCCTCGCGGTGCTGAAGTACGTCGCGACCACGCTCTCACTCGGTGCGGGCGCCATCGGAGGGACGCTGCAGCCCTCCGTCGCGATCGGCGCGGCACTGGGAGCGGCTGCGGCGGCGGGGTGGGCCCTGCTCTGGCCCGGGGCGAGCGGCACGGGACTCGCCGTCGTCGCCGCGGCTGCCTTCCTCGCCGCGAACATGCGGGCACCGTTCACCGCGATCGCGCTGATCATCGAGTTCACCAACACCGGCTTCTCGCTGCTGCTGCCGATCTTCCTCGCGGTCGCCGGTGCGCTCGCGGTCGCGGGGCTGCTCAAGCGCGGCGGCCTCGCCGGGTTCACCCCCGTCGATCCCGGCCGCGAGTAGCGTCACGGCGTCACGGGCCACCGCGCGTCACGCCGCGCGAGCGCGCATTCGTTTGTCGAGCGAGCATCCAATTGTGTGCTCGCTCGGCAGACGGGTGCTCATTCGGCGAGGCGGGCCTCGACGGCGGCGATGACGGCGCCGACGTCGAAGGCGAACTGCGCGTCGCCGTAGGCGTCGAAGCCGCTCCCGTCGAGGCTGCGCAGCACGCTGAGCTCCGTGGCGCCCGTCTCGCGGAGCATCCCGCGGAACTGCGCCACCTGCGGATGTCCGCCGGCGCCCGCGGCCGCCACCTCCTCGCGTGCGAAGCCCGTGGCGATGGTGGTCAACAGCAGCAGGGCGCGCCCGGCGGTGACCTCGTCGACGCCACCGGCGAGCAGCCGTTCCAGCACGACCTCGGCCGGTCGGACCGCGGCGAGGGTCGCACGCGACAGGGTGCGGAAGTGCTCGACGAGGGCGCCCGAAGCCACCAGCGACTGCCGCATCCCCTCGGCGAAGGTACGACAGGCATCCCTCCACGGCGCATCGGAGGGGATCTCGAGCGCCGCGATGCGGGTCAGGAACACGTCTTCGGCGAGCAGCTCCAGCAAGCCCTCCCGCCCGTGGACGTAGTGATGGAGCGCCTTGCGATCGACCCCGAGGGCGTCGGCGACGCCCTGCATCGTGAGCTCCTCCGCGGGCAGGCGCCGTGCAGCATCCAGGATGGCGGCGCGGTCGAGGCCCGCGCGTTCGCCGCGCCCCCGCCGCGCGGGGGGAGTGCCTGGCGTCACGTTCACTCCCTGTTCGTTCTTCTCGACGGGCGGATCGTTCGACACGAGCGTAGTATTTCCCGTGCGGGATTTATTCGTCGAACGGCGACGGCCCGCTCGAGAGAAGGGCTCTGCAATGTCGGAGAGTGTGGTGTTGACCGCGAACAGCACGATCGCGCAATGGCTGGATCACCCTGTCGGGGGCGACCTCATCCGCGGGCTGCTCGCCTCCTCGGGGACGACGGAGGATGCGCTGGGCCCGGTCCGGTCGCAGCCGCTTCAGCAGCTCGTGGCGCTCAGCCAGGGTCAGCTGCCGCAGTCTGTCGTCGACGATCTCGTGCGTCAGGCCAACGGCGGCGCGATGCCCGAGGCGACGGGTCCCGCGCCGTGGACCGAGCGAGTCGTGGCGGGTCGCTTCGCCGGCCGTACCGTGATCGTCACGGGCGCGGCCTCCGGGATCGGGCGTGCCGTGGCGTCGCGCGTGCTCCGCGAAGACGGCCGTGTCGTCGCGGTCGACATCTCCGCCGATCGTCTGGACGAGCTGGTGGCGGCGCACGGCGGGGACAGGCTCGTAGCGGTCGCCGGCGACATCACCGATCAGGCGGCCGTCGACCGGATCGTCGCGGCCGCGGGGGAGCGGATCGACGCGCTCGCGAACGTCGCCGGGATCATGGACGACTTCTCGCCGCTGGGGGAGACGACGGATGCGGTGTGGGAGCGCGTCATGTCGGTCAACGTCACCGGCACCTTCAAGCTCTCCCGCGCGGTGATCCCCGCGATGACCGCGGCCGGAGGTGGCGCCATCGTCAACGTCGCCTCGGAGGCGGGCCTTCGCGGAAACGCGGCAGGTGCCGCGTACACCGCCTCGAAGCACGCCGTCGTCGGGCTGACCAAGTCGGCCGCATTCATGTACGGCCCCGCCGGGATCCGGGTGAACGCGGTCGCCCCCGGAGCCGTCGCGACCGGCATCGCCCTTCCGTCGCACCTCTCCGAGAGCGGGCGCGCACGGGTGGCACCCTTCGAGCAGCTCATCCCGACGGTGGCCACGGCGGAGCAGCTCGCCGCATCCATCACGTTCCTGCTCTCGGATGACGCGGCCAACATCAACGGCGTGATCCTCGCGTCGGATGGAGGATGGTCGGTGCAGTGACGCCTCGGGGGCGGCGGTAGGCTCTCCCGGTGACCGACGCCCCCGCACGCGTGCTTGCGCCACGCACTCCGGCCTTCATCCTCACCTGCATCGCGACAGGGCTGCTGGCAGGCCTGCTGTCCGGACTGTTCGGCGTGGGCGGCGGTACCGTGATCGTTCCGCTGCTGGTCCTGTTCCTGAAGTTCGACCAGCGTCTCGCCGCGGGAACCTCGCTCGCGGCCATCGTGCCGACGGCCGCCGTCGGCGTGATCTCCTACGCCGTGCACGGCTCGGTCGCGTGGGTGCCGGCGATCCTGCTCGCCGTGGGCGCCGTCGTGGGTGCGCAGATCGGTACGTGGCTGCTCCCGCGCATCTCGCAGACGGCGCTGCGGTGGGGCTTCGTCGCCTTCATCGTCGTGGTGATCGCGAGCTTGTTCTTCGTGATCCCCTCCCGCGACGCGCACATCGAGGTGACGGTGGTCTCGGGCATCGCCCTCGTCGTGGTGGGTGTGTTCACCGGCATCATGGCGGGCCTCATCGGTGTCGGCGGCGGCGTGATCGTCGTCCCGATCCTCGTGCTCATCTTCGGCGCGAGCGATCTGGAGGCGAAGGGCACGTCGCTGCTGTTCATGATCCCCACCGCCCTGTCAGGAACGATCGGCAACCTGCGGCGCAAGAACGTCGACCTCCTCGCGGCCGCGCTCGTCGGCGTCGCCGCGTGCACGACGACGGCGCTCGGCGCGTGGATCGCGACGCTGCTCGATCCCTTCGTCGCCAACGTCCTGTTCGCCGCCTTCCTCGTCTTCATCGGCACGCAGATGGCGATCAAGGCGGTCCGCGGACGCAAGCGCTGAGCCATTTCTGACGGCGGTCGCCGCCGGACCGCTCGGTAGGATGGGGCTGTGCCCGTGAATCCCACCCTCGTCGAGCGCGCCTTCGAGCCGACACCGCCGTACCTCGTCGGTCGTGAGAAGGTGCGCGAGTTCGCCCGCGCCGTCTTCGCCACCGATCCCCAGCACACCGACCCGGCTGCAGCGCGGGCGCTCGGCTACGCCGATGTCGTCGCGCCGCCGACCTTCGCGATGGTGATCCAGGACCTCACCCTGCAGCAGCTGCTCGCAGAGCCCGACTCGGGGATCGCCCTCGAGCGCACGATCCACGCCGAGCAGCGCTTCCGCTACTCGCGGCCCATCGTCGCCGGCGACGAGCTCACGGCGCAGCTGCGCGTGACGGGCGTGCGCGCCGTGGGCAAGGGCGCCATGGTCACGAGCGAGGCCGAGGTGACGGATGCGGCCGGCGCACACGTCGTGACCGCCACATCCATCCTGCTGATCGGAGGCGAGGAATGACCGCGTACGAGATCGGCCAGGTCGTCGCCGAGCGCGACGTGCACCTGACGCGCGAGTCGCTCGTGCGGTACGCGGGCGCGTCGGGCGACTTCAACCCCATCCACTTCCGCGACGACGTCGCCGCCCGCGTCGGACTGCCCGGCGTCCTCGCCCACGGCATGCTCACCATGGGGCTGTCGGTCGAGACGATCGTGCCCTGGCTCGGAGATGCCGGCCGCATCCGCGAGTACGGCGTGCGCTTCACGCGACCCGTCGTCGTCGATGCCGAGACCGGAGCCGACGTGCGCGTCGTCGCCACCGTCGGCCAGATCGACGACGAGACGCTGCGCATCGACCTGACGGTGACCCACGCCGACACGACCGTGCTGGGCAAGGCGCAGGTGCGGGTGGCCCGCGAGGCATGACCGCCGTAGAACCGCTGCCGCTCGCGCAGCTGACCACGCTGGCCACGGGTGCCGCCCCTGCGCGGATGCGCGAGGCGCGGTCTCGCGAGGGGCTGATCGCCGCGCTGCGCGAGGTCTGGGCGGACGGCGACGACTGGTTCGTGCTCGGCGGAGGGTCGAACCTGCTGGTGGGCGATGAGCCCTTCGACGGCACCGTCGTGCGCGTGCTGACCCGGGGGATCGAGCGGCTGCCGTCGCCCCGCGAGGGTTTCGTGCGCCTGCGCGTGCAGGCGGGGCACGACTGGGATGCGCTGGTCGCCGACACCGTGACAGCGGGACTCGCCGGCGTCGAGGCGATGAGCGGCATCCCCGGCACCGTGGGTGCGGCTCCCGTGCAGAACGTCGGGGCGTACGGTCAGGACATCTCGCAGACGCTCGTCGAGGTCGAGCTCATCGACGAGTCCACCGGCGATGTCGCCACGGTTCCCGCCACGGAGCTGAACCTCGGCTTCCGCACCTCGGTGCTCAAGCACCACTACGGCTCGGTGGCGGCCCGTCGCGCTGTGATCCTCTCGGTCACCCTCGAGCTGCAGCAGGTCGGTCACGGCGCGGCGCCCGTTCGCGGCGAGCAGCTGCGCCGGGCTCTCGGACTCGAACCGGATGCGGTCGTCTCGCTCGCCGAGGTGCGCGAGACCGTCCTTGCCACGCGCCGCAGCAAGGGGATGGTCCTCGATGCGGAAGACGCCGACACGCGCTCCGCGGGATCGTTCTTCCAGAACGCGGTGGTGTCGCAGGAGTTCGCGCGTACCCTGCCGGCGGAGTGCCCGAAGTGGCCGCTCGAGCCCGTGATCGAGCCGGTGCGCGTGATCCCGCTCGACCGGTTCGACGGGTACGTCCCTCCGGCACCGGTGCGCTCGATCGATGTGAAGGTGAGTGCCGCGTGGCTCATCGAGCACGCGGGGATCGGCAAGGGCTTCCGCATCGGCCGCTCGCGCGCCGCGGTGTCGAGCAAGCACGCGCTCGCGCTGACGAACCGCGGCGGGGCGACGGCGGGCGAGATCGCCGAGCTCGCGCGCTTCATCCAGCAGCGGGTGCAGCAGGAGTTCGGGCTGATCCTCCAGCCCGAACCCGTGCTCGTCGGCGTCGAGCTCTAGCCGATCGTCACCGCGACCTCGACCGTGTAGTCGGTCTCGCTGGTCGCGATCACGCTCTGACGAACCTCGACCTCGTCCAGCCGCATCCGTCGCTCGCCGACGGCGTCGAACAGGGCGACGACGGCCGGATGGAGAACGCCCTCCCGCAGCTCCTCGTCGCCCGTCGGCCGCCAGCTCGCGACCAGCTCGGTGCGCGCGGGGAGGACGGCGGAGAACGCCTCCGAGCCGTGCACGCTCTCGGGCGCCACCGACAACGTCGGCCAACAGCACACGATCTCGACGCGCCCGTTCTCACCGGGCCGGAGCGCCGTCCAGAAGTTGCCCACGGGGCCGAGGCCCGCATCCTGCACGCGTTCGAAGAGCTCGCCGAGCACGCGGTTCGCGTCGTCGTCCGTCAGCGCCTCGTGTTCCTCGACGGGCACGCTGATCGCCTGTCCGAGGAACGGCTGCGCCGGCATCACGCGCTCGGTGACCGCCACGGGGGCGGCGAGTGCGCGCAGAGCGACCTCGGCCGCCCGGAACGCGTCGTCCTCTCTGCGCCGTTGCGCGAGCACGCGCAGCCGGTGCTCCTCGAGCGCCGCCGCCGCGTCACCGGAGGCGACGGCCGCCGTGACCTCCGGAAGGGGGAGGCCGGCGTCGCGGAGGGTGCGGATCTGCACCCCCGCGCGCACCTGTGCCTCCGCGTACCGACGGTAGCCCGAGCGTGCGTCGATCTCGGCCGGAACCAGGACGCCCTTCTCGTCGTAGTGGCGCAGCGCCTTGACGCTGACGCCGGTCAACCCTGAAAACTCACCGATTCCCAACATGGATCCAGCCTCCCGTCTCCCCCTGGGGGAGAGTCAAACGGTGGCCGCATCGCGCTCGGCGCGGCGGGCGATGACCACCACGCCCGCGGCCGCGACGCCGAACACGACCGCGAGGATCGCCCATCCGGCGGTGCCGAGGTTGATGGCCGTCATCGTCACGACGGCGGGGGCGACCATCGCGCCGAGCGCGTAGCCGGTGCCGTAGACGCCCTGGTAGCTGCCCATCCGCTCCTGCGACGCCAGATCGAAGCTCAGGCTCCAGCCGGCGGCGCTCGAGGTGATCTCGGCGAGCGAGTGCACGAGAGCCGCCGCGAGCAGGATCCCGGCGGCGACCACGACGGGCCCCCACCCGTCGCCGCCGACCCAGCCCGCCCCCGCCCACAGGGCGCAGGCGAGCACCATCAGCACGCCCGCGTTGCGCATGGCGCGTCCGGCGCCGGCGAATGTGCCGGTGCCGCGGCTCATGCGCACCTGCAGCAGCACGACGACGATCGTGTTCACGAGCAGGAGCGGGCTCACGAGCACGTCCGGGGCGACGGTGTGTGCGACGACCCAGAGGGGGACGGCCACCTCGTACAGTCCGAACTGGATGCCGAAGACGCCCATCAGCGCGGTGAGCGACAGGAAGCGCGCATCCCGATATGGGCTGCGTCCCTTCTGCGCGGCGGCGTCCGCATCCGTCTCTTCGGCTGTCGTGCGCCGCGCGTCCACGCGCTCCGCCGACAGGCCCCTCACCAGCACCGCGGAGACGAGGAACAAGGCGCCCGCGATCGACATGGTCAGCTGGAACGCGAAGGCGGTGCCGATCGCGAGGGGGATCGCGGCGACGGCGGTTCCCACGCCGATGCCGACGTTGGTGACGGTGCGCATCGTCGCGCGGATGCGGACGCGATCTTCGCCGAGGAAAGCCCGCCCGACGATCGCGGAACGTGCGCTCGCGTTGCCCTGCTGCGCGAGGGTCACCAGTGATGCGGCGATGATGAGGGTCAGCAGGTCGTGTACGAGGACGTATCCGATGAGGGCCGTTCCCTGCAGCAGGTGCAGCCAGAGGAGCATCCGACGGGCGCTGAAGCGGTCGGACAGGTGTCCGAAGGTGAGTGAACTCGCGACGCCGACGGCCCCCGCAATGGTCAGGCCGATGCCCACCGACAGCGGGGGGACGCCGACGATGAGCGTCAGATACAGCGTCGTGAGCGTGAAGAACGCGCCGCGGCCGAGGGTGTCGACGAGCGTGATCGTCAGCAGGCGTCGGAGAGTGTGGTCGTTGGAGATGAGGATGCGCAGGGGAACGGTGGGGGTGGTGCTCGTCACCGTTCCATTCCCGCAGGGGCATCGTGCGGGGTGCAATCGATGTAGATTATGGCTTCATGATTCGATACGAGATGGAAGCGGCGGACGTGTCCGCCATCCGTTTCGGCGTCTCGCCGCTGTCCGAGCTGGGGCTCGCCCTGCGCGCCCTCTACGAGCCGGACTGGTTCCCGCTGCAGCGTCCCTGGCTCCAGCGCATCGCCGGTGTGCGGTCGCTGCTCGACGAGGAGATGCTGCTGGCGCTCGTGAACGACAGGCGGTGGGTCGCGGACTTCGTGAACCCGCGTCCGTCGTCACCGCTGACCTCTCTGGAGGACGAGCTGGCCGACCTCGGCCGGATCAGCCGGGCGCACCTGTACGCGGATCTGGAGAAGGTGCACGGGAGCGTGCCGCGCGTGTTCCAGGGGCGCCACGATGTCGTGGTCTCCCGGCTGCAGCGCGCGCTCGCTACGGCGTGGGATCTGTGTTTCGCCCCGCACTGGGCGCGCATGCATGCCGTCATGCAGGCAGACATCGCCTATCGCGGACGCATCGCCGCCCAGTCGGGCATCGGCGCCGTGCTCAATGGGCTCTCGGATGCCGTGCGCTACGACGGCCGGCACCTGGATGTGCGGCTGTGGAACCCGCAGGTGCGTCATCGTCCCGTCCTCGGCGATGGCCTGACGCTCGTGCCGTCGATCTTCACCGCGCGCGTATCCACGCCCATCGACGACCACTTGCCGCCGACCGTGATGTACCCCGCGCGCGGGCAGGGGGCCATGTGGTCCACCGCGATCGGACCGGATGCGGCGGCGGTCACCGACCTGCTCGGTCGCACGCGCGCGCTCCTGCTGGCCGAGCTCGGCGAACCCGCATCCTCGACGGATCTGGCGCTACGGCTCGGGGTGTCGACCTCTGCTGTCAACCAGCACCTGCGGGTGATGGCGCGGGCGGGGCTGCTCAACCGCGCCCGCTACGGTCGCGCGGTGCTCTACTACCGCAGCGCCGCGGGCGACGCCCTCTGCGCGGAGGGCTCGCGGGCGTAGTTCGCAACTCCCTGTACACTCATAGAACCGTGCGTAGGCTCGATGACATGACCGATCTCACTCGCCCCCAGACGCCGGACCCCTATCCGCTTCTTCCCGCGGTGGCCTCGTTCACCGTCACCAGCGACGACGTCACCGACGGTGCGCCGCTGAAGGACGACCAGGTCGCTGCCCTCGGCAACACCTCCCCGCAGCTGTCGTGGTCGGGCGCGCCCGAGGGCACGCAGTCCTACGTCATCACGTGCTTCGACCCCGACGCCCCCACCCCGAGCGGTTTCTGGCACTGGGTGCTCGTCGACGTGCCCGCATCCGTCACCTCGCTCGACACCGGGGCCGCGTCGGCCGCTCTCCCCGGCGGAGCCTTCCACGTACGCAACGACGGCGGCCAGCCCGGCTTCATGGGCGCCGCGCCGCCGGAGGGCGACCAGGTGCATCGGTACTACTTCGTGGTGCACGCGGTTTCCGAGCCCACGCTCGGAGTGGATGTGGACGCGTCACCCGCCGTGGTCTCGTTCAATCTGGCGTTCAAGACGCTCGGCCGCGCCATCATCCACGGCACATATCAGCACTGACTCAGCCCAATGAGCGACGTCCTGGGGTGGGGCACCATCGTCCTCGTTCTGAGCATCCCGCTGCTCTTCGTGCTCGTGAGCATCTCGACCCACCGCAGGCAACGTTCGAAGGGTGCCGATGCGGGATCGTCGGGCGGGCTGCTCGGATTCGACGAGCTCTTCCACCCGTCCGCGCACGAGGCGCGGCTCGTGTGGGAGGCCGAGCAGGAGATCCCGATCCCCGCGCCCACGCCCGACAAGGGTCACGGCGTGATCGAGGGTGGCTCCCGGATCACGATCGAGGTGCCGGGAGCCTCCTCGTCACGCTCTCCGCGCTGACCGTTTCAGGGACGCGGTCGCGATCAGGAGAACAGACGCTGTAGGCGCTGAACGCCCTCGAGAAGCGCGTCGTCGCCGAGCGCGTACGAGAGGCGCAGGTAGCCGGACGGGCCGAACGCCTCGCCCGGGACCACCGCTACCTCGGCCTTCTCGAGGATGAGGTCGGCGAGCTCCAGGGTCGTGGTCGGCGTGACGCCTTCCCACTCGCGGCCCAGCAGTCCCTGCACGTCGGGGTAGACGTAGAACGCGCCGAGCGGGTTGGGAACCGTCACGCCGTCGATCTTGGCGAGCTCGTCGACGATGAGGCGGCGGCGACGGTCGAACGCGACCCGCATCGTCTCGGCCTCGTCCTGCGGGCCGGTGAGGGCGGCGAGGGCGGCACGCTGCGCGATGTTGTTCACGTTGCTCGACAGGTGCGACTGCAGGTTGCCGGCGACCTTGATCGCGTCGGCCGGGCCCACCATCCAGCCCACGCGCCATCCGGTCATCGCATACGTCTTCGCGACGCCGTTGACGAGGATCGTCTGGCCGGCCAACTCCGGCACGGCCTCGACGATGGACACGGCCCGGACGCCCTCGTAGACGAGGTTCTGATAGATCTCGTCGGTGATGACCCAGATGCCGTGCGCGAGGGCCCACTCGCCGATGGCGCGTGTCTCCTCCGGCGTGTAGACGCTGCCGGTGGGGTTGGATGGCGAGACGAACACGAGCACCGTGGTGCGGTCGGTGCGCGCGGCCTCGAGCTGATCGACCGTGACCTTGTAGTCCTGGTCCGCGCCGGCGAAGACCTCGACCGGTACGCCGTCGGCGAGGCGGATGGTCTCGGGGTAGGTCGTCCAGTACGGCGCGGGCAGCAGCACCTCGTCGCCCGGGTTCACGACGGCCTGGAACGCCTGGTAGACGGACTGCTTGCCGCCGTTGGTGACGATGATCTGCGAGGGCGAGACCTCGAGCCCGGAGTCGCGGAGCGTCTTCGCGGCGATCGCCTCGCGCAACACCGGCAGGCCCACGGCGGGCGTGTACCGGAAGTTCGCCGGGTCCTTGAGTGCCTCCGCGGCCGCATCCACGATGAACTGCGGCGTCGGGAAGTCGGGCTCGCCGGCGGCGTAGGAGATGACGGGGCGTCCGGCGGCCTGCAGGGCCTTCGCCTTCGCATCGACCTTGAGGGTCGCGGATTCGGCGATGGCGGAGAGTTTGCGGGAGACGGGGGCGCGTTCGGTCACCCTCCGAGCCTAGCGGGGGAGCGCCCGCCGCAGCAGGGCCGAAGGCCCCCGTCGGGTGTGGAAACATGATCGGGTGAGCGCACCCCGCATGCAGGTCTGGGCCCTCGACGGCATCGCCGAGCTGGCCGCCGGCGACGATCTCGCCGCCATCATCGGCGACGCCCTGGCGGCGGATGCGGAGGGCGTCGTGGACGGCGACATCCTCGTCGTGACCTCCAAGATCGTCTCGAAGGCGGAGGGACGGCAGCTGGCCGCATCCGATCGCGCGGACGCGATCACCGCGGAGACCGCGCGGGTCGTCGCGGTGCGCGGCACGACCCGGATCGTCGAGAACCGACTCGGCGTCGTGGGCGCCGCGGCGGGCGTCGACGCCTCGAACACCCCGGAGGGGACGATCCTGCTGTTGCCGGTCGACCCGGATGCGTCGGCTCGCGCGCTCTGCGCGGCGCTGCGGGAGCGCTTCGGGGTGCGACTGGGCATCGTCGTGAGCGACACCCTGGGACGCGCGTGGCGCATCGGTCAGACCGACATCGCGATCGGCGCCGCGGGGATGCGGGTGATAGACGACCTGCGCGGCGGGACCGACGCGCAGGGGAGGCCCCTCGTGGTGACGGTGCCCGTCGTCGCCGACGAGATCGCCTCGGCGGGCGACCTCGTCAAGGGCAAGGCGACCGGGCGTCCCGTGGCGGTGGTGCGCGGGTTGTCGCGTTACGTCACCGACGAGGTCGACACCCCCGGCGCACGCACCCTGCCCCGCACCGGCGAGCACGACATGTTCCGCCTCGGCACCGACGAGGCGATCGCGATGGGGCGCCAGGTCGGCTACGCCGACGGCTTCGCCGCGGGGCGCGCGTCGCGCGACTGAGCCCGAACTCCTGCAGAACGGGCGCTCGCCGCGGGGCGGCCGGCTGATCGGGGCGATCCTGCAGGAGTCCGGTGCGCGGATCGTTAGCGCTTCGTTGCGCGGGCTGCGTGCCGCATCCGTAGCGTGGAGGGATGCGGAAGACGGGGGCCTTCATCGCGGTGCTGCTGACGGCGGTGCTCACCGGGTGCGCGGGCGCGCTACCGTTCGTGTCGGGCGAGCCGCGCGGCTACGCGGTGCCGATCGATGAGCTGCGCTGCGGCGACGGGTTCGGCGGAGTTGATCCGGATGTGGTCGCAGGCGCCGTTCCCGACGGCTTCGAGCCCGTGGCGCTGCACCGCTGCGACGGGTTCACGACCCAGACGGATGCCGAGGGCATCTGGGCCGGCTCCCGCGTCGAACGGTTCGAGGGCGATCTGAGCGAGCTGCTCGCGGCCCTCGCCGAGCCGAATGCGGCTGCGGCTTTCGCCTGCCCGGCATCGATGTGGATCGGTCCGGAGCTGTGGCTGGAGGGCGCCGACGGCCGATTCATCCGCGTGCCGTATCCGTCGGACGGCTGCGCGCAGCCGCGACGCGACGTCCTGGATCGCATCGAGGCCGCCGTGTCGCGGCTCAGCCTCGTCGAGGAGCGGTTCCAGCGCGGCAGCCTCATCGAGTCCGCCGAGGCGACGGCCGCGGGCTGCGCATCGAGCGCAGGGATGCTGGTACTCGCGGAGACGCTGCCCGGCGCGGGTGTCGACCGCGATCGGGATCTCCCGCAGGTCGGTGCCACGGCCGTCCCCGTGCCGCCGGCGCCGCTGCCCTCCGTCGACGAGGTCACGGGGATGCGGTTATGCCGGTACGCCCCGGCGCCGCTTCCCGCTGAGGGAACGGTGGTGAGCATCCGCGGAGTGCTGCCGTACGCAGGTGTCGACGCCCTCGATCGGGAGCAAGCAGCGCACGCACTCGCCCTCATTGGCGAGGCCGGCCCCGCGGGGACGTGCGAGGTGGAGGCCACATCCACGGTGGTCCTGCACCCGTTGCCGGAGACGCAGGGCGGTGCGACGGTGACCGTGGAGCTCGACGGATGTGGGCGTCTCGTGGGTCCGGATCTGCGGTCCGCCGCTGCACCGGCGGAGCTGCTCGCCCTCCTCGCATCCTGACTTCCGTGGCGCCCTCGCGGGTGGTGCGGATGCTGCCGCGGGCCCGAACTCCTGCAGAACACCGTGTTCGCCCGCAGCGAGGCGGGTTCCGTTCCGGTTTTGCAGGAGTTCGGGCACGCAGAATCCCCGGCCGCCCGCGGAAGCGGGACGACCGGGGATGCCGGGTGATCAGCGCTCGACGAGGAACCGCGAGTAGGCGCCGAGGGTCAGGAACGAGGGGAACTCCGCGCCCAGAGCGACGTCGCGGAACACGTCGGCCGCATCATCGAAGCGGTCGCCGTCACGGCGCTCGACCTCGCCGAGCACCTGCGCGATCAGACCCTCGACGTACTCGCGCGTGATGCGGGTGCCGTCCTCGGTCGTACGGTCCTGGTGGATCCACTGCCACACCTGCGAGCGGCTGATCTCGGCGGTGGCCGCATCCTCCATCAGGTTGTCGATCGCGACGGCGCCGAGACCGCGCAGCCACGCCTCGATGTAGCGGATCGCGACCGAGACGTTGCCGTGCACGCCCGCCGCCGTGATGGGGCGGCCGATGTGCACGTCGATCAGCTGGGCGGCGGTCACCTCGACGTCGTCGCGCTGCCGGTCCAGCTGGTTCGGCCGGTCGCCGAGCACCGCGTCGAACTCCGCGCGGGCCACGGGGATCAGGTCCGGATGCGCCACCCACGTGCCGTCGAAGCCGTCGCCGGCCTCGCGCTTCTTGTCCGCGGCCACCTTCTCGAAGGCGCGCTCGGTGACCTCCGGGTCGCGGCGGTTCGGGATGAAGGCGCTCATGCCACCGATGGCGAACGCACCGCGCTTGTGGCACGTCTTCACCAGCAGCTCGGTGTACGCCCGCATGAACGGCACCGTCATCGTGACCTCGCTGCGGTCGGGGAGCACGAAGCGCGCGCCGCGGCCGCGGTAGTTCTTGATGATCGAGAAGATGTAGTCCCACCGTCCGGCGTTCAGGCCCGCGCAGTGATCGCGCAGCTCGTAGAGGATCTCCTCCATCTCGAACGCCGCGGGCAGCGTCTCGATCAGCACCGTCGCGCGGATCGTGCCGTGCGCGAGACCCAAACGTCGCTCGGTGAAGCTGAAGACGTCGTCCCACAGCTTCGCCTCCTCGCTCGACTCGAGCTTCGCGATGTAGAAGTAGGGCCCGGCGCCGTTCTCGATCAGCCGGTGCGCGTTGTGGAACGCGTAGAGACCGAAGTCCACGAGCGAACCGGATGCGGCCAGCGTGCGCCCCGAGCGATCGGTGAACCCGAGGTGCTCCTCGACGAGGTGCCAGCCGCGCGGGCGCATCACGATCGTGGGCGTCTCGGTCGCGGTGACCTCGTAGCGCTTGCCCTCGGCACTCGTGAACGACAGCTGCCCGCGGATCGCATCGAACAGCGAGAGCTGCCCCTCGATCACGTTGCGCCAGGTGGGGCTCGTCGCATCCTCCTGGTCGGCGAGCCAGACCTTCGCGCCGGAGTTGAGGGCGTTGATCGTCATCTTCGGGTCGGTCGGACCGGTGATCTCGACCCTGCGGTCCTCGAGACCGGGGCCGGCGCCGGCGACGCGCCAGGACGCATCGTCGCGGATGCGGGCCGTGTCGTCGCGGAAACGGGGGTCGTGTCCGTTGCCGATCTCGTAGCGGCGCCGCATCCGGTCCGCGAGCCGGTCGTGCCGGCGCCCGGCGAAGCGGTCGTGCAGCTCGGCCAGGAAGCCGAGCGCGTCGGGGGTGAGGATCTCGTCGTACCGCGCGCGGAGCGGGCCGCGCACCTCGATCGTCGGTGTGTGAGGCCCGGTGGCGATGGGGCCGGTGCCGGGGTGGCGTTCGTCGCCGCGGATGCGGGTGCTTTCGGGCGCGAAGCCCGTTGCGGTGGGGGTCATGGCTCTGCCTTTCGAAGGCGGGGAGGAAACGGAAGAAGGGTCAGTGGAACTGAGCGGTCTCGGTGGAGCCGGCCAGCGCCAACGTCGCGCTGTCGGGGTTGAGCGCGGTCGAGACGTGGTCGAAGTAGCCGGTTCCCGCCTCGCGCTGGTGACGGGTGGCGGTGTAGCCGCGCGCCTCGGCGGCGAACTCGGCCTCCTGCAGCTCGACGTAGGCGCTCATGGCGCGCTCGGCGTAGCCGGCGGCGAGGTCGAACATGGCGTAGTTGACGGCGTGGAATCCGGCCAGGGTGATGAACTGGAATTTGTAGCCGAGGTCCGCGAGGTCCTGCTGGAACGTCGCGATCTGCTCGTCGCTGAGGTGTCGCTTCCAGTTGAAGCTGGGCGAGCAGTTGTAGGCCAGGAGCTTGCCGGGGTAGCGCTCGTGGATGGCGGCTGCGAACGCGCGGGCGAGCTCGATGTCGGGCTCACCCGTCTCGACCCAGATGAGGTCGGCGTAGGGGGCGAAGGCGAGGCCGCGGCTGATGACCGCGTCGATGCCGGGACGCACCCGGTAGAAGCCCTCGGACGTGCGCTCACCGGTGGTGAACTCCTGGTCGCGCGGGTCGACGTCGCTCGTGAGCAGGTCCGCGGCGAGGGCATCGGTGCGGGCGATGATGACCGTCGGCACGCCCGCCACATCCGCCGCGAGGCGTGCGGCGTTGAGGGTGCGGATGTGCTGCTGGGTGGGAACGAGCACCTTGCCACCGAGGTGACCGCACTTCTTCTCGCTGGCGAGCTGGTCCTCCCAGTGGATGCCGGCGGCACCGGCCGAGATGAGCGACTGCGCGAGCTCGTAGGCGTTGAGGGGTCCGCCGAAGCCGGCCTCGGCGTCGGCGACGATCGGGGCGAGCCAGTCCTGCGTGATCTCGCCCTCGGCGTGCTCGATCTGGTCCTGACGGATGAGCGCGTTGTTGATGCGGCGCACGACCGCGGGGACCGAGTTCGCCGGGTAGAGGCTCTGGTCGGGGTAGGTCTGGCCCGCCAGGTTGCCGTCGGCGGCGACCTGCCAGCCCGAGAGGTAGATGGCCTTCAGTCCCGCGCGCACCTGCTGCACGGCCTGGCCACCGGTGTAGGCGCCGAGTGCGCGGATGTAGTCCTCCGTGTGCAGCAGGTTCCAGAGGTTCTCCGCACCGCGGCGGGCGAGCGTGTTCTCCTCGCGTACCGAGCCGCGGAGGCGAATGACGTCCTCGGCCGAGTAGGTGCGCTCGACGCCGTCCCAGCGCGGATCCGTGTTCCAGATCTCCTGCAGCTCAGCGGCGGTCTGCGTCATGTCACCCGCGCGCAGCGGGCCCTGGGCGAAGGGGGCGGTGCTGGTCATGTCGGTCTCCTGTGATCTGAGGGACGGTCGTCGTCCCGAGGCGTGTGACCACTTTGGGTGAAGATCAAGGCCCGGATCGGAGGTTTTCGGGGAGAAGATTGCTCGTTCTTCTGCTCTTGTGACACAATCCCGATCCATGACGATCGAAGAAGATCCGATGACCGACGACGCCGACGCCCTGACGATCGGGCGCCGCATCCGCCAGCTGCGCACCGCGCAGGGCATGACGCTTGACGCGCTCGCCGCTGCGGTGGACCGCGCGCCGAGTCAGCTGTCCATGATCGAGAACGGCAAGCGAGAGCCCCGGCTCACGCTCCTACGTGCGATCGCGAAGGCGCTCGGCACGACGGTCGACGCGCTGCTGGAGGCCGAGCCGCTCGACGAGCGCGCGGCGATGGAGATCGCACTGCAGCGGGCGATGAAGGGGCAGACCTTCCAGGCGCTCGGCATCGACGCGTTCCGCATCGGCAAGACGGTGCCCGACGAGGCGCTGCGGGCGATGCTGGCCCTGCACGGTGAGATCGACCGGCTCCGCGACGAGCGCTCCGCGACGCCCGAGGAGGCGCGTCGGGCGAACGTCGAGCTGCGCGATCTCATGCGCGAGCAGAACAACTACTTCGCCGAGCTCGAGACCGAGGCTCGAGCGATCCTGGATGCGGTGGCTCACCCCGGCGGGCCCCTCACCCAGCGATCCGCCAGCGACATCGCCGCGCACCTGGGATTCACCCTCCACTACGTGCCCGACCTGCCGCAGACGACCCGCAGCGTCGCCGACCTGAAGCACGGGCGCCTGTACCTTTCGAGCCGGGTCGCCGCGAAGGGCGACGCGCGCACGGCCGTGCTGCAGGCGCTGTCGAGCCGCATCCTGGGGCATCGGGAGCCGACGAGCTACGCCGAGTTCCTGCGCCAGCGGGTCGAGACCAATTACCTCACCGGCGCCCTGCTCGTCCCCGAGTCCCATGTCGTGCCGGTGCTCACCGATGCCAAGGCTGACCGGGCGATCTCGATCGAGGACCTGCGCGATCTCTACTCGGTCTCCTACGAGACGGCCGCGCACCGCTTCACGAACCTCGCGACGGTGCACCTCGGCATCCCGGTGCACTTCCTCAAGGTGCACGAGTCGGGAACCATCACGAAGGCGTACGAGAACGACGACGTGAACTTCCCCGCCGACCGGCTGGGCGCGATCGAGGGGCAGATGTGCTGCCGGCGGTGGACGAGTCGCGTCGTGTTCGACGTCGACGACCGCTTCAACCCGTATTACCAGTACACCGACACCGGCAACGGGACGTACTGGTGCACTGCTCGCGTCGAGTACTCGAGCGAGGGCGCGCACTCGATCAGCGTGGGTGTGCGCTTCGAGGACACGAAGTGGTTCCTGGGGCGCGACACCGCCAACCGCGGGGTCTCACGGCACTCGGTCGAGGTGTGCTGCCGGCGTGCACCGGCCGAGCTCGAGAGCGCGTGGCGGGAGAACTCCTGGCCGAACGTCCGCACGCCCCGCACGCTGCTCGCGACTTTGCCCACCGGGGCCTTCCCCGGGGTCGACACGACCGAGGTCTACGAGTTCCTCGAGGCGCACGCCCCCAGCTGAGCCACGCGGGTCCGGGTGTTCACTCGGCGGCGTTCCAGCGCAGCCGGGGCGGCGCGGCGTCGATGGCGGCGAGCGTGTCGGCGGGGGAGGCGATCGGGAACGTCGTCACGAGGCGCTCGCCCGTGCCGCGATCGATCGCGTAGGCGAGGGCGAAGGATCCGGATGCGGCGCGCCGCCCGATCGCGATCCGCGCACGTACCGGCCCGACCTGCTCCTCGCGCACCGTGTGCTCGGACAGCAGAGCGCGGGCCGCGGCCGTGATGCGCGCCAGCGGCGTGACGGAGAGTGCGCCGCCGCTCAGCGCCTCGGCGTGGAAGAGCGTGGGCTCGCCGTACGCCGTGGCGAGCGCCGCGTCCAGCCACCGTTCGCGCTTGAGTCCGTAGGGGGTCTCGGCGAGCGAGAAGAGGTAGCCGTAGACGTGTACGAGTCCCGCGTTGCCCGCGGGCCAGGTCGCATCCAGCCCCGCCACCGTGTGCAGATACCGAAAGAAGGCCTCGGGCAGCACGGGCTCCCCGGTGTTCTCATCGACGGCCGTGGAAAGATCCCACGCGTCGAACAGGCCGTTCGCGGCGTCCTGTCGAACGGATGCGGCGATGCCGGGCAGCAGGGCGAGCGCCGCGGCGGGATCCTCCGTCGCACGGCGGGCCGCCGCATCCACGCGCTCGGTCGATGATTTAACCGGCTGTTCATCGGGCGTGGTCATTTCGTCCACAATCCTCCTTCACGATGGACGAAGCGTCCACCTGAAGGAGCCCCGTGCCACGTCCTGTTCTCATCTTCGACTTCGACGGTACCGTCGCCCTCGGCGACGGACCGGTGCTGGCCTACGCCGCATCCGTGGCCGCCGCCGGTCGTCTGCCGGAGAGTTTCGTCACTGAGGTGCGGCGGGGCCTTGGGGACCCGACCGCGGAGGGCGCCGTCGACGGCTACGACCTCGTCCGCATCCTCGCCCTGCGCGCCGGCGCCGACGAGACGCACCTCGCGTTCGGGTATCGCGCGAGCCGCGGGATGCTGGCGACGGCGGCGGCCCCGATCGGCACACCCGCGGGCCTCGCACGCCTGCTGGATGACGTCGACGCTGAGCGGGTCCTGCTCACGAACGCGCCCGACGTGCGACTCGTCGAAGCGCTCGAGGCGCTGGGGCTCGCCGGGCGTTTCGACCGGATCGTCACGGATGCGGCGAAGCCCGCAGGGCTGGAGGCGCTCCTCGACGAGCTCGACCCCGCACGTCCCGTGCTGAGCATCGGCGACATCTGGCGCAACGACCTCGCCCCCGCCCACGCCCGCGGCCACGCCACAGCGCTCGTCGGGACATCCGTCACGCCCGACGCCCAGCCGACCTATCGCGCCGCGCGCCTGGACGACCTCCTCGACGACATCGCACGCTGGGCGCTCGCTGCCCGCGTCGCCTGACCCCACCGACCCGCACACCACCCCGATCCGAAGGACACCACATGAATATCACCCGCCTGCGCCTCGGCGCCGCAGCCGCCGTCGTGGCGGCCGCATCCCTGCTGCTCGCCGGTTGTGCCGGCTCGGCCGACCCCGGAACGAGCCAGGCCGCGGCCGATCCCGACTCCCTCGTGCTGGCGCTCGTTCCCTCCCAGGACCAGAACGGCCTCGTCGACACCGCGAAGCCCCTGACCGACATGCTCACTGAGAAGCTCGGCATCCCGGTCACGGGTGTCGTCGCGAAGGACTACCAGGCCGCTGTCGAGGCGATGGGTGCGGGCCAGGCGCAGATCGGCTTCCTGCCCTCCCTGCAGCTCTGGCAGGCCAGCGACAAGTACGGCGCCAAGGTCGTGCTGCAGACCGAGCGCAACGGCAACATCACCTACCCCGCGCAGTTCATGACCAACAACCCCGACAAGTACTGCGACGACACTCCCGTCGAGCGCGACGGCATGCTCTTCTGCAACGGCGCCGACGCGATGAAGGGACCGGCCGGTCTCGACTCCATCACGAAGGTCAAGGGCGCGAAGGTCGCGATGCTCGGCCCCGGCTCTCCCGCCGGCTACATCTACCCGGTGCTGGCACTGCAGGAAGCCGGCGTCAACACCGACAGCGACATCGAGAAGCTGCCGGTCACCGCCAACGACGCGTCCGTCCTCGCGGTCTACAACGGCGACGCCGAGGTCGGCTTCAGCTTCTGGGACGCACGCACGATCGTGAAGAAGGACGTCCCGGATGTGGGTCAGAAGGTCGTCGTCTTCGCGATGACGGACGAGATCCCCAACGACGGTGTCGCCCTCACCTCCGACCTGTCGCCGGAGCTGCAGCAGAAGATCACGGATGCGCTCGAGGAGTACTCGAGCTCTGACGAGGGCTCGAAGGTGCTTCAGAGCATCTACTCCATCACCAAGCTCGCTCCCGCCGACCCCGCCTCGCTCGACGTGGTCGCCCGCGCGGCGCAGCAGCTGGGTCTGCAGTGACGACGCCTCTCCACCAGGAGGTCGGGGCTGCGGCCCCGGCCTCCTGGCCCATCCGCCTTCGCGACGTCCAGGTGCGCTACCCCAACGGAACGATGGGCCTACGGGGTGTGAGCCTGGACATCCCCGCAGGAGAGATGGTCGCTGTCGTCGGACTCTCCGGATCGGGAAAGTCCACCCTCATCCGCACGATCAACGGGCTCGTCCCCATCTCGGCCGGCTCGCTCACGGTCGGCGACACGGAGCTCGCGGGTGCGCGCCCGCGTACGCTCCGACGCCTGCGGGGCGGCATCGGCATGGTCTTCCAGGGCTTCAACCTCGCCGGTCGCACCAGCGTCCTGAACAACGTGCTCGTCGGAAGACTCACCCACACGCCCACCTGGCGTACCCTCCTCGGCGCCTACACGGCGGCCGATAAGCAGATCGCCTACGAGGCGCTGGAGCGCGTCGGCATCCTCGCGAAGGTCTACGACCGCGCCTCGGCGCTCTCGGGAGGCCAGCAGCAGCGTGTCGCGATCGCCCGGGCCCTCGCGCAGCAGCCGCGGATCGTGCTGGCCGACGAGCCCGTCGCGAGCCTCGATCCGCCCACGGCGCACGGGGTGATGGGGGACTTGCGGCGCATCAACCGCGAGCTCGGCATGACGGTGCTCGTGAACCTCCACCTGCTCGATCTCGCGCGTCAGTACGGTACGCGTCTGATCGGGATGCGGGCGGGCGAGCTCGTCTACGACGGCTCGGCCGCCGATGCCACGGATGCCGACTTCGCGGAGATCTACGGCCGGTCGGTCACGGCCGAGGATCGGCTCGGTTCGTGAGCGCGTCGTCGCTCGAGCTGCCGCCCAGGCCCGGTGGGCGCTGGAAGGGTTGGGTCATCGCGGCCCTCGTCGTCGCCGTCACGGTGTTCATGTGCCTGCCCGTCGTCGGCATCGATCTCGATCTGAGCGGTATCGCACGCAACTGGCAGCACGGGGCGAGCAAGGTTATGGGACTGCTCCAGCCCGACTGGTCGTTCTTCCCGCGCACAGTCGGGCCGCTGCTCGAGACGCTGCAGATGGCCGTGATCGGCACCGCCGTCGGCGCGCTGATCTCGCTTCCGCTCAGCTTTCTCGCCGCGCGCCCGACCAACCCGCATCCGTGGCTACGCGGGGCCGTTCGCACCGTGCTGAACGTCGTGCGGGCCGTTCCCGACCTGCTGTCGGCCGCGGTGCTGGTGGCCATGGTCGGCGTCGGCGCGCTTCCCGGCATCCTCGCGCTCGTGCTCTTCAACGTCGGCATCATCGTCAAACTCGTCTCCGAGTCCATCGATGCGATGGATGCGGGTCCGATCGAGGCAGGCCGCGCCGCCGGCGGCACCCAGCTGCAGATCAACCGAACGCTCGCCCTGCCCGACACCTGGCCTGCCTTCGTCGCTCAGACGCTCTACGTGTTCGAGCTCAACGTTCGCGCCTCGTCGGTGCTGGGACTGGTGGGCGCCGGCGGACTCGGCCTGCTGATCGACGCGGTGCGCACGTACTACCGCTACGACCAGCTCTCGCTCATCATCCTGGAGATCCTCGTGCTCGTCGTCCTTCTCGACGCCCTCAGCGCCGCCGTTCGACGGAGGCTCGTATGACCGCGGTCGACCCCTCGCCGACGCACACCGCGCCCGCGTTCGCGCTGCCTGAGCGACCGCGTCGACCCCTCGGAATCGTCATCGGCCTCGCCGTGACGGGGATCGTGGTCGCCGCTTTCTGGTCGGTCGACATCACCTGGTCGCGGCTGGGGGAGCTTCCGGCCGCGATCGTTCGCTACATCTGGCTCATGTTCTCGGCCCCCGACTGGTCGAAGCTTCCCGAGGCGCTCTGGCAGACCTGGCGCAGCGTCGAGATGGCCTGGGTCGGCACCGTGCTCGGCGTCATCGTCGCGACCCCGCTGAGCCTCGTGGCCTCCCGTGGTTTCGGCCCGGCATGGCTGCGCTCCACGCTGCGTCTGGTCTTCTCCGTCATCCGTGCGGTTCCGGAGATCATCTTCGCGATCATCATCCTGTCGATGACCGGCCTCACACCGCTGACGGGCGCTCTCGCTCTCGCCGTCAACGGCGTCGGCACGCTCGGCAAGTGGGGATACGAGGCGGTGGAGGCGGTGCCGCAGGGGCCGATCGAGGCGGCGCGCGCGGCCGGTGGCAACACCGCGCAGGTGCTGCGCTGGGGCGTGTGGCCGCAGGCGACGCCCGCGTTCCTGTCGTTCTGGCTCTACCGGTTCGAGATCAACGTGCGATCCTCCGCCGTGCTGGGCCTGATCGGCGTGGGCGGAATCGGCGACATGCTCACCACCTACACCCAGTACCGTGAGTGGTCGACGGTGGGGATGCTGCTGATCGTGGTCATCGCGGTGACGATGACCATCGACGCGATCAGCGGTGCGGTCCGCCGCAGGATCATGGAGGGTGCGCGTGTCCGCTGACGCTCCCACGACCGCGCGGATCGCGGCGCTGCGCAACGTCCTGCAGCCCACCGAGCGGCGCATCGCCGATCTGATCGTGTCGGAGCCCGAGATCGTCGTGGAGCTCACGGCGCAGCAGCTCGCCGATCGGGCCGGTGTCGCGCGGTCCTCGGTCGTGCGGGCGTGTCAGCGCCTCGGCTACCGCGGGTATCCCCAGCTGCGGGTCGCGCTCGCCGCGGAACTCGGTGCGCAGCCGGATGCGGCGACCGACCACGGCGTGGGCGTCCTCGGCCGCATGCGCACGGCGATGGATCGTGCGGCGCAGGCCCTCGCCGGTTCGGCGGGGCTCCTGACCGAGGATGCGGTCTCCGCCGCGGTGACGCGCATCGCGCGCGCCCGGCGGGTGCTGGTCGTCGCCAACGGCTTGTCGTCACCGCTCGCGAGCGACCTCGCGATGAGGCTGACCGCGGTCGGGCGGCCCGCGGAGATCGTCGCAGACCCGATCGCGCAGCAGATCTCGGCGCGTCAGCTCGCGGGCGAGGACATGTGCCTCGTGATCAGCGGCTCGGGGGCCAACGAGGCGAGCGTACGGGCCGCGCGAGCGGCCCATGCCGCCGGCGCGGGCGTCCTGCTCATCACCTCGTTCGTCGCCTCGACGCTGACCGAGATCGCCGACCTCTCGCTCGTCCTGGCGCCGGCTGGTGCGACCTTCCGCGACGAGCTCGAGCACACCTCACGGGCGGTGCACGCCGTGTTCGGCGAGGTGCTCGTGGATGCCGTCGCCGCCGAGCTGGGGGAGCGGTCGCCCCGCATCCGTGCTCAGGTGCTGGAGATCCTCTCCGAGAACCTCGCCGACCCCGCCGAGTGAGCACCCGTTTGCCGAGCGAGCATGCAATGGGGTGCTCGCTCGGCGAACGGGTGCGCGTTCGGCGCAGGCGTGCCACGCGTTCGTGCAGGGTGCCTTGAATGAAAACCGATCACGTGTAAGGGTTTTGGGACACGGTTCCCCCCCCGGAGCCGCTTTCGATGAGGAGAGCGACGATGAGAAAGACGACCCGTTTCATACTGGCCGCCGCATCCGCTGCGGTGCTGGCGGTCACCACCGCGACGCCCGCGCTGGCGGATGCGGTGACCGCAGGCCACGGCCACGGTCATGACCACGGCGACACCCGCACGTTGGAGCGCTACGCCGCCGACACCTGGGCATCGCTGGTCGCGATGACGGACCCTGACACCGGGCTGCCGTCCGACAACATCGACGGCGCGCTGCAGACAGCCGGTGCCTACACCTCGCCGACGAACATCGGCGGTTACCTGTGGTCGACGGTGACCGCCCGCGACATCGGGCTGATCGATCGGCGGGAGGCCCGCGATCGGATGCGGACGACCCTCGACACGCTCGGCCGGCTGGAGCGCAACGACGCCAGCGGCATGTTCTACAACTGGTACGACCCGGCGACCGGCGCCAAGCTCACGACCTGGCCCGACTCGGGCGATCCCGTCGAGCCCTTCCTGTCCACGGTCGACAACGGCTGGCTCGCCGCATCCCTGCGCATCGTGCGCGAGGCCGAGCCGAGTCTGGCCAGCCAGGCGGACGCCCTGTACCGATCGATGGACTTCGGTGCCTTCTTCGACCCGGCCGGTGCGGCCGGCCTTCCCGCCGGCACGAACCGCGGCGGGTTCTGGGACGCGCCTCCCACCGGCTGCAGCGTGGCGGCGCCGATGTACAACGGCTCGGGCGAGACCGCGTACTACACCTGTCACCACTACGACACGACCGTGAGCGAGAGTCGCATCGCGACGTACCTGGGCATCGCGAACGGGCAGATCCCGCCGACGGCGCTGTACGGCACGCATCGCACGATGCCGCCGGGCTGCGACTGGGCGTGGCAGGAGCAGCTGCCCACGGGCACGACGCGCACCTACTCCGGCGTCGACGTCTGGGAGGGTGTCTATTCCTATGACGGCATGAGCTTCGTGCCCAGCTGGGGAGGCAGCATGTTCGAGGCTCTCATGCCCGATCTGCTGATCCCCGAGGCCGAGTGGGGAGAGAACTCGTGGGCGCTGAACCACCCGATCACCGTGGCGGTGCAGGAGCGCCACGGAGAGGATGCCGGCTACGGATACTGGGGCTTCTCGCCCGCCAGCGATCCGTTCGGCGGCTATGCCGAGTACGGCGTCGACCTCGCGGGGATGCGCTCGGACGGGTACACCTCCGACCGGGAGAAGACGGACGTCGACATCGACCGGCCCGGCTGCTCGGTGGGTACCAACCCCGACCCGCAGTTCGGTGACGGCGTGGTCACCCCGCACGCGAGCTTCCTCGCCCTGCCCTACGACCGCGAGGGGGCCCTGGAGAACCTCTCGCGCATCGAGAACGACCTCGGCGCGTACGGTCCCGGCGGCTTCTACGATGCGGTCGCGGTGCACAGCGGCACGATCGCTGAGCGCTACCTGTCCTTGGACCAGTCGATGATCATGGCCGCGATCGGCAACGAGCTGACCGGCGATAGCCTCAAGGACTACGTCGTGGATCGCGACATGGAGCGCACGCTCCGCCCCGCGATGCAGGCGCAGGTCTTCGGCTCGAGCTGGGGCGAATCGCGCGATCGATGACGAGAGGGATGCGGTGAGCGCACCTGATGGGGTGACCGGGGAGGCGGCGGCGCAGGACGCCGTCTCCTCCCGGGCCCGCGGCAAGCGCGGCAGTTATGCGAAGGGGCAGGCGCGGCGCCAGCAGATCGTCGAGGAGGCCTTGGTCGTGTTCGCCCGCAGCGGCTTCGACGCGGGATCGCTGCGGGCGATCGCCCGGGGCGTGGGGATGACGCCGGCGGGACTGCTGCACCACTTCTCGAGCAAGGAGGAGCTCTTCGTCGAGGTGCTCCGCCAGCGCGATGAGCGCATCAGAGAGGCGGTCGGAGACCCCGCGGAGCACAGACTCATCGAACAGAGCGCGGATGTGGTCGCCTACAACCAGAGCGCGCCGCGCGGCCTTTCCGCGCTCTACACGACGGTCGCCGCGGACGCGATCGATCCCGCCCATCCCGCACATGGTGAGTTCGTCGAGCGCTATCGCGACTCGGCCGCATCCGCCGGGCGCATCATCGCAGCGGGGCAGGCTGCGGGCGAAATCCGAGCAGACGTCGACCCCGCCCGCGCTGGCCGGCTCATCAGCGCCGTGATGGACGGGCTCCAGCAGCAGTTCCTGCTGGATGAGGAGGTCGACATGGTCGTCCTCTTCGACGAGTTCGTCCGCGGCTATCTCCGCCCCCTCTGAGCTCGCCGTCCACAGGCCCCGCGATGGGGGTTGCACTCGCTTAAGCGCTTAAGTACCGTAGTCACGACGCCATCAGGTGTGTCTCGTTCAAGGAGGAACCATGAAACATGTTCGGCTCGGCGCCGTCGCGCTGCTCGCCGTCGCCGCCCTCAGCCTGGCGGGATGCGGACGAGCGGATGATGCAGGAACGGCGGCCCAGGAAGCGACGACCATCGGGAGCGAGCCCGCGACGGGCAAGATCACGATGTGGGCGATGGGCACCGAAGGGGAGGCTCTTCCCGACTTCGTCAAGACGTTCGAAGAGGCCAACCCCGGCGTCGAGGTCGACGTCACGGCGATCCCGTGGGACTCCGCGTACAGCAAGTTCCAGACCGCGATCGCGAGCGGCAACACCCCCGATATCGCCATGATGGGCTCGACCTGGATGGCCGACTTCGCGGACGCGTTCCAGACCGTGCCCACCGATCTCGACACCTCCGGCGCCTTCGATGGCGCCGTCGAATCCACCAAGGTGGGCGATCGTGCCGCGGGTGTGCCGTGGTACGTCGACACGCGCGTGCTCTACTACCGCACCGACATGGCCGAGCAGGCAGGGTGGACGAGCGCGCCCACCACGTGGGACGAGCTCAGCCAGATGGCCGCGGACATGAAGTCCAAGGCGGGAGCGGAGTACGGCATCCGCCTGCCCGCAGGCAACGATTCCTTCCAGGGCACGCTCTGGATGCCCTGGTCCAACGGGGCCTCGCTCGAAGACGGCTCGAAGTGGACGCTCGACACCCCCGAGATGGTCGAGGCGTACGAGTACTACCAGAGCTTCTTCACGGACGGTCTCGCCAATCCGTCGGCCGATCGTTCCTCCGGCGCACAGGAGGCCGACTTCGTGGCCGGTCGCACGCCGATGCTGATCGACGGCCCCTTCATGATCGGCTCGCTCGAGAAGCTCGGCGGCGCAGACTTCTCGTCGAAGTTCACGACGGCGGTGCTTCCGACGAAGGAGTCCTCCACCTCGTTCAGCGGCGGGTCGAACCTCGTCGTCTTCGACGGCTCCGACAACGCCAGCTCCGCCTGGAAGCTCGCGAAGTGGCTGACCGAGCCCGAGACGCAGGCCCGCTGGTACGACCAGACCGGTGACCTGCCCGCCGTCCAGGAAGCATGGAAGGATGATGCGCTGGCCTCGCAGCCGACGCTCGCAGCCTTCGGCACGCAGCTCGAGACCGCGAAGTCCGTCCCGGCGACGACGACGTGGGTCAAGGTGGCCGCGGCAGGCGACGCGGTGCTCGAGAAGGTGCGTCTGGGAACCATGACCCCCGCCGACGCGATGAAGGAGCTTCAGAGCAAGGCCGACGCCGTGGGGCTGGACTGATCCCATGACGCAGACATCACTGGCCGCGACCGGGGCGGCCGTCGCCGCCTCCGGTCGCGCCGGCGGTGGCCGCCGTTCGAGCCGCCGCCGGCGCCAGGGCCTGATCGCGTGGGGCTTCGCGCTCCCCTTCGTTCTCGTCTTCGCCGCCTTCATGGTGGTGCCGATCGTCGGCTCGTTCGCGATGTCGTTCACCGACTTCCGCGCGCAGGACATCCGCTCGCCCTTCGCGGTGAACTTCGTCGGTCTCGAGCAGTACCTGGCAGTGCTGGGAGATCCCACCTTCCTCAAGTCGGCGGGAGTCACCGCGACCTTCGTCGTGATCGGCATCCCGGTCACGATGGCGGTGGCACTCGCGCTGGCTCTGGCACTGAACTCGGGCGGCGGGCGGATCGTCGCCTTCCTCCGGGTCGGCTTCTACGCGCCCGTGGTCACGAGCATCGTCGCCGTCTCTGTCGTGTGGCGCTACATCCTGCAACCCGAGGGGCTGCTGAACGCGGCGCTCGCCGTCGTCGGGATCCAGGGCCCCGATTGGCTCAACGACACCACCTGGGCCCTGCCCTCGCTCATCGCGATGGCCGTCTGGCGCAATGTCGGAACGCTCATGGTGATCTTCCTCGCGGGGCTCCAGGCCATCCCGACCGACGTCAAGGAGGCGGCCGTCATGGACGGGGCTTCCGCCTGGCGCCGCCTCACCGCGATCACCCTGCCGCTGCTGCGTCCGACGTTGCTGCTGGGCGCCGTTCTCATCTCGGTCGGCTTCCTGCAGTTCTTCGAGGAGGCCTTCGTGATGACGCAGGGCGGACCGCTCGATTCCACCCTCTCGGTCGCCTACTACACGTTCAAGCAGTTCGGCTTCGGCGAGTACGGCACCGCATCCGCTGCGAGCTACATCCTGTTCCTCGCGATCGCGCTCGTGAGCCTCGTGCAGTTCCGGCTGCTGCGCTCGAAGGACTGAAGGAGGAGATCATGACTTCGACGACGATGGCCTCCCGCCGCGCCCGCCGTGCGCTCACCGGGCGTGCACTCACCTACACCGTGCTGATCGCGGGCCTGATCGTCTGGGTGCTCCCGTTCGTGTGGATGCTGCTGGGCTCGGTCAAGACGCAGAGCGAGATCCTGCAGCGGCCGCCGACCTGGCTGCCGCAGCAGATCACCTGGGAGAACTTCGCCCAGTGGTTCGGCCCCCTCGACATCGGCAGGTTCTTCACGAACAGCGTCGTGGTCGCGCTGCTGACCGTGCTCGGCAACCTCGTGTTCTGCTCGATGGTCGGCTACGCGCTGGCGAAGATGGACTTCCCGGGCAAGAAGCTGCTGTTCGCCGTCGTGCTCATCACCCTCATGGTGCCGGGCATCGTCACCTTCGTGCCGCTGTTCGTGATGGTGTCCTCGTTCGGGCTCACCAGCAGTTACGCCGCGCTGATCCTGCCGTTCGTCACGACACCGCTGGGCGTGTTCCTCATGCGGCAGTTCATGCTGGGCATCCCCGACGAACTGCTCGAGGCGGCGCGCATCGACGGCGCGGGAGAGCTGCGCATCTTCGCCCGCGTGGTGATGCCGCTGTGCGGGCCGCCGCTGGCGACGCTCGGCATCCTCACCTTCCTCGCATCCTGGAACAACTTCCTGTGGCCGCTCGTGGCGGCCCAGAGCGAGGACATGTACACCCTTCCCGTCGCCATCTCGCTCTACGCGACGGGGCAGAACGCGACCGACTACGGACTCCTGCTCGCAGGCTCCGTGCTGGTGATCGCCCCGATCATCCTCCTGTTCGTGTTCCTGCAGCGCTACTTCATCCAGGGCGTCGCGACGACGGGACTCAAGTGAGCACCGTCGAGACGCACCCCAGAAAGGCCCCCATGTCCGCGACCTTCTCGACCGCCCCCGACGGCACCCGCTACCGCGATCTGAACGGCAACGGCGTGATGGATCCGTACGAGGATCCGCGCCTGTCACCCGAGGAGCGCACCGAGGACCTCCTCGGGCGGCTGAGTCTTGCGGAGAAGTGCGGGCTCATGTTCCAGACGGTCATCGAGGTCGGCGAGGACGGCGAGCTCCTCGAACACCCGGGGCGCATCTCGAAGTCGCCGACCACCACCGTCGTGCGCGAGAAGCACATGAATCACTTCAACGTGCACGCCATCCGCACCGCACGGCAGGCGGCCACGTGGAACAACGCGCTCCAGGCGCTGGCGGAGAAGACACCGCACGGCATCCCCGTGACCATCAGCACCGACCCTCGCCACGCGTTCGTCGAGAACACGGGGGTGGCCTTCTCGGCCGGCCCGTTCTCGCAGTGGCCGGAGGGGCTGGGCCTCGCTGCCATCGACGACGTCGAGACCGTGCGCGCCTTCGCCGACATCGCCCGCCAGGAGTACGTTGCCGTCGGCATCCGCGCCGCGCTGCATCCGCAGATCGACCTCGCGACGGAACCGCGGTGGGGGCGTCAGGCTCAGACGCTGGGCCAGGACGCGCAGCGCGTCGCTGAGTTCACGGCCGCCTACCTGCAGGGCTTCCAGGGCGACCGGCTGGGGCCCGACAGCGTTGCGTGCACGACGAAGCACTTCCCGGGAGGCGGCCCGCAGAAGGACGGCGAGGACGCCCACTTCCCGTACGGCCGCGAGCAGGTCTACCCGGGCGGCATGTTCGAGTACCACCTCGAGCCGTTCCGCGAGGCGATCCGCCGCGGCACGGCGGGGATGATGCCGTACTACGGGATGCCGGTGGGTCTCGAGCGCGGCGGCGAGCCGATCGAGGAGGTCGGGTTCGGCTACAACCGGCAGATCGTGACCGACCTGCTGCGTGGCGAGCTCGGCTACGACGGCGTCGTCGTGACCGACTGGGAGCTCGTCAACGACAACCACGTCGGCGACCAGGTGCTGCCCGCTCGGGCGTGGGGCGTCGAGACGCTCACCCCGATCGAGCGCATGGCGAAGATCCTGGATGCGGGCGCCGACCAGTTCGGCGGCGAGGAGTGCGTCGAGCTGCTGCTGGAGCTCGTGCACTCGGGCCGCGTCAGCGAACAACGCATCGACGAGTCGGCACGGCGCCTGCTCCGGGTCAAGTTCGCCCTGGGCCTGTTCGACGACCCCTACGTCGACGTGGATGCGGCGGAGCGGATCGTGGGCAATGCCGAGTTCCGTGCCGCGGGCGAGCGGGCGCAGGCGCGCTCGGCGACGGTGCTGCTCAACCGCGAGGGCGCCGACGGGCCGACCCTTCCGTTGACGCCGGTGGGGGCGCTGTACGTGGAGGGGTTCGCCGACGCGGACGTCGCCGAGCTCGGACCGACCGTCGCGGACCCCGCATCCGCTGATCTTGCCATCGTGCGGGTCAAGGCGCCCTTCGATGCGCGCGACGACCTCTTCCTGGAGGCGTGGTTCCATCAGGGTTCGCTGGACTTCCCACCAGGGCTCGTGTACCGGCTTCAGCAGATCGGGCGGCAGTGTCCGCTGGTGCTGGTGGTCACGATCGACCGCCCCGCGATCCTCACCCCGCTCGTGGCGGATGCGGCGGCGATCGTCGTCGACTACGGCAGCTCACCTCGCGCGGTGATCGACGCGCTGACCGGTCGGGTCCGGCCCGAGGGACGGTTGCCCGTCGAGCTGCCGCGCTCGATGGTCGCCGTGCGCGCGTCGAGGGAGGATGTACCGTCGGATACCGGGGATCCGCTGTTCCCGGTGCGTCACGGGCTGCGACTCGCCTGAGGCGCACACGACCCGTCGCAGGGAAGGATGTCGCACGCGTGAGTGAACGCCCGCGGACGCGCCGCACCACCGTCTACGACGTCGCCCAGGAGGCGGGGGTGTCCATCGCGTCCGTCTCGTTCGCGTTCCGCCGCCCCGAGCAGCTCAGCGAGGCGACACGCGAGCGCGTGCTGGAGGCCGCGAGGCGCCTCGGCTACGCGCCGAGCGCGTCGGCGCGGGGGCTCGCGCGCGGGCGCACCGGCATCCTGGGTCTGCACGCGTTCGATCTGATGCTCGAGCGGGCTCACGAGCCGGAGGCGCGGGTGCGTGCGCTGCGCGATCTGCACAGTCCCGATCTCGAGGGGCCGCGCACCATCTCGTGGGCCGAGACCGACGACGAGCTGCTCGCCGACCCGAGGGCGTTCCCGTTGTACGTCGACGAGGTGCAGCGCGGGTTCGCCCTGGAGTGCTGGGTGATGGGCAGACCCGTCATGCTCAGCAGCGGATCCGACAGCGATGTGTCGGTGGCGGACACGGCGGGGCGCGTGGACGGGCTCGCGATCTTCCCGTCGGAGGGGTCCGCGGCGGTGCTGTCGCGCTTCTCCTCGTCGATACCGATCGTGCTGTTCTCCGCGGCGCCCGCCGCAGACGGGCATCACCGCGTGCGCATCGACAACGCGCAGGGGATGCGGGAGATGATGACGCATCTGCTGGTCGGGCACGGCGTGCGCTCGTTCGCGTTCGTCGGGCGCTTGGACTCGTGGGACGGCCAGGAGCGCTTCGCCCAGTACCGGGAGAGCCTTCTCGAGGCGGGGATCGCGCCGGAGGACGAGCCGGTGGATGCCACCGTGCGCGGTCCCGATCGGATGGCCGAACACCTGCACGCGCTCGCCGCGGACGGGCGGATGCCGCGGGCGCTCGTGTGCTCCACGGACCAGAACGCGCTGGCGGCCATGGATGTGGTGCGCGAGCTCGGTTTCCGCGTTCCCGACGATGTGATCGTCACGGGATTCGACGGGATCCTCGCAGGCCGCCTGAGCGCGCCCGCTCTCACCACCGTGCGCCAGCCGATGGAGGCGATGGGGCGAGCGGCCGCCCGCATCCTCGCAGGCACCGCAGGTCCGCTCCCTGAGGACGGCTCGCCCTTCGATGCCGTCTTCGCCCCGGCGCTCGTCGTGCGCGCCAGCTGCGGCTGCGGCTGAGCGCGGCGCCCCACCTTCCGCCCACTTGCCGCCGAGTGAGCATCCGTTCGCCGAATGAGCACACAATCGCATGCTCGCTCGATGAACGGATGCTCGTTCGCGCGGGGATGCGGCCGGTCAGTCCAGGGCGCGGAGGGCGAGCCAGAGCTGAGCGCGCACCGCGAAGGACGACAGGTCCACGCCGAGCACACGCTCGGTGAGGGCGAGGCGTGCCCGCACGGTGTGCCGGTGCACTCCGAGCGCCCGGGCGGCCGCCTCGTGGGCGGTGTCCGCCGCGAGCCACGCGTCGAGGGTGGACACGAGAGCGGTCGCGTGCTCGGCGTCGTGGCGCAGCAGCGGCTCCAGCTCCGCGCGGGCGATCGCGCCGACGCGCTCATCGTCGAGGACGGAGAGCAGACCCCCGCGCACCTCGGCGAACGCCGCAACGGATCCCGCCGCGGCCCGTTCTCGGGCGACGCGCGCCTGCGAGAGGGCGACGGGGGCCGTATCGAGTGTCGCGGGAGCCGAGACGCCCAGCCGCACGGCGAGCTTGGCGGCGAGCTCGGCGAACACCGGGTCTCCCACGGGCGCCGCCAGCAGCAGTCCATCCTCGATCCCTCCGAAGAACAGAGCGCCGCCGCGGGCGGCGACGCTGCTGTCCAGCCACTGCAGGACGTCCTCGCGACGCGCGGCCTCGGCATCCGTCAGGGCGATCGCGATCTGCCCCGTGCCGAGCGTTCCCCACAGGGGCTTCGATACGCGCCGCACGAGCGCGCTGTCGCCGGCCAGGAGCGCCTCCGCCAGACCCGCCCGGAGCGCCGTCGTGGCACGGGCGAGAGTCTGCCGCTGCTCGAGCGCGAGCCCCGCCATCGCGACCGCCGTCGTCACGACCCCGCGCGCCTCGCGGTCGAACACCTCGGCGGACACGGCGATCGCGCCGCGCAGGCGCCCGCCGCGGCCGAGGGTCTGCACATGGAACGGGGTGGTACCGATGTGCAGCGACGACCCCGCCCGTGCGCCGCGGCGAAGCAGCGCTGACACCTCGTCGCTCAGGTCGTCGCGCGTGGCCGCATCCAGGGAGGCGGCCGGATGCTCGTGTGTCAGCGCCCCGGCGGCGTCGAACATGCCGACCCAACCGCCCAGCTGCCGCGCGAGTTCGTCCAGCGTCGCGGCGAGTCCGTCGGCGCGCAGCGCCGCCAGCGAGAGCGCGCGTCCCGCGGCGAGCGCCCAGCTGCGCCGTGCGTACTCCTCCGCGGCGATCGCCTGCGCGTTGGCGCGCGCGACGGCGATGAACGGGGTGCGGTAGGGCACCTCGAACAGCGGCAGCCCGTGGGCGCGACAGGCCGCATCCAATCCGCGGGGGATGCCCTCGCGGACGACCTCGGTGCCGAATCCGAGCGCGGCGATACCGCGCCCGCGCAGCCGCGCGACGTAGGCGTCGAAGTCGGGCGAATCGTCGTCGGCCCCGAGGAACTGGGTGCCGGTCGTCAGCAGCACGAGCCCCTCCGCCAGGAAGGGCGTCGGATCGGCGAGGTCCGAGCTGTGCACGCCGTGCACCCGCGTCGCCCACGCGGCGGCGTCGAGCTCTCCCGCCGCGCGCAGGTCCAGATCCCGGCGGGTGAGAAGGGAGCCGAGGGTTGGGCTGTCGGACGGCGGCGCGCTCATGTTGTACATCGTGGCGCATCCTGGGCGTACCCGTGTACGGGCAGGCGAGTGCAGCGCGCGTGGCGTTCGCCCTACGCTCGCGGCCATGAGCATCGCCGACGTCACCACCGCGCCCCTGGGCGGACCCTCGCTGCCACAGGAGCGGCGCCTCGTCACCGCCATCCCCGGGCCGCGCTCGCAGGAGCTCCTCGCGCGCAAAGCCGCGGCGGTTCCCGCGGGCGTCGGTCACACCGTGCCGATCCAGGCGGTGGCCGCGGGCGGCGGAGTGGTCGTCGACGCCGACGGCAACTCGCTCATCGACCTGGGCTCCGGCATCGCCGTCACCTCGGTCGGTAATGCGCACCCGCGCGTCGTGGCTGCCGTGCAGGCGCAGGCCGCGCAGTTCACGCACACCTGCTTCATGATCTCGCCCTACGACTCCTACGTCGCCGTCGCCGAGGCGCTGAACCGGCTCACCCCGGGCGACCACGAGAAGCGCACCGCGCTGTTCAACTCCGGTGCCGAGGCCGTGGAGAACGCCGTCAAGATCGCCCGAAAGTACACCGGCAAGCCCGCGGTCGTCGCCTTCGATCACGGGTACCACGGCCGCACGAACCTCACGATGGCGCTCACGGCGAAGGCGATGCCGTACAAGAGCGGCTTCGGCCCCTTCGCCGGCGAGATCTATCGCGCCCCGTTGTCCTACCCCTTCCGCGACGGTCTGAGCGGAGCGGATGCGGCCGCGCGCGCGATCTCGATGATCGAGAAGCAGGTCGGCGCTGACAACCTCGCGGCGCTCGTCATCGAGCCCATCCAGGGCGAGGGCGGCTTCATCGTCCCGGCCGACGGGTTCCTCGGAGCCCTCGTCGACTGGTGTCGGAAGAACAACGTCGTCTTCATCGCGGACGAGGTGCAGACGGGCTTCGCCCGCACGGGCGAGATGTTCGCGAGCGACGGGTTCGGCATCGTGCCCGACCTCGTCACGACCGCCAAGGGCCTGGCGGGCGGGCTGCCGCTCGCCGCCGTCACCGGCCGGGCGGAGATCATGGACGCCTCGCACGCCGGCGGGCTCGGCGGCACCTACGGCGGCAACCCGATCGCCTGCGCCGCGGCGCTCGCGGCGATCGACGCCTACGAGAATGAGGGACTCATCGAGCGCGCCCGAGAGATCGGGGCCATCCTGACGGCCCGCCTGGAGGAGCTGCAGCAGGCCGACCCGCGCGTCGGCGACGTCCGCGGCCGGGGCGCAATGGTCGCGGCCGAGTTCGTCGACCCGGCGACGGGCGCTCCGGACGCGGCGCTCGCCGCCTCGGTGGCGAAGGCCGCGATCGCCGAGGGCGTCATCCTGCTGACCTGCGGCACCTACGGCAACGTGATCCGATTCCTGCCGCCTCTCTCGATCGACGACGACCTCCTCAGCGAGGGGCTCGACGTCCTCGCCGCATCCCTCGCCGCCGTCTGAGACGCAACACCCGAGCACCACGAAGGAGTGAGATGAGCAACACCGAGATCATCAGAGACGTCGTCGTCATCGGCGCGGGAGCAGCTGGCCTCACCGCCGCGAACGACCTCCGCACAGCCGGTCTGTCCGTCGCTGTTCTCGAGGCGCGCGATCGCGTCGGCGGGCGGCTGTGGACCGACACGATCGAGGGCGCGATGCTCGAGATCGGCGGCCAGTGGATCTCACCCGACCAGCAGGCGCTCATCGACACGGTCGCAGAGCTGGGCCTGTCCACCTTCTCGCGCTACCGCGAGGGAGACAGCGTCTACGTCGGCCCCGACGGCACGGTGACCCGCTTCACGGGAGACGTCTTCCCGGTGGCCCCGGCAACGGCCGCCGAGATCGAACGCATCACCGCCGACCTGGATGCGATGGTCGCCGAGATCGACCCCGACCGGCCGTGGGCGCACCCGAAGGCGGCCGAGTGGGACACCATCTCGTGGGACGGCTGGCTGCGTTCCCAGACCGACGACGACGAGGCGGTGCGCAACCTCGCCTTCGCCACCGGCTCGGCGATGCTCACCAAGCCGACGCACGCATTCTCGCTCCTGCAGTCGCTCTTGATGGCGGCCAGCGCCGGCAGCTACTCCCATCTCGTCGACGCGGACTTCATCCTCGACAAGCGCGTGGTCGGCGGCCTCCAGCAGGTGCCCCTGCTGCTCGCGGAGCGCCTGGGAGAGGACGTGCTGCTGGACCAGCCGGTGCGCTCCCTGACCTGGGACCAGGACGGCGTCGTGGCAGAGGCCGCATCCGTCACGGTCCGCGCTCGGCGCGCCATTCTCGCGCTCGCGCCCGTGCTGTACCCCCGCATCTCCTTCGTGCCGCCGCTGCCGCGGCTGCAGCAGCAGATGCACCAGCACATCTCGATGGGATTCGTCATCAAGGTGCACGCGGTCTACGACCGTCCGTTCTGGCGCGAGCAGGGTCTGTCCGGCACCGCGTTCAGTCCGTACGAGCTCTCGCACGAGGCCTATGACAACACGAACCACGGCGACGAGCGCGGCACGCTGGTCGGCTTCGTCTCCGACCGCAACGCGGACGACCTGTTCCGACTGGACGCGGCCGAGCGCAAGGAGCGCATTCTCGAGTCGCTCTCGCACTACTACGGCCCCGAGGCCAAGAGCCCGATCGTCTACTACGAGAGCGACTGGGGCAGCGAGGAGTGGACCCGTGGCGCGTACGCGGCGAGCTTCGACCTGGGCGGCCTCCACCGCTACGGAGCCGATCTGCGCACGGCGATCGGTCCCATCCACCTCGCCTGCAGCGACATGGCGGGCGCCGGCTACCAGCACGTCGACGGTGCGATCCGGATGGGGCACCGCGCCGCATCCGAGATCCTCGAGGAGCTGCGCTGATGGCCGCGCCGGTGGTCGTCGGCTATACCGCGACGGATGCGGGCGCCGATGCGCTCGCCCTCGGAGCACGGATCGCGGTCGCGACCGGATCGGTGCTCGAGATCGTGATGGTCCTGCCGGGGGAGCGCTCGGTCATCACCCCTCCCGACGCCGGATACGACCGCCACGTGCGCGAGCGGGCGCGCGAGTGGCTGGCGCGGGCTTCCGAGACGTTGAAGGACACGGTCGCCCACGGTCGTCACGTCCGCTACGGCGAGTCGTTCGCCGAGGGCCTCATCGCCGCCGCGGCCGAGTTCGGTGCCGGCATGATCGTGGTGGGCGCCGCGAACGGCGGTCTCCGCGGCCGCCACCGTCTCGGCACCGTCGCCAACGAGCTCATGCACTCCTCCGACGTGCCGGTCGTGCTCGCTCCGGAGGGTGCGCGCGAGGTGGCCGCATCCGTCGGCATTCAGCGGGTCACCGCGGCCATCGGCACCCGGCCGGGCGGCGATGTGCTCCTGGCGGAGGCGGCGAGCCTCGCCACCGCGTCGGGTGCGCCCCTGCGTCTGCTGTCGCTCGCGACGGTCGATCTGCCGGCGGGCGTCGACACCGGCGTCATCCGCCTCACCGAGGCGACGCACGCCGAAACGGTGCTCGCTCAGGCGCGCGCATCGCTCGGCGAAGGATCCGTGGCCGACGTCGTCAGCGCGCAGGGCGCCGACATCGAGGATGCGGTGTCGCAGATCGAATGGCTCCCCGGCGAGATCGCCATGGTCGGATCGAGCCGGCTCGCGCAGCCGCGGCGGCTGTTCCTGGGGTCGACGGCGGCGAAGATGCTGCACGTGCTGCCCGTTCCCATGATCGTGGTGCCACGCACCCGCAACGCAGAAGGGGCTCGATGATGAGCGCACCCGAATCGCAGGCCGTCGCCGCCGACACCGGCGGACTCTCCAAGAAGGGGCTCTCCGCGGGAACGGTGGGCCTGATCGGCGCCGTCGTCATCGGCATCTCCTGCATCGCACCCGCCTACACGCTGACGGCGGCGCTGGGACCCACGGTCTCGGCGGTCGGCGTGCAGGTGCCGGCGATCATCCTCGTCGGCTTCATCCCGATGCTGCTGGTGGCCTTCGGCTACCGCGAGTTGAACCGGCGCATGCCCGACTCCGGCACCTCGTTCACATGGGCCACGCGCGCCTTCGGCCCGTGGATCGGCTGGATGGCCGGATGGGGGCTGATCGCCGCCACCATCCTGGTGCTCTCCAACCTCGCCGGAATCGCCGTCGACTTCCTGTTCCTGCTGATCGCCCAGATCACCCAGAATCCCTCGATCGCCGACATCGCGGCCCAACCGGGGATCAACGTCCTCGTATGCCTCGCCTTCATGGCGGCGGCGACCTTCATCTCGTACCGCGACATGCAGACGACGCAGAAGCTGCAGTACGTGCTGGTCGGCTTCCAGGTCGTCGTGCTGGTCGTCTTCGCCGTCGCGGCGATCATCGAGACGGTCAACGGCAACGGGTTCGATCCGACGCCGTTCGACTGGTCCTGGTTCGATCCGTTCGCCGTCTCGTCGTTCAGCTCCTTCGCCGCGGGTCTCTCGCTGTCGATCTTCATCTTCTGGGGCTGGGACGTGACCCTCACCATGAACGAGGAGACGAAGGATCCCGACAAGACGCCGGGTCGGGCCGCCACCATCACGGTGCTCGTGATCGTCGCGCTCTACCTGCTGCTCGCCGTCTCGCTCATCATGTTCGCCGGTGTCGGCACGGGGGAGTTCGGACTCGGCAACCCCGACATCCAGGACAACGTGTTCTTCCACCTGTCGGGGCCGGTGCTGGGCCCGCTCGCGGCCCTCGTGTCGCTCGCGGTGCTCACCAGCTCCGCATCATCGCTGCAGTCGACCTTCGTGTCGCCGGCGCGCACGCTGCTGGCCATGGGGCACTACGGCGCGCTGCCGGAGCGCTTCGCCAAGGTGAGCCCGCGCTTCTTCACCCCGGGCTTCGCGACGATCGTCGCCTCCGTCGTCGCGTCGGTGTTCTACGCCGTCATGCGCTTCGTCAGCGAGAACGTCCTGTGGGACACCATCACCGCCCTCGGCATGATGATCTGCTTCTATTACGGTCTGACCGCTTTCGCGTGCGTCTGGTACTTCCGCAAGCAGTGGTTCGACTCGGTGCGCGCCTTCGTGTTCACCTTCCTCTTCCCGCTCGTGGGCGGGGCGATCCTCGCGGTGCTGTTCGTGACGACGCTGATCGACTCCATGGACCCCGACTACGGCTCGGGCTCGCAGATCTTCGGTCTGGGACTCGTGTTCGTGCTGGGCGTGACCGTCATCCTGCTGGGCGTCGTGATCATGATCTGGCAGGCGGTCAAGCGTCCCGACTTCTTCCGCGGGCGCACGCTGAGCCTGGATGCGCCCGAGAGCCTGCGCCGCCGCCGGCGGTGACGGCAGACTGAGACCACAACCAAGGAGGACGAATGAGCAGCGAATACGCGGTCGTGAACCCCGCCACCGGTGAGCAGCTGGCGACCTACCCCGCCCTCAGCGATGCCGAACTCGAGCAGAAGCTCGCCGCGTCCGAGAGCGCCTACCGTCGGTGGCGCGAGATGCCGGTCGCCGAGCGCGCCGTCCTCGTGCGGCGAGCCGCCGAACTGCACCGCGAGCGCCGCGACGAGCTGGCGGCCATCGCCGTGCGCGAGATGGGAAAGCCCCTGGCCGCGGCCCTCGGCGAGGTCGACTTCGCCGCCGACATCACCGAGTTCTACGCCGATCACGCCGACCAGATCACCTCGGACCGTCCGATCGACATCCTGGGCGAGGGGTCGGCCGTCATCCGCCCGACGCCGCTCGGGGTGCTGCTGGGCATCATGCCGTGGAACTTCCCCTTCTACCAGGTGGCCCGTTTCGCGGCTCCGAACCTTGTGCTGGGCAACACGATCCTGCTCAAGCACGCGCCGCAATGCCCCGAGTCGTCCGCGGCCATCGAGGCGATCTACCGGGATGCGGGTCTGCCGGAGGGGTCGTACCTGAACCTCTACGCGAGCAACGAGCAGGCGGCGACGATCATCGCCGATCCGCGCGTGCAGGGGGTGTCGGTCACGGGCTCCGAGCGCGCCGGCGCCGCGGTCGCGGAGATCGCCGGTCGCAACCTGAAGAAGGTCGCGCTGGAGCTCGGCGGATCCGACCCGTTCATCGTGCTCTCCACCCCGGATCTCGATGCCACGGTCGCCGCCGCCGTCGAGGCGCGCATGGACAACAACGGGCAGTCCTGCAACGCTCCCAAGCGCTTCATCGTGGTCGATGAGCTGTACGACGCCTTCCTCGAGAAGTTCACCGCTGCGATGGCAGAGACTCCCGTCGGCGATCCTTTCGCCGAGGAGACCCTGCTCGGGCCGCTCTCGTCTCTCGCGGCCGCAGAGCGGCTCGAGGCGCAGGTCGACACGGCTGTCGCGCAGGGCGCTCGCCTGGTGACCGGTGGCACCCGTGACGGCGCGTTCTACGCGCCCACGGTGCTCACGGATGTCACGTCGGAGATGGACGTGTACCGCGAGGAGCTCTTCGGGCCCGCCGGTGTCGTCTACCGCGTCCGGGATGAGGAGGACGCGGTGCGCGTGGCGAACGACACGAGCTTCGGGCTCGGCTCCTACGTGTACACGACCGACCCCGCCCAGGCCGAGCGTGTGGCGGATCGGATCGAGGCCGGCATGGTCTACGTCAACTGCGTGCTGGCCGATTCGCCCGAGCTGCCGTTCGGCGGGGTGAAGCGCTCCGGCACGGGTCGTGAGATGGGCTTGCTGGCGGCGGACGAATTCGTCAACAAGAAGCTCATCCGCATCGCCGACTGAGCCGGCACGAAGGCGGGGGCGAGGATCTCGCCCCCGCCTTCGTCATGCCGGAAGCGTCGCGCGGATCTCCGCCGCCTCGGCGGGCCGGCCGAGACTCTCCAGCACGTCGCCGAGCTCGAGAGCGGCGGTCTGTCGCAGCGCCTCGTCATCGCCGGCGTGCTCGAGCGCTGCGCGGTAGAGCGCGACCGCGTCGGCCGGTCGTTCGGCGCCCACGAGGATGCGTGCGGCGACGAACTCGGACCGGCCGGCGGCTGTCGGATCTCCGGCCTGGACGAAGCCGTCGGCTGCCTGCAGTGCGGTGGACACGGCTTCGTCGGTGCGGTCAGCGGCGGCGAGGGCGCGTGCGCGCGTGTCGAGCACGTCGGCGACGAACCACGCCGCGTCATGGGCGCGGCCGAGCTCGACGGCCTCGTCCAGCAGGGCGAACACCTTCTCGAGGTCGCCGCGCTGCTGGTGCGCCTGCGCGAGGGTGTGGAGGCCGTCGGCGAGCAGACCGACCTGCTCCTCGTCGCCCCGTACGAGCTCCACGGCCTGGGTCAACGAGTCGATCGCGTCGTCGATCTCGCCGAAGCGGCCGAGCAGGCGCCCGTGCTCCTTGAGGGCGTAGGCGCGCGCGGCGGGCTCCTCTGCCTCCTCGTGCAGTTGCGCCGCGAACTCCCATCCCCCCACGGCGTTGCCGAACTGACCGGCCTGCTCGAAGGCGCGCGTGAGCATGCCGACCGTGATCGCGCGGGAGCCGGCAGGCTCTTCGGCCGCCGTCTCCTCCTGGAGCACCTGGTCGAGCACCTCGATGGCCTCCTCCCCGAGGCCCGCTCCCAGCAGTGCGCGGCCGAGTCGGAAGCGCAGATCGGTCGCCGAAGCGCCCGTGGCCTCGCGGCGTTCGGCGGCGACACGGTAGCGCGAGACGGCCTCGCCCATGGCGCCCGCATCCTCGTGCAGGGCTCCGGCCAGGAAGAACGCATTGCTCACGAGCCCGTCATCGGCTCCGGCCAGCAGATGGATGCGGGTGGCCTCGTCGGCGTCGGCGGCACCCAGGGCGTACTCGCCGCGACCGCCACGGGTCCGTGCGCGCAGCAGCAGAGCGCGCGCCCGGCGTGCATCGCTGATGCCGTCCTGCGCGACGAGGGCGTCGAGGAGTTCCGCGGCCGCGTCGAGGTCGCCGGCGGCCGCCGTCATGTCGGCCTGCAGCCAGCGCTGCGAGTAGGCGAATCCGGGCTCGCCGGCCTCGGCGAACAGCGCCGCAGCCTGACCGAACAGCTCGGCGGTGCGTCGGCGCTCGTCCGGTTCGGTTGCCGTCGGGTCTTTCAGCCGAAGGAACGCGAGCGTTGCGATGACGTCGGCACGCAGGCCCGCGGGCGCGTCGTGGAGTTCGTCCAGCGTCCGCTGAAGGGTCTCGACGGCGCCGTCCGCATCGGCCCCGAACAGCAGAAGCCCGAGGCGCTCCTCGAGCTGGGCCTGTGCGGTGCGACCGGTGGCGCGCAGAGCGTCGATGCGTGCGGGCAGCGCGGCCTGCGCCTCGTCGAGGCGATCCAGCGCCACGAGGATTCCGAGCTGTCCGTGCGTGAGAGCCACGCGCTCCTCGGCATCGGCGTCCGCGAGAACCTCCTCGATCGCCTCGAGAGCGGCGATCGAGCCGAGCTGGTCCAGCGCCAGCGCGCGCTCGACCCGCTCGGCCGTGGTGCGCGGGGTGGACGCCGCCGTGCGCGCGGCGAAGTCGTGGGAGCTGATCGGCACGTCGTAGCGCTCGGTGCCGACCGCACGCTGGCCGGCGAGCCACGCGGTCTGGGCATCGGTGCCGTTGCGAGCGTCGAAGGCCTCGGCGATGCTCTGGGCGGCCGCCCACATCCGCGCAGCCAGCTCGGCGGCCGGCCAGACGCCCTCGTGCGCACCGATGAAGGGAACGAGCGCCTCGGCATCGGAGCCGCGCACGGCGGCGTCGGGGTGCCCGGCGGCGGCGACCGCATCCAGCGCGACGGCGAAAGCCGCGAGCGCCTCGAGGTGTGCGCTGGCGTTCAGCCCGTCGTGGGTGAGCCACGGCAGGTGCCGCTCGACGAGCGCGAGCGCGCGTGCCTCGTTGCCGGTGACGGCGCAGAAGACGATGTTCTTCGCGATGATCGAGAGGTTGTCCGCGTTGTCCTTCGCGAGGCGGTAGCTGCGCAGATGCGCGGTGCGCGCCTCGTCCGGGCGCCCTGCGTGCAGGTAGGGCAGGAGGGCGCGTGCGAGGGCGTGCTCGGGCTCCTCGCCGCACGTGAAGCCGCCCTCGACGAGTTCCTCGACGAGACGGATCGCCTCCGCCTCATCACCGGTCTCCGCGAAGAACCCGGCGAACTGGCTGCGCGTGCAGGCGTCGCAGTGGCTGTACTCGTCGCGGGGCGTCGCCTCCAACCGGCGCCGCAGCTCGGCCGCCTCGTCGATGCGTCCCGCCGACCAGGCGTCCTCGAAGCGCGCCATGAGCACGCCGCTCATGCCGTGGCCGGCCCGCTCGTAGTGGGTCTGCATGTCGTCGAGCACAGCCGTGATCTGCTCGGACGAGAACTCGGGCGAGCCCCGGAGGGCGCCCGCCATCCACTTGTAGTGCCACATGAGATCGCCCGCGGGCTCCAGCTCGGCGGGGAAGCGTTCCGGATCGGCGTCGTGGTGACCCAGGCACCACGCGAACGAGGTGAGCATCAGATCCGTGTCGCCGCCCATGTTCGCGCTGGCGGTCTGCCGCATCCGCGCCTCGTACTCGAGGCGCTCGTCGCCGCTGGCCTGCGCCAGCGCCACCGCCTCGGCGACCAATGCCCTCTCGGCCGGCCCCCAGGGCGTGCGGTCGATCTCGTCGAACAGTGATCGGATGCGGGTCGCGTAACCGGTCATGATGCTCCTTCCGGGTCGGGGGTGGCGGCGAGCGCTCGGTCGAGCAGCTCCGCGAGCGAGGTGCTCATCACGGCGCGGTCGCGCGGGCTGAGCGGGTGATGGCCGGCGAGCAGCGACTGCACGTGCAGCAGCCGGATGCCGCTGTCGAAGACCGCCGTGTCGCCCGCCGCCGCGAGGGCGCGGACGGTGGGGTTGCCCCAGTTCAGGCACAGTCTGGCGGCGGGGGCCGCTGCATCCGCGTCGGCTCCGGTGACAGCCTTCTCCGCGCGGTCGAGGACTCCCGACCACAGGGCGCCGGCGGCCCCACGGGCGCGTCCCCGATCGAGCGCTCGGAGCACCTGCGGATCCGCGACGAACAGGCCGGGCAGTTCCCGGCGCTCGAAAGAGCGCACCGAGACGTCGACGTCGCCGAGGGCTGCGCGGGCGCGTCGCTCGAGGTCGAGGGCCGCGTTGCGGTCGTCCAGCGGAGGCAGATCGAGCCGGTCCATTTCGGAGCCGACCTCGACGCGCTCCACACTGACCTCGGGGAAGATCTCGGGAAGAAGACGGACGAGCTCGGCGTCGTAGAGGTAGCCGCCGTCGACCAGGAGCGTGCCCGGCGGCACGATGCTCGCGAGCTGGCGGAACTCGTCGACGGTCTCTGCGTAACGGACCTCGGGGGAGCGGCGCACCAGCTCCTCGATCCGCACGCGCCCCGCGGTCGTCTCCACCGAGAGCCAGCGCACGATGAAGCGGGCCAGCTCGTCGTCGTGGCGCACGAGAGATTTCAGGGCGACCTCGTGCACGGCGACGAACTGCGCGAGCCGCGCCGGCTCCCGAAGCGCCAGCTCCAGGATCCAGCGTCGGATCGCGTCGCCGATCTCGCTGCGGGTCTGCTCGAGTGCGTCGTCGTCCACGAGCGATTCCCGGCTCGCGGTCGGATGCAGCCCACCGGAGTCGATGACCGCGCGCGCGAAGAACGCCCAGTCGGGAAGCAGATCGTCGACGCGCTCGGCCAGCAGCATCCGGCGCAGGTACACCCGCGTGCTCTGGCGCGCCGAGGGCGGCGGCGCGAACGGCAGCACGTAGGCGACGCCGCGGGTCTGGGTGGCGGCGACCGACAGCTCGATCGCGTCCAGCGGCTCGACGCCGATGAGCTCGCGCCCGTACGCCAGTCGCGTCTCGAGGTCGCCGTCGAGGAAGGGAGCGGGCTCGGTCACGGTGGTCTCGCCGCCGCCGGGAAGGTCCACCACGACCGAGACCGGCAGGTAGCGGCCGAACGTCTCGGCGAGCTCCAGCACCGTGGCGCCCGTCAGCAAGGCCGCACTGTCGCCGCGCGGGGTGAGGTGCACGCTCGTGCCGACCGGGATCTCGCCGTCGAAGGGCCGTACGGCGAAGGTGCCGTCCGAGCGTCCCACCCACTCGACTCCAGGACCTCCGGCGGCACTGCGTGAGCGGATCACGATGGTGTCGCACACCATGAAGCACGACAGCATCCCGATGCCGAACTGGCCGAGGAAGTCGCTGCGCGGAAGGTCGAAGATGTCGCGCTTGGAGCTGCGCCCCACGGTGGCCAGCAGATCGGCGACCTCGCTCTCGGTGAGACCGATGCCGTCGTCGCGGATGATGAACTCGGGCGCTTCGACCCCTGCCGGTGTGATGCGGATGCGGCCGCCGCCGCCATCCAGCGCGCGACGTGCGGCGATCGCATCGACGGCGTTCTGCAGGAGCTCGCGGAGGAAGACCCGAGGGCTCGAGTAGATGTGCCGACTGAGAAGATCGATCACCCCTCGAAGATCCACCTGGAACTGCTGGGGGGCCGGCACCTCGTTCACCGTCGCTCCTCGAACCTCGTCGCAGCGCCGCCCATCGGGTGGTGGACGGCGACCGATTCAGCGTACTCCGGGAGCGGGAGCGGACCTGAGCGCCTGGGGAGAGAACGATCCCGTGCGCCCCCGGCCCGGTTGGGCCAGGATGGGGGCATGAGCGACGCGACGCGGACGGACGGGGTGCGGGTGCTGGACGAGGAGTCGATGTGGCGACTGCTCGGCACGCAGGAGGTCGGTCGCCTGGTGACCAGGATCGGAGAGCGGATCGACGTGTTCCCGGTCGGCTACGCGCTCGACGGGCGCAGCATCCTGTTCCGCACCGCTCCGGGAACGAAGCTGCTCGAGCTCACTGCGCACGACGAAGTGCTGTTCGAGGTCGACGACCACAGCGCGCGCGACGCCTGGAGCGTCGTCGTGCGCGGGACGGCGGCGGCCGTCGACCGCTCCGACGAGATCGCCGCTCTCGAAGCCCTCGCCTCGGCGCCATGGGCGCCCACCGTCAAGGACGTCCTCGTGCGCATCACGCCGTCGGTCACGACCGGACGCGCCTTCGAGCGGCGCACCGCGGACCCCGCCGAAGGGGCGATGGCGTGACGTTCGATCCGGCCCCGCCGGCGGCCGGATCGCCGCCCGTCCTGCCGCATCCGGTCCCGCCCGCCGCGTCGAGACGTCGCAGCCGCGGTGCGGGCTGGGTCATCGGGCTCTCGTTGAGCCTCGTGCTGCTCATCCTCCTCGCCGCCGGAGCGGGCGGTGCGTGGCTCATCTGGCAGCAGCGGGAGCGCGTGCTCGCGTCGCGGGTCATGAGCCCCGAGCAGGAGTCGGCGATCGCCGACGCCTTCGCGGCCGCATCCGAGAAGGTGACTGCCACCCAGGGGGCGACGGCCGACTTCGAGAGCGATCATCGGGCCTGGGACGACGAGCATGCGCAGGTCGAGGAGTGGAAGACGGGAGACGACTCACCGCTGCTGGCCGTGCCCAACCCTGGCGGCCCAGCGATGCCGGGAGCGGATCCGGACGGGCGTGCGTTCCTCGCCTCCATCGGCGCCGACCGGGTCCAGGTCGCCTTCGACGCCGGGGACGAGAACTGCGGCTACCACCTCTCCGAGCGCACGGGCTACGAGATCGTCGTCGGCGGCTGCTACTCCACCCGGTATCCGAACTGGCTCTTCCTCGCGTGGGATCCGGGCATGGAGTCCTCCGTGTGGGCCGTGTTCGTGCACGAGGCCATGCACTGGTACCAGTACCAGAACTACTACCCGGCCTTCCTCGCGGCCGATCGGGCAGGCGTCACCGACGACCAGTACGGCCCGGAGCTCGAGGCCGACGCGAGCTGTCGTGCCGTGTACGTCTACGGCATCCCCGCATCCGACTACGTCGACACCTCCTCACCGTGCGACGTCGACGGCTGGTACGACGGCTGGCTGCTGGATCATCTCGCATCGCTCGGCGTCCAGGTCACGGAACCCATGGCCGCGGACTACGAGGTGCTCGAGGCGGTGCGGCCGTGAGGGCGCGCGCCGGCCTGGGCGCTGCCTCGTTGCTCGCCGTGCTCGCGCTGGCCGCATGCTCGCCGGTGGATGCGGACGCGGCGGATCGCCGGATGCGCGACGTGTTCGACGACCTCGTCGCTCAGGCGTCGGGGGTGGATCCGAACGTGCTGCGCACGCTCGAGACCGCCGAGCCGCGCACCCAGGCGTGCTCACGGCCCGCCGACACCGAGCAGATCGTGCTGACGGCGACCGGTGTGCTCGCGGTCGCCGCCGACGCCTCGGCGGCGGACGGAGTGCGCGACGACCTCGGCGAGAGCCTCGATCCCGCGGTGTGGCGACCTCTCGCCGATGCCGATCCGGCCGCGGAAAGACAGGGGTGGATCTCCGAGGACGGCGTCACCGTGACCCTCGCCGCCGAGGGCCCGGCGTTGGTGATCGCTGTCTTCTCGCCGTGCCTTCCGGGCTGAGCGCGTTCGCGCCCTCGTGTGCCATGCCGTACACTTGAGCGTGCAGTTGAAGTCTGCATTCTTTCGCCGTGCCCGTCATCGGGACGACACATCCCTTCGGATCAGGTCACGGCAGGAGTGCGGGCGCGAGACCTCCGGGTCTCTAGGGCGGTAGCTCAATTGGCAGAGCAGCGGTCTCCAAAACCGCAGGTTGCAGGTTCGATTCCTGTCCGCCCTGCGCGCCAGCGCATGCTGGCACGACGTAAGCGATTCAGGTGGGTGCATGGTCCAGGACGAGCCGAAGGGCGAGGTCGTCGCCGCTGGCGGTGCCGTGCGCGAGAAGAAGCCCAACTTCTTCCTGCGCATCGTCATCTTCATCCGCCAGGTCTTCGCCGAGCTTCGCAAGGTCGTCACCCCGACGCGCAAGGAGCTGGTGAAGTTCACCGGCGTCGTCCTGGGCTTCGTCATCGTGATGATGGCGGTCGTCTACGGACTCGATGTCGTGTTCGTCTGGCTGACGACCGTCGTCTTCGGAGTTCCCGGAGCCTGACATCGCGAGGCGCGGGTGTCGCCACCCGCAGACCAGAACGAGAGAGTACGTAAGTGTCTGAGAAATACACCGACGACGCCGATTGGGCGACCGCCGCCGAGCAGTCCAGCGAGGACGACGAGGCGCAGGAGGGCAACACCCTCGCCGCCGAGGAGCGCTCCGTCGAGGCCGCCGAGCACGTCGCGCTGCACATCGAGGGCGACGACGAGGACGAAGACTCCGACACCGGCTACGACGCGGATGCCGACGTCGAAGACCCCGAGGCCGACGCGATCGTCAACGACGCTCTCGAGATCGACGAGGCTGCAGAGGCCGAAGCGGCCGCCGAGGTGCTGACCGAGTCGCTCGCCGAAGAAGAAGCAGAGCGCGCAGCCGAGGAGGCCGACGAAGTGACGCCCTACGACGGACCCGACATCAACGGTGAGCCGGACGCTCCCGTGCTCGACCCTGAGTTCGTGGACGAGATCGACGACGCCGCCGCTGCGGTGGACGAGATCGAAGAAGAGGTCGACGCGGACGCCGATCCCTACGAGGCGTTCCGCCAGGAGCTGCGCTCGCTCGAGGGCAAGTGGTACGTCATCCACTCCTACGCCGGTTTCGAGCGCAAGGTGAAGGCCAACATCGAGCAGCGTAAGTCGACGCTCGAGGTCGAGGACGACATCTACCAGGTCGAGGTCCCGATGGAGGACGTCGTCGAGATCAAGAACGGCCAGCGCAAGATGGTCACCCGCGTGCGCATCCCGGGCTACGTGCTCGTGCGCATGGAGCTCAACGAGGACACCTGGTCGGTCGTTCGTCACACGCCCGGTGTCACGGGCTTCGTGGGCAACGCCCACAACCCGACGCCGCTGCGCTTCGAAGAGGCGTTCAACATGCTCAAGAGCCTCGTCGAGATCAAGGATGTCGCCCCGGCCAAGTCCGGCGGCGGATCCGCAGCCCCCGCGGCGGCTCGCGTCATCGCGGCCGAGGTCGACTACGAGATCGGCGAGACGATCACCATCAAGGAGGGCTCGTTCGCGGGTCTTCCCGGATCGATCAGCGAGATCAAGCCCGAGAGCGGCAAGCTCACGGTCCTCGTCTCGCTGTTCGAGCGCGAGACCCCGGTCGAGCTGTCGTTCGACCAGGTCTCGAAGATGATCTGACACACGGATTCGCTCGAACGCCCCGCCGCACGATCGGCGGGGCGTTCGTCGTTCCGGCGTCCCGCCCGCATCCTCGTTCGGTGTCTCACTTGTGCACGTCTGGCACGCGTTTCGGGTGAACAAGTGAGACACGGAGGCCTGTCAGGGCGAGGTGCGTGTCTCGGTGTCTCATTTGTGCAGGTTTGCGGGGCGTTTCGGGTGAACAAGTGAGACACGGAGGTGTGTCGGGGCGGGGTGCACGCGGGAGGCGCCGGATGCGGCGCCTCCCCGCACAGGGCCTCGGGGATGCCGCGACACGCCCGGTGATGCGGTAGAGTGTTGTGGTTTGCGTGCCGCTCCGGCGCGCTGCGACAACCGCTTCCCTCGATGGGATGCGGGAGAGCCGATGCATCCGGCATCCGCTCGATGAAAGGAAAGAAGAATGGCACCGAAGAAGAAGGTGACCGGCCTGATCAAGCTTCAGATCAACGCCGGTGCAGCCAACCCGGCGCCGCCGATCGGCCCCGCGCTCGGTCAGCATGGCGTCAACATCATGGAGTTCTGCAAGGCGTACAACGCGGCGACCGAGTCGCAGCGCGGCAACGTCATCCCCGTCGAGATCACCGTCTACGAGGACCGCAGCTTCACGTTCATCCTGAAGACCCCGCCCGCCGCGGAGCTCATCAAGAAGGCCGCCGGCGTCGCCAAGGGTTCGAAGACCCCCCACACCGTCAAGGTCGCGAAGCTCACCAAGGACCAGGTGCGCCAGATCGCCGAGACGAAGATGCCCGACCTGAACGCGAACGACATCGAGGCTGCCTCGCTGATCATCGCCGGCACCGCCCGTTCCATGGGCATCACGGTCGAGGACTGAGGGAGATAACGAACATGGCTACCAAGTCCAAGGCATTCCGCGCGGCCGCCGAGAAGATCGAGGCCGACAAGTTCTACACCCCGACCGAGGCTGTGACCCTCGCGAAGGAGACCGGGTCGAAGAAGTTCGACTCCACCGTCGAGGTCGCCCTCAAGCTGTCGGTCGACCCCCGCAAGGCGGACCAGATGGTGCGCGGCACCGTCATCCTCCCGCACGGCACGGGTAAGACCGCCCGCGTCATCGTGTTCGCGACGGGCCCGGCCGCCGAGGCCGCTCTCGCTGCGGGCGCCGACGAGGTCGGCGGCGCCGAGCTGATCGAGAAGGTCGCGGGCGGCTACACGTCGTTCGACGCCGCCGTCTCGACCCCCGAGCTCATGGGTCAGGTCGGTCGCCTCGGTAAGGTGCTGGGTCCCCGCGGCCTCATGCCGAACCCGAAGACCGGTACGGTCACCCCGAACCCGGCCAAGGCCGTCGAGGAGATCAAGGGCGGCAAGATCGAGTTCCGCGTCGACAAGCATGCCAACGTGCACTTCGTCGTCGGCAAGGCTTCGTTCTCGGCCGACCAGCTCGACGAGAACCTGAAGGCCGCTCTCGAGGAGATCGTCCGCCTGAAGCCGTCCAGCTCCAAGGGTCGCTACATCCAGAAGGGCGCGGTGTCGACGACGTTCGGCCCCGGCATCCCGCTGGATGTCAACGCACTGGTCTGAGACACGTCTCACAGGAAGGGCCCCGTCTTCGGACGGGGCCCTTCCTGCATGCTCAGGCGTCTTCTCGGATGTCGAAACTCAGCGGGCCCGTCGGGGTGGCCTCCGACACCTCCACACGCTCGACGTGCGCCGACGGCGGTCCCTTGCGAAGCCAGTCGATCATGCGGTCCACGCGTCCTTGTTCACCGTGGAGCTCTGCTTCGACCGTGCCGTCGTAGCGGTTTCTGATCCATCCGGCGACGCCGAGGCGGGCGGCCGCATCGTGGGCGGAATAGCGGAAACCGACGCCCTGCACGGCACCGCTGACGATCACTCGGACATGACGCATGCGCACATTGTGCCGCGCATGCGCGGCAGCCGCTGCGGGCTGTCGCCAGCGACGCGCAGGTGGCAGGATGCCTCGGTCGTGCGTCCGGATCATCCGCCGAGGATGAGGCTGACCGCGATCAGCGCCATGACGACGGCGATGATGCCGTCGAGGACGCGCCATGCGGTGGGTGACGCGAACATCCGGCCGAGGAGCCTGGCGCCGTAGGCGAGCGAGAAGAACCACGCGAGGCTCGCCGTCATCGCCCCGGCCGCGAACCACCACCGGGTCTGGCCATGCGTGCTCGCCACGGATCCGAGCAGAAACACCGTGTCGAGGTAGACGTGCGGATTCAGCCAGGTCAGCGCCAGGCACGTGAGCAGAGCCGCGGTGCGCGAGGTGCGGGCCGGGATGGATGCGGTCGAGGCGGCGCTCGACGTCTGCACGGTGGCCCCGCCTGCCCTCGCCTCATCCACCCCATCCGGCACCACGGTCACCACCTCTCGTGCAGACGTCGCGCAGACGGCGGGCGGATCCGTCGGGCGCCACACGCGCCGCGCCGCGAGCAGGGCATACGCGAGGAGGAACGCTGCCCCCGCCCAACGCGCCACCTGTACCGCCCACGGGGCGGCCTCGAGCACGAGCCCCAACCCCGACACTCCGACGGCGATGAGGACCGCGTCCGAGACGGCGCAGACGAGTGCGACGGTGAGGACATGCTCCCGTCGGATGCCCTGACGCAGCACGAAGAGGTTCTGCGCGCCGATGGCGACGATGAGCGAGAAGCCGAGACCGAGGCCCGCGACGAGGGAAGAGAGCACGCCTCGACGCTAGGGCCCTTGTTGCATGAGCTCCAGTTCCGATTCCTTCATCGCCATAAGCTGCCTTCATGATCGATCTGCCCGCCGAACTCGCCGCCACGCTCGCGGCCGTCGTCGACACCGGAACGATGGATGCGGCGGCTCGTCGACTGCACATCACCCCCTCGGCGGTCAGTCAACGCATCCGTGTGCTCGAAGAGCGGCTGGGTCGGGTGCTGTTGGTGCGCTCCAAGCCCGCGCGGGCGACCGACGACGGTGAACGCGTCGTGCGTCTCGCCCGCCAGTACGCGCTCCTCTCGCAGGACGTGCTGCGAGAGCTGGGCGAGACGGGCGAGGGGGAGGGCGCGACGGTGAGCCTGCCGCTCGCCGTCAATGCCGACTCGTTGTCGACCTGGTTCGTCGCGGCACTGTCACGCGTCGCCGCGGTGCACGACGTGGTGTTCGACCTCCACCGCGACGATCAGGACTTCACCGCGGAGCTGCTCGCGTCGGGGCGTGTCGTCGCCGCGGTCACCTCGCGCGCCGCGCCCGTGGCCGGATGCCGGGTGAGTCCGTTGGGCGCGATGCGATACCGCGCCGTGGCGACGCCGACACTCGCGCGGGATCTGGAAAGCCGGGGAGCGGAGCGTGCCCGGGTCGTCGACTACGACCGCCGAGACGAGCTGCAGACCAGGTGGTTGCGCGAGCGGGGCGTCGATCCCGCGTCGCCGCCCCGCAGCTTCGTTCCCGGCTCGCATGCCTTCGCGGATGCGGTGCGCGGCGGTCTCGGATGGGGGATGCTGCCCGATCTCCAGACCCAGGCGGATCTGGCCGATGGCTCGCTCGTGCTGCTGCCCGGGTCGCCGATCGACATCCCCCTGTACTGGCAGCAGTGGAACCTCACCTCCGCCCTGCTGGATGAGGTCGCGGATGCGGTGGCCGATGCCGCGCGCGGGGCGCTGCGGATCACGCCTCGCTGATGCGCAGCACTGACTTGCCCCGCGTGCGGCCGCGCTCCAGCGCGCGGTGCGCTTCGGCCGCATCCGCGAGCTCGTACACGGTGTCGATGTAGACCTGGATCGATCCCGTGTCGAGCAGGCGCGCGAGGGTGGCGAGGACATCGCCGTCGGGGATGACCTTGTAGCCGGTGGCGCGTACCCCCGCCTCCGACGCCGCCTCGGCGAAGCCGGGCCAGCCGCCGCTGGGCACCATGACGTACAGGCCGCCGGGGCGGATGACGCCGAGCGAGCGCGTGCCGATCTCGTCCTCCGTGTTGGCGACGAGATCGATGACGACGTCCATGTCGGCCACGACATCCTCGAACCGCGTCGTGGCGTAGTCGATGACCACCGACGCGCCGAGCTCGCGCAGCCACGCGGCGTTGCGAGCGGAGGAGGTGACGGTGACGTGGGCGCCGAAGTACGCGGCGAGCTGCACCGCGAAGTGGCCCACGCCGCCGCTCCCGGCGTGGATCAGCACACGCTGGCCCTCGTGGGCGTGCGCCGTCTCGACCACGACGCCCCAGGCGGTGAGGGCGGCGAGGGGGATGCCGGCCGCCTCGACGTGCGAGAGCGATGCGGGCTTCCGAGCGAGCGACTGCGATGGCACGACGACGTACTCGGCGTACGTTCCGCCGGTGCGCGGGAAAGGCACCATCCCGAAGACCTCGGTGCCGGCAGGGAACGGGTGCGCCTCGAACGGGGAGGCGACCACCACGCCGCTGAAGTCGAAGCCCAGCGCGGCGGGGTAGGCCGAGATGGCGCCGCTCACGCCTCGTCCCGCGCGCGTCTTCGCGTCGATGGGATTCACTCCGGCGGCGACCACGCGTACGAGCAGCTCGCCGAGCACGGGCTGCGGAACCGGCAGGCGGGTTTCGTGGAGCAGCTCCGGCGCTCCGGTGGAGTCGATGACGGCGGCGCGCATCTGCGTCGGGACGTCCTCGGCCCGCATCGGTGCGGGGGCGGAGACGTCGTGTCTGGGCGGTCGGGGGATCATCGGCCGCTCCTTTCGCTGCGAAGGCATCGGCCATGCGATGCGGTGACTGTCCTCAGTCAATCGCGGCTTTGTCTCGCGGGCGTTACCCCGGTGTCACCGTGCGGAGAACCTCAGGACTGCGTTGTGGATGCGGATGACATGTCCGGCAGCTCCACGCGGACGATCTCTGTCAGGCGCGCGCGCAGACGGCCCGCCATGTCGACGGTGCGGGGGGAGAAGAGCCACTGGATCTGCAGACCGTCCATGAGGGCGATGATCTCCTCCGCCAGCCGGGTGCTGTCGACGGCGGGCTCGCGGAGCAGGTCCCGGGCGCGCAGGTCGTCGACCGCGAGGGCGAGGTGTCGCCTCGAGTTCTCGTATCGGCGCGTGAAGTAGGTGTGCGCCGGGTGTGCGGGGTCGGTCGCCTCGGCCGAGAGCGCGGCGTACAGGCCCACGATTCCCGGTGTTGTCGCGTTAGCCCTGGTGAGCGCGACCAGTCGGGCGAAGTGATCGAGCCCGTCGCGGCCGGGGCCCGGTGCGCCCTCGAAGAAGCGCAGCGCGTGGCGCCGATCCCGTTCGTCGAGCACAGCTTCGAGGAGCGACTCCTTGGTGGGGAAGTGGTGGGAGAGGCCCGCGCGCGAGACGCCGCAGTCCGCCGCGATCTGGCTCATGCTCGTCTGTCGGTACCCCACGGTTCCGAACGCCGCGAAGGCCGCGGCTACGACCTGATCGCGGCGTCGTCGGCCGCTGGCGTAGCCGCGCGGCGAGGTGTCGGACATGGGGATGACCCTAGCGGGGGTGGACGAATCTGAAAACCGGCACTACTGTCGGTTTTCGTCAACTCCATCGCGCGGCATCGTCGCCCGCCGGGCGCGCCGTCGCGTCAGAGAATCGAGGACCGCATGACCGAAGCCGCACTGTCCGTCCAGCTGTACACCCTGCGCGACGCCCTCGCCGCCGACCGGGAGGAGACGTTCGCCCGCCTCGCCCGCCTCGGCGTGCGTCGCGTCGAGGCCTACGACATCGTCGCCGGGGGAGCGCCTCTGGCCGAGTCCCTCGCGCGCCACGGCCTCAGCAGCCCGAGCGTTCACGCCCCTCTCGTGGCGGCCGGAGAGAATGACACCGCGACCCTGGACGAGGTGTTCGACGCGGCACAGCGTCTCGGAGCCCACACGGTCTTCGAGCCCATGGTGTGGGCCGAGCACTGGCGCGACGAGGATGCGGTGCGCCGCACGGCCGAACGGCTGAACCACGCCGCTGCACTCGCCGCATTCCGTGGTCTGCGCGTGGGGTACCACAACCACTCGCAGGAGTTCCATCACTCGATCGACGGTCGGAGCGCCTACGAGTTCTTCGTCTCGCTGCTGCGAGAGGACGTCGTGCTCGAGCTCGATGCCTACTGGGCCGCCGTCGGGCGGCAGGACGTGCCCGCGTTGGTCACGCGCCTGGGCCGGCGGCTGCGTGCTCTGCACGTGAAGGACGGCAGCACGGGGTTCGATCCCTTCCTCCCGGACTCGCCGCAGGGTCAGCTCCATCAAGTCCCGGCCGGAGAAGGGGAGGTGCCGCTGGGCGCCGCACTCGCGGCGGCGAGCTCGCTCGAACTCGCCGTGCTCGAGTTCGATGAGTACGACGGCGATCTCTTCGACGCTCTCGCGGCGGGCATCGCCTTCCTGGCAGAGGCGGGCATCCGATGACCGGCACAGGGCCCGTCGGCGTCGGCGTCATCGGCGCGGGCATGATCAGCGACACCTATCTCGAGAACCTCGGCTCGTTCCCGGACATTCGCGTCATAGCGATCGGCGACCTCGACACGGCTCGCGCGGCGGCGCAGGCGACTCGCCACGGGGTGCCGCACGCCGGTGCGCCCGAGGATGTGCTCGCCCACCCCGAGGTCGAGATCGTCGTCAACCTCACGATCCCGGCCGCGCACGCCGCGGTCAGCGCGGCGGCCATCGCCGCAGGCAAGCACGTCTGGTCGGAGAAGCCCATCGGCATCGATCGGGAGAGTGCGCGCGCCCTTCTCGCCGCCGCGGATGCCGCGGGCCTGCGCGTCGGCGTCGCCCCCGACACCATCCTCGGTCCGGGCCTGCAGACCGCGCGGCGCGCGGTGCTGCGCGGCGACATCGGCGTCCCGCTGTCCGCGCACACGACCATGCAGTACATCGGTCCCGACATCTTCCATCCCAATCCGGAGTTCCTCTTCGCGCGCGGCGCCGGACCCCTGTTCGACATGGGGCCGTACTACGTCTCGGCGCTCGTGAGCATCTTCGGCCCGGTCGATCGGGTGATGGCGCTGGGCTCGCAGTCGCGCGCCAGCCGCGAGATCCGGGTCGGCGAGCGTGCCGGCACCGCCTTCCCCGTCGAGGTGCCGACGCATGTGCAGGCGTTGACCCGTTTCGAGGGCGGAGCCGCTGCCGACAGCGTCTTCAGCTTCGACGCGGTCCTCGCCCGCAGCGGAGTGATCGAGATCAACGGAACGGAGGGCGCGCTCATCGTGCCCGATCCCAACACGTTCGGCGGCGAGGTGCGCGTAGGGCGTTCCGTCGGCGGTGGCGCCGAGCCGAGCTGGGAGACGGTCGCGCCCGTCGGCGTCGAGGCCGGCCGAGGGCTCGGTGTGCTGGATATGGCGCGGGCGATCCGTTCCGGCGGTGCGCATATCGCCACGGGCCGCCTGGGCTATCACGTGCTCGACACCCTGGTGGCGATCGACGAATCCGTGCAGACCGGGGCGGCTGTGGCCGTTGCGAGCACGGTCGACGCTCTGCCCCTGGTGCCCGAGGATCGTGACCCGCGGCAGGCGACGCTGTGAGCGGGTTCGCTCCGGTGCGCGCCGGATTCCTCGGCGGCGGTTTCATGGCGGCCGTGCACTCCCGCGCCGCGCGCGCCGCAGGCGCCCGGCTGGTCGCCCTCGCCAGCTCGTCGCCCGAGCGCGCAGCCCAGGCCGCCGATCGCCTGGGAATCGGACGTCCGGCCAAGGACGCGGCAGAGCTCATCGCTGCGCACGACATCGATGTGGTGCATGTGTGCACCCCTAACCGCGACCACGCGGAGCAGACCCTGGCCGCGCTCGCCGCGGACAAGCATGTGATCTGCGAGAAGCCTCTCGCCACCTCGGTGGACGACGCGCGCGCGGTCGTCGTCGCCGCCGAGAATGCGGGCGTCGCGGGGGCTGTGCCGTTCGTGTACCGGTACCACCCCGTGGTGCGCCAGGCGCGTGAGCTCGTCGCCACGGGGGCTGTCGGGCGCATCCTCACGATCGACGGAGCGTATCTGCAGGACTGGCTGCTGGATGCGGGCGACACCGATTGGCGGGCGGATGCGGCTGCCGGTGGGGCGTCCCGTGCGTTCGCCGACATCGGCTCCCACCTCTGCGATCTGCTCGAGTTCGTCACCGGCCGACGGATCGTCGCTCTCTCGGCGCGCACCTCGACGGTGTTCGACACGCGCGCGGGCGCGCCGGTCGCGAACGAGGACATCGCCGCCGTGGTGGTCGAACTCGAGGGCGGGGCGCTGGGGACGTTGCTGGTCAGCCAGCTCGCCCCCGGTCGCAAGAATGGGCTCGTTCTCGAGCTGCACGGCTCGTCGCGCAGCCTCCGCTTCGCCCAGGAGCGGTCGGAGGAGCTGTGGATCGGCTCCCGAGAGGGGTCGCAGCTCGTGCTGCGCGATCCGGATGCACCGGGCGACCGCGGGCTCTCGCTCGTGCCGGCGGGCCACCCGATGGGCTACCAGGATGCCTTCAACGCCTTCGTCGCCGATGCGTACGCGGTGCTCGAGGGTGCGAGCCCGGACGGCCTGCCCACCTTCGCCGACGGGCTGCGGGCCGCCGAGATCACCGACGCCGTGCTCACGTCCGCCCGCGAGCGTCGCTGGGTCGACATCGCCGCCGTCCCCGTATCGACCGACATGCCCCTCCCATCGAAGGAGTCCCTATGACCAGCACGCATCCCGTCACCCTCTTCACCGGGCAGTGGGCGGACCTCCCCTTCGAGGAGGTGGCGAGACTCGCCGCATCCTGGGGCTACGACGGATTGGAGATCGCCGCATCGGGCGATCACCTCGATCTGCGCCGGGCCGACGAGGACGAAGCCTACGTCGCCTCGCGCCGGGAGATCCTCGATCGGCACGGACTGCAGGTCTTCGCGATCTCGAACCACCTGGCGGGTCAGGCGGTGTGCGATGCGCCCATCGACTTCCGCCACCAGGCGATCCTGCGCGAGTACGTGTGGGGCGACGGTGATGCGGAGGGCGTGCGCCGACGCGCGGCGGAGGACATGAAGCGGGCGGCGCGGGTCGCGCGCAAGCTCGGCGTCGACACCGTCGTCGGCTTCACCGGCTCCGCCATCTGGCCGTACGTGGCGATGTTCCCACCGGTTCCCGCCCCCGTCATCGAGGGCGGGTTCGAGGACTTCGCGGCCAGGTGGAATCCCATCCTCGACGTGTTCGACGGTGAGGGGGTGCGCTTCGCGCACGAGGTGCATCCGGGGGAGATCGCCTACGACTACTGGAGCTCGGTGCGCGCGCTCGAGGCGATCGATCACCGTGCCGCGTTCGGGTTCAACTGGGACCCCTCGCACATGATGTGGCAGAACATCGATCCGGTCGGGTTCATCTGGGACTTCCAGGACCGGATCTACCACGTGGACTGCAAGGACACCAGGATGCGGCCGCGTAACGGGCGTGCGGGGGTGCTGGGCTCGCATCTGCCGTGGGGGGATCCTCGCCGCGGGTGGGACTTCGTCTCCACCGGTCACGGGGATGTGCCCTGGGAGGACTCCTTCCGTGCCCTCGACGCCATCGGTTACACCGGGCCGATCTCCATCGAATGGGAAGACGCCGGCATGGACCGCCTCCACGGCGCCGCCCAGGCCGTCGAGTTCGTGCGCAGCCTGCTCTGGCCTGCGCCCACCGCATCCTTCGACGACGCCTTCCGCAACCAGTAGTCCGAAGAAGCCCGGCTGGGGTCTTGACTTCGGCCGGGCTTCTTCATAGCCTCGTGCTCATACGTAGAAGCATCCATTCCTGACAGCTGGATCGGTTGCTCATACGAATGAACACCCGGTGGCCTCCGGAGCACAACAGCGTGCTTCCCGCATCAGAGCACCGCGGCTCGCCGCCACGGTGACACCCCGAGAACATCCAGTCGAAGGAGACAGGAATGCGCACCACCCGACGAGTCCTCGCCGCCGTCCTCGCGGCATCCGCCCTCGTCGCCGTCGCCGGCTGCACGGCCGGCACGACGTCCGCCGGCGGAACCAGAGCCGACACGATCATCTTCGGCAAGTCCGACGGCGGCACCACCTACGTCCGCAACTACAACGTTCTCGGGCCCGCGACCGAGAAGGCTCCGAACGCCGAGCTCATCTACGAACCGCTCGCCCGCATCGACTATGCCAACGGCGCCGTCGTCGAACCGTGGCTTGCCGAGTCGCTCGATTTCGACGAGTCCGGCACGCAGCTCACGATCGACATCCGCGACGACGTGACCTTCTCCGACGGCGAGGCGCTGACGGCCGATGACGTGGCCTACTCGCTCTCGCTTCCGCTCGAGCGTCCGGAACTCAACCTCGCCGGCGTCACGTACGCCGGTGTCGAGAAGGTCGACGACGACACCGTGCAGGTCTCCTTCGACGAACCGTCGTTCGCCGCTCTGAACCAGTTCGCATCCAGCTCGCTGCCGATGGTGCCCGAGCACATCTGGAAGGACCAGGATCTGACCACCTGGACCAACCCCGACCCGGTGGGCACGGGGCCCTTCACCCTCGACGCCTTTGCCGCGCAGCAGGTCACCCTCAAGGCGCGCGATGACTACTGGGGCGGGAAGCTCCCCATGGCGTACATGAAGATCCTCGCGACCAGCGGCGAGACGGTGAAGGCGCAGCTCCTGCGCGGCGACGTCGACTGGGCCCCCGTAGGCTGGCCCAACGCGGAGCAGGAGTTCGTCGCTCAGAACCCCGAGACGAACCTCTACCAGCTCTACGCCACCGGCGGTGCGTACTCGATGATGTACAACACCGCGCAGGCGCCGTTCGACGATGTCAACGTGCGGCGCGCGTTCGCGATGTCGATCCCCCGGTCGGACATCACCGCCACCCTCAACCGCCCAGGTACCGAGGCCGGTCCCACGGGCCTCGTCGACCAGATCTACTCGGACTGGATCGCTCCGGAGTACCAGGGGATGGTGCAGGAGGTCGACGCCGATGCGGCGGTCGCCGCCCTCGCGGCGAGCGGCTACGAGGTGGTCGACGGGGCGCTGGTCAAGGACGGCAAGAGCTTCACGCCGCGACTCTCGTTCAACCAGGACTTCGGCTGGAACGCGTACGCCGACATCATGATCAACAGCTGGAAGAAGGTTCTGGGTGTCACCGTCGCCCCCGCGGGCGCACCCGGCGCGACCCTGTACGACCAGCAGAAGACCGGCGACTTCGATCTGACCATCGCGACGACCGGTGGGGCGGGCGTGTACGGCGTGTACAGCTTCCTCGACAGCCGTTATGTCGAGCCGCTCGGTACGGCCGCGGCCACCAACATCGGCCGCTGGAACGACTCCGAGACCGATGAGGTGCTCGCCCAGATGACGCGGGCCGCCGACGAGGCGACCATGAAGGACCTCGGGATGCAGATGCAGCGCATCGTGGTCGACGAGGTGCCCTTCTCGCCGCTGTACAACTCGTACTGGTTCGTCGACGTGAACGCCTCGCACTGGAAGGGCTGGCCCACCCCCGACGACTTCGACGCCGTCCCCTTCCCGAGCCTCGGGCCCGACACCATCCGCACCCTGCTCTCCCTCACACCGGCATCATGAGCCTGGCACCCGGTGCCGTCACCTCCGCCACGGTCAGCGTGGCGCAGGTGACGGCCAAGAAGAGGCCCAGACGGGGTCGGAGCATGTTCCTGCTGCGCAGGCTCGGCTTCTATCTGGCCGCGGCGTGGGCGGCGATCACGCTCAACTTCGTGATCCCGCGCCTGATGCCCGGCGACCCCTCGGCGGCCATCATCGATCAGCTCGAGCGGGTGAGCGGGCAGGCACTGCCTCCGGCGACGCTGCAATCCATCCAGGGCCTGTTCGGCAACCCGCAGGAGAACCTCTTCGAACAGTACGGCGCGTACCTCGTGCAGCTGTCGCGGTTCGACCTCGGCGTCTCCATCGTGAACTTCCCCGTGCCGGTCGCGGATCTCGTGGCCACCGGCCTGCCGTGGACCCTGCTGCTGGTGGGCACGACGACGATCGCCGCCTTCCTGTTGGGCACAGCCCTCGGGGTGGCCGCCGGGTGGCGGGCGGGATCGCGGTTCGACTCGATCGTCACCCCGCTCACCACCTTCCTGTCCTCGGTGCCCTACTTCTGGATCGCGCTGCTCGCTGTCTGGTACTTCGGGTTCATCCTCGGGTGGTTCCCGCTCGCCGGCGGGTACGACCCCAACCTGCCGGTGGGCTTCAACCTGCCCTTCATCCTGAGTGCGCTCCAGTACGGGGCGCTGCCCGCGGCGACGATCGTGTTCTCCGCCTTCGGAGGCTGGATGCTCGGCATGCGCAACATGACGGTGACCACCGTCGGCGAGGACTACGTGCTTCTGGCCCAGGCGAAGGGACTGTCGTCGTCGCGCGTGCGCTGGCGGTACGCCGCCCGCAACGCCATGCTGCCCCAGTTCACCGGCTTCGCGATGGCACTCGGCGGAGTCGTCGGCGGTGCGCTGCTGACGGAGATCGTCTTCAGCTACCCCGGCATCGGCTACCTGCTCTTCTCTGCGCTCCAGAAACGCGACTACCCCGTCATGCAGGGCGTCTTCCTGCTCGTGACGCTCACCGTGCTGTTGGCGAACCTCATCGCGGACTCCGTCTATGCGTGGCTCGACCCGCGCGTGCGAGAGGAGAAGTGACATGAAGTATCGCCTCTTCGCCAACGGCAAGGTGACCTTCGGTGTCGTCGTGCTGGCCTTCTTCGTCCTGCTGGCGCTGTTCGGACAGCTGCTGCTGGACATCTTCGGACTGGATGCGCGCGCCAACGACATCTCCGCGATCTCGCAGCCGCCGAGCCCGCAGCACCTTCTGGGCACGACGCAGTTCGGCCAGGACGTGCTCGCCCAGGTGGTGGAGGGCGCTCGCGGTTCGATGTTCGTGGGCTTCCTGTCGGCGGCGATCGGCACCCTGCTCGCCATCCTCGTGGGCGTGCCCTCCGGCTATTTCCGCGGCGTCACCGGTCAGGCGCTCAACTTCGTGACCAATCTCTTCCTCGTGATGCCCGTCCTGCCGCTGATCTTCGTGGTCGCGGGCTACCTGCAGGGCACCGGCCTCGTCATGATCGCCGTCATCATCGGCGTCTTCGGGTGGGCCGGCGGTGCGAGGACCCTCCGCGCGCAGGCGATGAGCGTGAGCAGCCGCGACTTCGTCCAGGCGATGCGGATGATGGGCGAGTCTCACACGCGCCTGATCTTCACCGAGGTGCTCCCGCACCTGTACGGATGGATCGCCTCGATGTTCCTCGGCGGTCTGATCGGCGGCGTGATGGCCGAGGCGGGCCTTGCCTTCCTCGGTGTCTCGGACTCCTCCGCCGTGAGCTGGGGGACGATGATTCAAGCCGCACAGCAGCAGAGCGCCGTGCTGCGAGGACTCTGGTGGTGGCTCGTGCCTCCGGGACTGTGCATCGCGCTGGTCGGCACGGCCGCCGCCCTCATCAACTTCGGCGTGGACGAGCTCGCCAACCCCAAGCTGCGTTCGGCGTCGCGCCTCGTCGCCAAGCGCACCGCGCGCGTGCGCCGCGCCGCGGTCGCCGTGGAAGGAGCCTGAGATGACCATCGCCGCCGAGAGCCGTGCGGAGGCCGCATCCGTGTCCGAACGCGACGACGACGTCCTGCTGGAGGTCGAGCAGCTCAGCGTGGAGTACGCCTCGCTCGGCGCCCCCACCCGCGCCTGCGCCGACGTGACGTTCTCACTTCGACGCGGCGAGATCCTCGGTGTCGTGGGGGAGTCGGGGTCGGGCAAGTCCACGCTCATCACGGCGCTCACGCGCCTCCAGCGCCCGCCGGCCGTGACGACCGCCGGACGCATCATGTACCACCCGCGTGAGGGCGGCGAGGCCATCGACCTCGTGACCCTCACGCCCAAGAGACTGCGGGAGCTGCGCTGGACGCGCCTGTCGATCGTGCTGCAGAGCGCGATGGATGCGTTGAATCCCGTCATGAGGCTGGGTGCGCAGTTCGTGGATGTGCTGCGCACCCACGACCGTTCCCTCTCGAAGGCGGCGGCCTGGGATCAGGCGCGCCACCTGCTGTCGCTGGTCGGAATCTCCGCCGACCGCGTGCGCAGCTATCCGCACGAGCTCTCCGGCGGGATGCGCCAGCGCGCCACCATCGCCCTGGCACTCGCGTGCCGACCCGAGCTCATCGTCATGGACGAACCGACGACGGCGGTGGATGTCGTGATGCAGCGGCAGATCCTGGCGCAGGTGCTGCGGCTGCGTCGGGAGTTCGGCTTCGCCGTCGTGTTCGTCACGCACGACCTGTCACTGCTGCTCGAGCTCGCCGATCGCATCGCTGTGATGTACGCGGGCCGCGTCGTGGAGCTGGCCGCCGCATCCGAGATCTACCGTTCACCGTTGCATCCCTACACGAAGGGGCTGCGCGACTCGTTCCCGCCGTTGCACGCGACGGCCACGAAGCTCGAGGGCATCCCCGGCACGCCGCCGGATCTGCGAGCGCTGCCCGTCGGGTGCTCCTTCGCCCCGCGGTGTCCGCACGCCTTCGAGAAGTGCGTGCGCGACCTGCCGCTGCCGCGCACCCGTGGTGACCGCGAGGTCGCGTGTCACCTGCATGATGAGGAGGTCCCCGTATGAGCGATGCGGTTCTGGAGGCGATCGATGTCTCCAAGCACTTCACGGTGACCGGCGCCGTGGGTCGCTCCGCGACCGTGCGCGCCGTCGAGGGGGCGAGTATCCGCCTCGTCCCGGGGCGCGTCACCGCGGTGGTGGGGGAGAGCGGCAGCGGCAAGACCACGCTCGCTCGGATGCTGGCCCGCTTCTACGAGCCGACCTCGGGCGAGATCCTGCTCGACGGGCGGCCTGTAGCGACCGGGCGAAGCGTGGACAAGGCGTACCGCAAGGCCGTGCAGCTGATCTTCCAGGACCCGTTCGGCTCGCTCAACCCGCTCCACCGCGTGCGGCACAACCTGGATCGGGCGCTCCGGCTGCACCAGGGGGCGAGCACGCGGGCCGAGCGCGAGCAGCAGATGATCGCCCTCCTCGAAAGGGTGAGCCTCAGCCCCGCCCGTGACTTCCTGGACAAGTTCCCGCACGAGCTCTCCGGCGGCCAGCGCCAGCGCGTGGTGATCGCGCGGGCCCTGGCTGTGAAACCGCGCGTGCTGCTGGGTGACGAACCGATCTCGATGCTCGATGTGTCGATCCGGCTCGAGATGCTCAACCTGCTCAACCGCCTGTGCCGCGAGGACGGCCTCGCGATGCTCTACATCACGCACGACATCGCGAGTGCCCGCTACCTGTGCGACGACATCGTCGTCATGTACGCGGGGCAGATGGTCGAGGCGGGTCCCAAAGACGAGGTGATCTCCCGCCCGCAGCATCCGTACACGAAACTGCTCGTCGAGTCCTCTCCCGATCCGCACCGCGCCACGACCCTCGACCGCGACGAACTGTTCGGCACCGCCGACGATCTTGGCGAGCCGCCCAGCCTGATCGAGCCGCCCGAGGGGTGCCGGTTCCATCCGCGGTGCCCGTTCGCGATGGAGCGCTGCCGTACCGAGGCGCCCCCGCGGACGGTGCAGCCCGACGGCCACTGGGCCGACTGTTGGCTGCACCAGGTCGGCCGCGGCGACCTCATCAACGACACCTCGATGACCGCCCCCACCCCCGAGACGCCGACGGAGGCACCCGCATGACCGATCAGTCCTCGCTTCCCCCTCGCGGGCGCGTCGCACGTCAGGCCGATGTCGCACGCCTCGCGGGCGTCTCGCAGTCGGCGGTCTCCCGGGTCATCAGTGGCGACGCATCCTCGTCCCGCATCCCCGAGGAGACGCGCCGCCGGGTGCAGGAGGCGATCGCGCAGCTCGGCTACGTGCCGAACCCCGTCGCACGCAACCTCCGCGGCAAGCGCACCCAGCTGCTCGGCGTGCACACTTTCGAGCCGCTGTTCCCGCACGCCCGAGAGTCCTTCTACTTCGAGTTCCTCCTCGGAATCGAAGAGCGAGCGGAGGAGAGCGGACACGACCTCGTGCTGTTCAGCTCCACGGGCGACGGCTCAGGAACCCGGCGCATCTACCGCGCGGAGACCAATCGCCTCACCATCGCCGACGGCAGCATCCTGCTCGGCATGAGTCCCGACCGCGCCGAGCTCGCCAGGCTCTGGCAGGACGGGTACCCGTTCGTCCACATCGGACGCCGCGATGTTCCGGGCGCTCCGTTCCCCTGCATCGTGCCGGACTACTGGAGCGCAGCCGCAGAGATCGTCGAGCGGCTGCACGCCCTCGGTCATCGCAGCATCGCCTATGTGCGCGACTCCATCGGCGGCGAGCCCTACGACGACCGCCGCGCCGGCTACCGGGAAGCCGTGGAGCAGCTGAAGCTGCGCGACGACTCGCCGGGCTACGTCGACGAGGTCGCGGGGCTCCCCGATGCCGTCGTCGACGCACTCGCGACCGGCCGCGCGACAGCCGTGGTCGTGGAGTCGGAGCGGATCGCCGACACGCTGCGTGCCCGGCTCGCCGAGCGCGGGGTCTCCATCCCCGGCGATGTGTCGGTCGCCGTCCTGGAGGACACAGCGGCGACAGGGGCGGGATGGAGCGATCTGCGCATCCCGCGTAAGGAGATCGGCCGCATCGCCGTCGACAGGCTCATCGCCATGGTCGAGGATCCCGCGGCACCCCGAGAGAGCGTGCTCGTACGCTGTGAGCTCGTCGCGGGGACCACTGTCGCCGAGGCGCGGACGGAGCGTGGCGCATGAGCGGCGCGGACGCGGATCTGCTCGTCGTCGGGGGCGGATGCGGCGGCGTCGCCGCGGCGCTGACGGCGCTGCGGTTGGGTCTGCGGGTGCTGCTCACCGAGGAGACGGACTGGCTCGGCGGTCAGCTCACCGCGCAGGCCGTGCCGCCGGACGAGAACGCGTGGATCGAAGGGCCGCACGCCTCGCCCGGGTATACCGACTTCCGCCAGCGCGTGCGTGCGTACTACCGCCGTAACTACCCGCTGACGCCGAAGGCCGCGGCCGATCCGCTGCTGGATCCGGGGCTCGGCATCGTCAGCCGCCTCTGCCACGAGCCCCGCGTGGCCGCGGCGGTCATCGAGGAGATGATCGCGCCGTGGTTGGCTTCGGGCCGGCTGCGGGTGCTGCGCGAGCATCGGCCCGTCGCCGTCGAGACGGCGGCCGACCGCATCCGTTCGGTGACGGTGCGCGCGGCCGACGGCTCGGAGAAGGAGCTGAGGGCGCCGATCGTCGTCGACGCCACGGAGCTGGGCGACCTGCTGGAGCTCGGCGGTGTAGAGCACGTCATCGGAGCCGAGGGGCGCGATGACACGGGCGAGCTGCATGCGCCCGAGACCGCCGACCCGATGGACCAGCAGGCCATCTCGTGGTGCTTCGCGCTCGAGCATCGACCGGGAGAGGATCACACGGGCGACAAGCCCGCGCGGTACGACCACTGGCTGACGCACGTGGATCCGTTCTGGCCGGGACCGCAGTTGTCCTGGGTCGACGTCGAGCCCATCGGCCTCCGCGTCCGCACCCGACCGATCTTCCAGCTGCGGCCGACGCGCGATGTGCCGTTCGATCTCTGGCGCTTTCGTCGGGTGGTGGCGGCGGAGAACTTCCGCGACGGCACCATCGACTCCGACGTCTCGCTCGTGAACTGGCCCCAGATCGACTACTGGGAGGCGCCGCTGCTGGGCGTCGGCGAGCAGCAGCGCGAGCGTGCGCTCGCCGCCAGTCGGGAGCTCTCCGCCTCGTTCCTGTACTGGATGCAGACTGAGGCGCCCCGTGAGGACGGGGGGCACGGGTATCCGGGACTGCGCCTTCGCGGTGACGTGACGGGCACCTCCGACGGTTACGCGAAGGCGCCGTACATCCGCGAAGCGCGTCGAGCGCTCACCGAGTTCCGCGTGCTGGAGCAGCATGTGGGCGTCGAGGCGCGCGGGGCGGGCGTGGGCAGCGAGATCTTCGCCGACAGCGTCGGCCTGGGGCACTACCGGATCGACCTGCATCCCAGCACCGCTGGGCGCACCTACGTGGACATCGAGTCGTATCCGTTCCAGATCCCGCTGGGCGCCCTCCTGCCGGTGCGGGTCGACAATCTGCTGCCGGCGGGCAAGAACATCGGCACCACCCACATCACGAACGGCTGCTACCGACTCCACCCGGTCGAGTGGGCGATCGGCGAGGCTGTGGGGGCGCTCGCGGCGTTCAGTCTGCAACGGGCCAGACCGCCGCGCGCCGTGCGCGCCGAGCCGCGGCTGCTCGAGGAGTACCAGAGTCTTCTCACCCGCACGCTCGGGATCAGCCTGCGCTGGCCCGAAGACGTGCGCACGCATCACTGGAAGCCGGAGTCGGCTTCTCGGGATGCGGCGGTGCCCACCGGGTGAGCGTCTTCCCGGCTCCGGCCGGAAGCGTCGTGGGCAACGAGGCCCGCGACGAACAGGAAAGGGAACACACCATGCACCGATCCTCCTCACGCGCCCCTCGACGGTGGGGCCTGGCGTTCGCGTCGGCTCTCGCCGCCGTGGCGTTGTCCGTCCCTCTTGCGGCGCACGCGGCCGCGGAGCCAGAAGCCGCAGCGGCGGATGCGGCGCCGCTACCCGCCCTGCAGGTCGAGGGTAACCGCATCGTCGATGCCAACGGCGACGATGTGGCGCTGCGCGGCGTCTCCGTTCTCGCCCCCGAACAGAACGACCTCTGCGAGTACTGCAATGCGCGCCCCACATCCGAGCTCATCGACGTGGCCGTCGACTGGAACTCGCGCGTCGTTCGCCTGCCGGTCACCGAGATCGGTGCGACGACGGATCTCGCCGCCTACGACGCTCAGTACATCGCCCCCTATGTGACACAGGCAGTCGAGCGCGGCGTCTACCTCATCATCGACCTGCACCTCGTGCGCAACTACGGGGATGCGGCCGGCGCCGTGCCGCGTTCGACGGTCGAGCGGTTCTGGGACTACATCGCGCCCATCTACGGCTCGAACCCCAACGTGGTGTTCGAAGTGTTCAACGAGCCGATCTCTCCGGCGAGCTGGACGACCTGGAAGGACTACATCCAGCCGGTGGTCGACGGCATCCGCGAGGTGGCGCCCGACACGCTGCTTCTGATGGGGTCTCCGCAGTGGAGCACGATGCTCAACGGCGCGCTGACCGACCCCATCGTCGGAGACGACATCGCCTACGTCTACCACCTGTATCCGAACCAGGGTGCGCCGACGACCGCGCTGCTGGATCAGAAGTTCGGCACCGCGGCCCAGACGCTTCCCGTCGTGGTCAGCGAGTTCGGTTGGAACCCGCCGGGGGAGTTCTCGGACTCGATCACCGCGGGCACCACGACGAACTGGGGCGTGCCGTTTCGCACATACATGGATGCGCGCCCCTGGATCGGATGGCAGGCGTGGATCCTCGACAACTTCTGGAAGCCCCAGATGTTCGACTACGACTGGAACATCCTCGCCGGTGAGCACCAGGGCCAATTCGTGAAGGACTGGCTCGCGGGCTCGCCCAACACATCACCCTGCGCGGATCACGACGCGATCGGCGCCGGCGTGCAGGTGTCCTCGCAGAACAGCGCGTCCACGCCGGGCTCGAAAGCGGTCGACGGTGATTGCTCGGATGCCGGCCGCTGGCTCTCCGCGGTGGGGGATACGACGCCCACCGCAACGCTTACTCTCGCCCAGCCGCTCGATGTGGCCTCGGTGGGGATCTACAGCGGATACGGGACGAGCACCGGCACCGTGCTCGTGGACTTCTCGGTCGAGGTGCACACGAACGCCGGGTGGCAGACGGTGGCCACCGTCACCGGCAACACGCAGGGCGCCAGGGAGATCGCCGTCGGCGTCGCCGGGGTCGACCAGTTGAGGCTCGTGGTGACGAACCCCTCCGCCTCGACGACCGAGGCGAAGATCGCCCGCGTGCACGAGATCGCCGTGCACGCCGGCTGAGACGAGCAGGAGCCCCCGCATCGATCGTCGGTGCGGGGGCTCCTCGTTCTGGCCGGTCAGGAGACCGTGTCGGGCCGGATGCCGGCTATCAAGGCCTGGAGCAGGCGGCGCAGGTTGTCGATGTCCGACACGTCCCAGCTCTCGAGTGCGCGCACGAGCACGCCCTCCTGCGGGGCTCGCGCGGCGGCGAGTCGCTCCATCCCGTACTCGGTGGGTGAGAGCAGGCTGGAGCGGCCGTCGGCAGGGTCCGGGGAGCGTGTGATGAGACCGAGGGCTTCGAGCTCGCGTACCGTCCGGCTGAGCTGGCCCTTGTCCAGCAGCAGATGATCCGCCAACGTCGCCTGCGTCACGGTCTCGTGGCGTGCGATGGTCGTGAACACCTTGTACGCCCCGGGGAGAAGCCCCGGGCTGACGCGGTGCGCGTTCTCGCTGATGACGCGTCGGAACTGTCCGATGAGGTCGCTGAACTGTGCCTCGAGAGCACGCACGGCTTCGGTGCGCTCCTCGTCGCTCGACTTCTCGGACATCGCCATCACTCTACTTGCGCTCGTCGCCCGCATCCGGCGTTCCCGGCTGCGTCGCGACGGTGCCGGTCGCCGTCAGCGTGGCCATGGCCTCGGGCACCGAGACCGTCGCGAGATCCGCCTCGGAGGCGTGCGCCCGCTCGGTCGTGGTCATCCGCGTGAGAGGGGTGTTCGGGAGGAACACGATCGCCAGCACGCTGAGCACGGCGACGGGCACCGCGATGAGGAACGCGTGCGAGATGCCGTTCGCGTACACATCCTCGAAGATGACCCGCAGCGGCTCGGGCATGGCCGCAACCTGCGGCAGGGTTCCGGAGCTCAGCTGCGTGGCCCACTCCGCACCCGCCTTGCCGAGTCCGGCGAGCGTGGTGCGGACCTCGTCCGCTCGGTCGGCGAGCAGGTCGGTCACGCGGGCCGCGAGGGCCGCGCCCATGACGGAGACGCCGATCGTGCCGCCGAGGCTGCGGAAGAAGGTGACGCCCGAGCTCGCGGCGCCGATCTCACTCGGGTGGGAGGTGTTCTGCACGACGAGCACCAGGTTCTGCATCGTCATGCCGACGCCGGCGCCCAGCAGGAACATGTACACCGATACCAGGGTGAAGGGGGTGTCGTAGTGGATCGTCGACAGCAGCGCTGAGCCCGCCGTGAGCAGCACGCCGCCCGCCACGAGGTAGGGCTTCCAGTGACCGAATCGCGTGATGAGGGCGCCGACGCCCATGGATGCGACCAGCAGCCCGGCGATCATCGGGATGGTCATGACGCCCGCTTCGGTCGGCGTGGCGCCGCGGGCGGACTGCATGTACTGGCTCAGGTACACGGAGGCGCCGAACATCGCGATGCCCGTGGCGATCGAGGCGATCACGGCCAGGGTGAAGGTGCGGTTGCGGAAGAGTGTCAGCGGGATGAGGGGCTCGCGCACGCGCAGCTCGACCACGATGAACAGAACCGTCGCGATGACCGCGCCGCCGACCATGAACAGCGTGTTCAGGCTCCACCACTCGAAGTCCTTGCCGGCGAGGGTGATCCAGATCAGCAGGAGCGACACGGCGGTGCCCAGCAGGACGATGCCCATGTAGTCGATCGATACCTTGCGCGATGTGCGCTGGGGCAGGTGGAGGGTGCGCTGCACGATCAGCAGTGCCGCGACGGCGAAGGGGAGTGCGACGAAGAAGTTCCATCGCCAGCCCCACGCATCCGTGATGACGCCGCCGAGAAGAGGGCCGCCGACGGTCGCGACCGCCATCACGGCGCCGAACAGGCCCATGTAGCGACCGCGCTCGCGCGGGCTGATGATGTCGGACATGATCACCTGGCTGAGCGCCGCGAGACCACCGGCGCCGATGCCCTGCACCGCGCGGAACGCGATGAGCATCTCAGGGCTCTGCGAGAACCCGGCAGCCGCCGTGGCGAGCACGAAGATCGCGATGGCCAGCTGATAGAGCACCTTGCGGTTCGTGAGATCCGCGAGCTTGCCCCAGATGGGCGTCGTGATCGCGGTGGTCAGGAGGGTCGCCGTGACGACCCAGGTGAACGAGCTCTGGTCTCCGGAGAGGTCGTGGATGATCACGGGGAGCGAGGTCGAGACGACGGTCGATGCGAGCATCGACACGAACATGCCCAGGAGCAGCCCGGACAGTGCTTCGAGGACGTGACGGCGCGAGGTCTTGCTCGACGCGTCCGTCGGTCGGGAGATGGTGGTGGTCACTGCGGCATCCTTCGGTGGGGTGCGGCGTCGTCGGCGCAGGAAGTTGATACATGTCAACGTTTGAGATAGGTCAACCATATGGTCAATCGTTGAGGCGCGTCAACTATTCCCGATCGCGGCGGCGCGTCCCCTCCGTGTTCGAGGGACCCGGGATGCGGCGAATCGGCGGTTTCGGCGACGTTTCGCGTCCCTCGAACCCGGATGCAGTGCGTCCAAGGGACCCGAATTGCCTCGAATCGGCGGTTTCGGCGACGTTTCGCGTCCCTCGAACCCGGATGCGGGGCGAGTCGCGCGGGGCGGGGCGGGGCGAGCCGGAGCGGGGGCGGCGGGGGTCAGTGCGCGGGGGTTCCGGCGGCCGGCGGGTCAGTCGCTGAAGACGAGGGCGCGGTACTCGCGGCGCGGCGGGGCCTCGGGGGCGGGCGCGGGTACACGACCGCGCGTGGTGCGCAGGTGCAGCTCGTCGATGAGAGCGGTCGCGAGGCGGACGAGCTTGCCGATCTCGACCTCGTCGCGCTCGACCCACGCGCACCGCGGCTCGTCGTCGATGGGGACGAACCCGTCGTGCTGCTCCCAGGCGACGAGCGTGCGCTCGGCTCCGAGAACGTGCTGCTGCCACCACACCTGGCGCAGGTAACCGCGCGGGATCGACCGCCACGACTTGTTGGTGGTCTTGATCTCCGCCAGGGTCACCCGCCCCTCGGCGTCGACGGCGATGCCGTCGGGGGTCGCGAGGTGGCGCTTCTCCACGACCGCGTGAAAGAGGGCGGATGAGGGTTGGATGCCGTGGGTCGCCGCGACCCAGGCGGCGATCTCGGGCTCGCGTCGCCGACCGTGATCGGTGTAGGCGTTGCCGGAGAACCTCGAGCCGCCCAGCTTCTGGTCGGCGGCCTTCGCGATCGCCCGCTCACTCGTGAGCGAGGCCACATCCGTCGCCGTGATGCCACGCGAGCGGGCCCGGATCCACGCCACCCGATCGCGGGAGTCCGCGACGATGCGGGCGGCGAGTTCGGGGGTCACCTCTCGAGGGTACGCCCGGCGACGGACGTCCCTGCGAGCGACATGCGACGCGTGGTCTGGGCGGGGACGCCCCGATTTGGGTCAGTGGGCAACGTGGCGTACTCTGGGTCGTAAGCCAAAGACCGCTGGTCATCGCTGTGCGTGTAAACGTGACGCGATCGAAGCTCTGCACTGCAGGGGCCCGCGCAGGTGACACTGAACTTCCTCCTTCGGGAACCGAGCTCCGTGCGCTTGCGCCGGAGCTTTTGTCATGTGCGGGTGGGTCGAGGCCGACGCTCCGCCACCGCGGGGTGTCACGTTCACATCAAGGAGTGACCATGGCGCAGAAGGATGCATCGGTCGCCGAGCTCACGAAGAACTTCGAGGACTCGACTGCCGTTCTGCTGACCGAGTACCGCGGTCTGACGGTTGCCCAGCTCAAGCAGCTGCGCAACAGCATCCGTCAGGACGCGAGCTACGCCGTGGTGAAGAACACGCTGACCAAGATCGCCGCGAACAACGCGGGGATCACGGCGCTGGACGAGGACCTCAAGGGTCCCTCGGCCGTGGCGTTCGTGCACGGTGACTTCGTCGCCACCGCCAAGGCTCTGCGTGACTTCGCCAAGGCCAACCCGCTTCTCGTGATCAAGGGCGGCATCTTCGAGGGCAACGCCCTGAGTGCCGACGAGGTCAACAAGTACGCCTCCCTGGAGAGCCGTGAGGTTCTGCTGGCGAAGGCCGCGGGCATGATGAAGGCGACGATGGGCAAGGCTGCGGCCACCATCGACGCGCTTCGCGAAAAGCTGGAGACCGCCGAGGCCGCGTAAGCGTCCGGCGAGCTCTTTCCCACACACCCCCACCTATCTAGGAGATACATCATGGCGAAGCTCACCACTGAGGAGCTGCTCGAGCAGTTTGCCGGCCTGACCCTCGTCGAGCTCAGCGAGTTCGTGAAGGCGTTCGAGGAGAAGTTCGACGTCACCGCTGCCGCCCCCGTCGCCGTCGCCGGCGCTGCGGGTGCCGCTGGTGGCGCGGAAGAGGTCGAGGAGAAGGACTCCTTCGACGTCATCCTCGAGGCTGCTGGCGACAAGAAGATCCAGGTCATCAAGACGGTCCGCGAGCTCACCTCGCTCGGCCTCGGCGAGGCCAAGGCTCTCGTGGACGGCGCTCCCAAGCCCGTTCTCGAAGGCGCCAACAAGGAGACCGCCGACAAGGCGAAGGCCGCTCTCGAAGAGGCCGGCGCGACGGTCACCCTCAAGTAAGGTCCTCACCTTCTTCACGAAGGCCCCGGATGCGTTCGCCGCATCCGGGGCCTTCGTGCGTCCGCGTGCGTAGCACGCTCTCATGAGAGCAATCTCACCGAACCGTCATCTTCTCGTAAGCCAGGAGGGGGGTCTGGCTTCGTAGTCTCCTGAATGTCCCTCAGCAAAACCTCAGGAGATCCATGTCCCCCTCCCAGCCGAAGCGCCCGCTCGCGGCGCTCGCCTTCGGGGTCGGAACCGCGGTCGTCGCAGGCATGTTCGTGCCCGCCGTCGCCGTTGCTGCCGAACCCGCCGACGTCATCATCAACGAGGCCTACGTCAACGGAAGCAACGGCGCAGCCTTCAAGAGCCGCTATGTGGAGCTGTACAACGCCGGTGGCGAGGCGCAGTCCCTCGACGGATGGTCGCTGCAGTACACCTCCGCGACCGGTTCGAACATCGGGGTCCAGAAGCTGAGCGGCACCATTCAGGCCGATGACTACTTCCTGGTGTCGCTGCCCGGAAGCACCGGCGGCCTCGCAGATCTCCCGGTCACCCCCGACTTCGTGGGAACCAGCATCACTCCGAGCGGTTCCAACGGCGTGATCTGGCTCTCCGATATGGCGACGGCAGCCACCCTGCCCGCAGGCCCCGCCTCGGTGGTCGACGCGCCCGGCATCGTGGACCTCATCGGGTACGGCACCGCGAACCGTTACGAGGGTTCTCCCGCCGCGACGGTCAACGGGCAGCAGTCCCTTTCGCGCACCGGCAACGTCGACACCGATGTGAACGCGACGGACTTCACGGCGCAGACGCCGAGCCCGCAGGCGGCAGCGGTATCGGGCACCGATCCCGATCCGGGTACCGACCCTGATCCGGGTACCGACCCTGACCCCGGCACCGACCCCGATCCGGGCACTGACCCCGGAACGCCCACGGTCACGGCGATCGCCGACATCCAGGGCACGGGTGACGCGACGCCGCTGTCGGGTGCGACCGTCACCACCCGCGGTGTCGTCACGGGCGCCTACGCGGCCGGCGGCTTCAACGGCTTCACGATCCAGACCCCCGGCACGGGCGGCACGGTGGACGCCTCCCACGCCGCATCCGACGCCGTCTTCGTGTACGGCGGAAGCGGAGATGCCGGAGCTGCCATGGCGGCGAAGGCCCCGATGGGCGCCTACGTCGAGGTGACCGGCGTCGCGGGCGAGTTCAATGGGCTCACCCAGCTCAACGTCTCCGCGGGCACCGTCACCACGATCGATGAGCAGGTCGCGCCCGTGACCCCGGTGCCGCTCACCTGGCCGATCGCCCCGGCCGACCGCGAGAAGTTCGAGAGCATGCTCGTGGCTCCCCAGGGTCAGTTCACGGTGAGCAACACGTACACGACGAACCAGTACGCGGAGATCGGGCTCGCCTCCGGCGACAAGCCGCTGATCACGCCGACCGACGTCGCTCCGGTCGGGACGCAGGAGTACACGGACGTCGTCGCCGACAACGCCGCGCGCGGTGTCGTGCTCGATGACGGAGCGTCGATCAACTTCCTCGGCGGCACGACCAACAAGGCGATCCCGCTGCCGTACCTGACCGACGTCGATGTCACGGTGGGCGCAGCGGTCTCCTTCACGCAGCCGGTGATCCTCGACTACCGCAACAACGCGTGGAAGGTGCAGCCGACGGCCCAGGTCACGGCGGGCGGTCCGCTGCCCGTGACCATCGGCTCGGCACGCGCCGCATCCGCTCCCAACGCGGTGGGCGGAGACATCTCGATCGCCAGCTTCAACGTGCTGAACTACTTCACCACGACGGCAGCGGATGTGGGATGCACCTCGGTCTACACCGACCGTGACGGCAACCCGATCACGGCGAACCAGTGCCCGAACAACGGCCCGCGCGGTGCCGCAACCGATGTCAGCCTGAAGCGTCAGCAGGACAAGATCGTCAAGGCGATCAACGCGCTCGGTACCGAGGTCGTCTCGCTCGAGGAGATCGAGAACTCGGCGGCCTTCGGCGAGAACCGCGATTCGGCCCTGTCGACCCTGGTCGACGCGCTCAACGCCGACCTCGTCGCCGACGAGTGGGCGTACGTCCCCTCGCCCACGCAGGTGCCCGCCGGTGAGGACGTCATCCGCACCGCGTTCATCTACAAGGCCGACGTCGTCTCCCCGGTCGGTGATTCCGTCATCGATCTCGACGACGCGTTCGTCAATGCCCGGCGACCGCTCGCCCAGGCCTTCGCGCCCAAGGGCGAGACGGATGCGGCCTTCCTCGCGATCGTGAACCACTTCAAGTCGAAGGGTGACAACCGCGACAACCCGGCCACCGGCGACAACGCCAACGGTCCGCAGGGCGCCTACAACGGCGACCGCGTGCGCCAGGCGCAGGCGCTCGTGGACTTCGCCGCGGAGCGCAAGGACGCAGCCGGCACCGACCGGGTGTTCCTGCTCGGCGACTTCAACTCATACACGCAGGAAGACCCGATGCAGGTCCTCTACGCGGCCGGCTACACCGACCTGGGTTCGCGCACGGGCAAGCACACGTACTCGTTCGAGGGTGCCAGCGGCTCGCTCGACCACGTGCTCGCCTCGCAGGCGGCACTGCCCGCTGTGACCGGTGTGGACGTGTGGAACATCAACGCGGGGGAGTCGATCGCACTCGAGTACAGCCGCTACAACTACAACGCGACGAACTTCTACGAGGTCTCGCCGTACCGCTCCAGCGACCACGACCCCGTCGTGGTAGGCGTCGCGTGGCAGCCGTCGGTGCCGATCAACCTGCTGAACATCAACGACTTCCACGGTCGTATCGATGCCAACACGGTCAAGTTCGCCGGCACGGTGGAGCAGCTGCGCGCCGAGTATGGCGACGACAACACGCTGTTCCTCTCCAGCGGTGACAACATCGGCGCTTCGCTGTTCGCCTCGTCCTTCGAGGACGACCAGCCCACCATCGACGTGCTCAACGCCCTCGGGCTGAAGGCGGCGACGGTCGGCAACCACGAGTTCGACAAGGGCTTCGACGACCTGAAGAACCGCGTGCAGCCGGCGGCGGACTTCACGTACCTGGGTGCGAACGTCTACAAGAAGGGCACGACGACGCCGGCGCTGCCGGAGTACGCGACCTTCGAGGTCGGTGGCCTCACGGTCGCCGTCATCGGAGCGGTGACCGAGGAGACGCCGACGCTGGTGACGCCGGCCGGCATCGCTGACATCGAGTTCGGAGACCCGGTGGATGCGGTCAACCGCGTCGCCGCGAAGCTCGAGGCCGAGGGCGATGTCGATGTGATCGTGGCCGAGTACCACGAGGGTGCTGCTGCGGGCGATGCCGAGAAGGCGAATCTGGCCGACGAGATCGCGGACGGCAAGGCGTTCGCCGACATCGTGCAGAACACCTCCGCATCCGTCGACGCGATCTTCACGGGTCACACGCACAAGAAGTACGCGTGGGATGCGCCGATCCCCGGCGAGCCCGGCAAGACCCGTCCCGTGGTGCAGACCGGAAGCTACGGCGAGAACATCGGTCACGTCGTGCTCAACGTCGACCCCGAGACGGGAGACGTCCTCTCCTATGAGAAGGAGAACGTCGCCCGCACCAAGGCCGACGACGCCGAGCTCGTCGCCGCGTATCCGCGTGTCGCCGAGGTGAAGGAGATCGTGGACGGCGCGCTCGCCCGAGCGAAGGTCGTCGGCGACCAGCCGATCGGCTCCGTCTCGGCGGACATCACGACGGCCTTCGAGGGCGGGTCCTTCGTCGACGGCGCTTACGCGGGCGGTACGCGAGACAACCGCGCGGCGCAGTCCACGCTGGGAAACCTCGTCGCCGACTCGCTCGTGGCGACGCTCTCCGACCCGCTTCGCGGTGGGGCTGAGATCGGCGTGGTGAACCCCGGCGGGCTTCGTGCCGAGCTGCTGCGCGGCGATGACGGAGTGATCACCTTCGCCGAGGCGAATGCCGTGCTGCCGTTCGTGAACAACCTCTGGACCACGACCCTCACGGGAGAGCAGTTCACGCAGGTTCTCGAGGAGCAGTGGCAGACGAACGCGGACGGTTCCATCCCTTCGCGTCCGTACCTGGCGCTCGGTCTGTCGAAGAACGTGACCTACACCTACGACGCGGATGCGCCGCAGGGATCCCACATCACGGGCGTCTGGATCGACGGCAAGCCGATCGATCCGAACGGTTCGTACCGGATCGGCTCGTTCAACTTCCTGCTGACCGGCGGCGACAACTTCCGCACCTTCACGCAGGGCACCGACACGCGCGACTCGGGTCTCATCGACCGGGATGCGTGGATCTCCTACCTGACGGCGAACAGCCCGGTCTCGCCGAGCTACGCCACGCGTAGTGCCGAGGTGACGGGGCTCCCGGGCGCCGTCGAGGCGGGGTCGCAGGTGTCGTTCCAGGTGAGCGGTCTGAACCTGACATCGCTCGGCAGCCCCGAGACGACCTCGTTGCTGGTGAGCATCGAGGGCAGCCAGAGCGTTCTCGATCCGATCGGGGTCGTCGACGGCTCCGCGACGGTTGCCTTCACCGTGCCCGCCGACGCCCCTGCCGCGAGCACGATCGTGATCCAGGCGCCGGAGACGGGGACCGAGCTGCGGCTTCCGCTGACGGTGACCGGCGGTTCGACGGGCGGCGGAACGGACACGCCGCCGACCACCACGCCGCAGCCGGTGGACCCGAGCCAGCTCATTCCCGCGCTGCAGGACCTCATCAAGGTCATCGCGGGCGAGCTGCGTGCGGGGTCCACGATCACGATCCATGTCGGCACGCAGTACGCGGGCGACTGGGTGACCGTGTGGCTGTACTCGACGCCGCGTCAGCTCGGCGGATGGCACCAGGTGGATGCGGCGGGCAACGTCACTGTGACGCTCCCTGCCGACCTCAGCGGCGACCACCGTCTGGTCGTGCTGGACGCCTCGGGCCAGGTGATCGGCTGGCAGGCGGTGTCGATCGCTCCGCGATCGGGCGCGCTCGCCGCCACCGGCGCCGAGACGCAGTGGATCGCGGGCGCGCTGCTCGCGGCGTCGCTCCTGCTGGCGCTCGGTATCGTCGGCCGGGCCGTCCCGGTGCGTCGACGCCACTGAGCCAGAACGGATGACGCGAGGGCGTCGGCGCTTCGGCGCCGGCGCCCTCTGTCACACGGTGGCGTCCGCGGTGGCGCGATCCGAGCGCAGCGGACCGGTCGAGCTGCGCACGATGAGTCGCGGCTTGAGGCGTTGGATGACGGGGGCGAGCGTCGGGTCCTGGATCTGACGCATGAGCAACTCGACGGCCGCGGCTCCCTGATCGCGCGGAACCTGACGGAAGGTGGTCAGCGCGAACATCTCGGCGAACTCGTGGTCGTCGATACCGATGACGCTCAGCGCCGCCGGAACATGCAGACCGAGGCGCCTGGCCGCGATGATGGCGCCGATGGCGACCTCGTCGCATGCAGCGACGATCGCGGTGGGCCGCGTGCGGGCATCGCTGAGAAGCTCGACCGCGGCGTCGTAGCCCGCGGGCAGCGTCAGCTCCGACTCCGTGTGGGTGGCCTCTTCGGCCAAGCCCGCATCCGCCATCGACTGCATGTAGCCGTCGAGTCGCGACGATTCCACGTGCGGCCACCGAGTGCGTGAGCCCGCGCCCAGAAAGGCGATGCGACGGTGCCCGAGCTCGATGAGATGCTCGGTGGCCCTGCGCGCAGTGAGCGCGTCGTCGAGAGTCACGACACTCGTGCGTTCGTGGTTGCCGACCACGCTCACGACGGGCTTGCCTAGGGCGAGCATGCTGTCCAGCTCGTTCTCCTCGGGCTCGAGACCGACGGCGATCAGACCGTCGAATCGCTTGCGCGTCAGAAAGCTCTCGAAGATCCGCTCGCGCGTGTCGCTGCCCGGCTTGGCGTCGTAGAGGGTCAGATCCAGGCCGCGCTCCAGAAGAGCAGCCTGGATTCCTTCCAGCACCTCGGCGAAGAACCACCGGTTGACGTAGGGCATGACCACACCGATGTTCTGGGTGCGGCCGGTCGACAGACTCTGCGCATTGGTCGACGGCACGTAGCCCAGCATCTCGGCGGCGCGAGTGACACGGACTCTCGTTTCCTCGGAGACGTAGCCGGAGCCGCTGAGCGCGCGCGACGCCGTGGACTTGGAAACACCGGCCTGACGCGCGACATCGGCGATTCCGCTCATGAGAGCCACCCTCTTCCTCGACGGGTGATGTGGGGACGCTCCACATGGTAAACGAAATCCCCTCCAATAGGGAACCGGTTCCACATTGCGGCAGATCTCCGGGAGCGCTCCCATAGGTCTGCACAGACCCTTCGGGAGCGCTCCCATAGCAGGTTATCGAGTTGTGATCGTTCGCTGTTGTGTCGGATGCGGGATTCGATTACGGTGGCCTGGAATCGGTTCCTGAGTGAACCCGATACGCGGGGCAAGATGCCCCTGCGTGCTCAAAGAGGAGGAATCACATGACCAGGTCACAGCGACGTCGGGTGCTTGTCCCGATGGCTCTGTTGGGAGTCGCCGGCCTTGCACTCGCAGGCTGTGCCGAGACCAGTTCGTCCCAGGGTGGCGGCTCGGTCGAGGGCGCGACGGTCCAGATCGCCGGCGGTATCACCGGTGGAGAGGCGGATGCGCTCAACAAGTCCTTCGAGCAGTTCACCGCCGACACGGGCATCAAGGTCGTCTACACGGGTGACAAGAGCTTCGAGGGCAACATCGTCACGAAGGTGACCGGCGGCTCGGCCCCCGACATCGCCATCGTCCCGCAGCCGGGTCTGCTCAAGTCCCTCATCGAGACCGGTGAGGTCAAGGAGGGCTCCGACGCCGTCTCCAAGAACGTCGACGAGTACTGGTCCGCGGACTGGAAGAACTACGGCAGCCTCGACGGCAAGTTCTACGCGGCGCCGATGCTCGGCAACGTCAAGGGCTACGTCTGGTACTCGCCCGCCAGCTTCAAGGAGTGGGGTGTCGAGGCTCCCAAGACGTGGGACGACCTCCTGACGCTCACCCAGACCATCCGTGACAAGACCGGTGCTGCACCGTGGTGCGCGGGCTTCGCATCCGACGCCGCGTCCGGTTGGCCGGGCACGGACTGGATCGAAGACCTCGTGCTGCGTCAGTCCGGCGCCGACGTGTACGACCAGTGGGTCGACAACGAGGTGAAGTTCACCGACCCGCAGATCAAGGAGGCCTTCGAGGCCGTCGGCAAGATCCTGCTGAACCCGGACTACGTCAACGCGGGCTACGGCGACGTCAAGAGCATCAACTCCACCGCATTCGGTGACGTCGCGGCCGCGGTCGCCGACGGTCGTTGCGCCCTGACGCACCAGGCGTCGTTCCTGTCGGCGAACTTCCTCGAGGCCAAGACCGCCTCGGGTGAGACGCCCACCGTCGCCCCCGACGGTGACGTCTATGCGTTCCTGCTGCCGGGCATCACCGCCGACGGTGAGCAGTACGTCGAGGCCGGTGGCGAGTTCGTGACCGCGTTCAGCGACGACGAGGCCGTGCAGAAGGTCGTCGAGTACATGTCGACTCCCGAGTTCGCGGACGCTCGCGTCAAGCTCGGCGGCGTCATCTCGGCCAACAAGGGCGCCGACCCGTCGCTCGCCTCCAGCGAGTTCCTGACAGACGCCATGAAGACGCTGCAGGACCCGTCCACGGTCGTCCGCTTCGACGCCTCCGACCTGATGCCGGCAACGGTGGGTCAGGGCTCGTTCTGGAAGGGGATGGTCAACTGGATCGACGGCCGTCCGCTCGACCAGGTGCTCAGCGACATCCAGGCGGGATACAACAACTAATCCCGTCGGCTCGCTCGCGACCGCGGGGTCGTCCGGCTCTCACGCCGGGCGGCCCCGCGGCCCCGCCCGCGGGCGGCCGCCCGGACGACAAGGACCCAGATGTCCCAGACGAAAACGACGGAGCCGCTCGTCTTCCATGACGAGCTCCAGCCTCCGAAATCGCCCCGCGCGCGCAAGATCGCGACGATCATCGCCATCGCCGCCGCGGCTCTCGTCGTCGTCGCCGCGCTTCTGCTGTGGCTGAGCCCGCAGGTTGACGACGCGCCGCCGACTTCGCTCGGTTTCTCCCTCAACAGCTTCTTCATCTGGCTCGGCGGGCTGAACCCCATCGTGCAGATCCCGATCGTGCTGATCGTGTTCGGCGCCGTGGTCGGACTCGTCCTGCTGCTCATCGAGTTCGCACCCCGTCGAGGTCGCGGCTACATGTGGCTGCGCGTCGTCGCGTGCTTCGCGATTCCGCTGCTCGCCTTCATGCTGCTGCGCCCCTACCAGAACGCACTCGTCTACGTCCTCGCCATCGCGCTGGGCGTGGGAGCCCTGCTCTTCTTCGCCGACTACCGATCCCGCGAAGGGGCGGGATACGTGTTCCAGCTGGTCGTCTTCCTGGCGCCGGCGATGCTGCTGCTCCTGCTGGGACTCATCTACCCGGCGATCTCGACCTTCTTCCAGTCGTTCTTCGACAAGACGGGCGACAACTTCGTCGGCCTCGAGAACTACATCTGGACCTTCACGAACCCCGAGGGATTCTGGTCGGTCATCAACACGATCATCTGGGCCCTGTTCGCCCCGACGCTCTCGACGATCATCGGCCTCGCCTACGCCGCCTTCATCGACCGTGCGCGCGGAGAGAAGATCCTCAAGGTGCTCGTGTTCATGCCCGTCGCGATCTCGTTCGTCGGTGCGGGCATCATCTGGAAGTTCGTCTACGACTACCGCCAGGGCGAGCAGATCGGTCTGCTCAACGCCATCGTCACGATGTTCGGCGGCGACCCGGTCGGCTGGCTCGACGCGCAGCCGCTCATCAACACGTTCGCCCTCCTGGCCGTGTTCGTCTGGACCCAGACCGGTTTCGCCATGGTGATCCTCTCGGCCGCCATCAAGGCGATCCCGACCGAGCAGCTGGAGGCTGCGCAGCTCGACGGCGCGTCGGCCTGGCAGCGCTTCACGAACGTCACGGTCCCCGGCATCCGCTCGTCGCTGATCGTCGTGCTGACCACCATCACGATCGCGTCGCTGAAGGTGTACGACATCGTCGCCGTCATGACCGGCGGTCGCTCGAACACCTCGGTGCTGGGCTTCGAGATGGTCAACCAGCAGCAGCGGTTCCAGAGCTACGGGCACTCCTCGGCGTTGGCCGTCGTGCTCTTCCTGTTCGTGCTGCCGCTGATCATCTACAACGCGCGTCAGATGCGCAAGCAGAAGGAGATCCGATGAGCGCCGCCGCCCCGACCACGCCGGCGTTCGACGCCAAGGCTGCGCGCAAGGTCGCGCGCGACACACGCCGCAACGAGAAGACGGCGCAGAAGCGGATGACGTCGAAGACGGCCACGCTGATCGCGATCATCATCGCGATCTTCTGGACCATCCCGACCTTCAGCCTCTTCGTCACCTCTTTCCGCCCCGGCGCCGACTCCCAGACGAGTGGATGGTGGACGGTCTTCGTCGACCCTGCGTTCACCCTCGACAACTACTTCGACGCGCTCACCTCGGGTGGGACCGCGTTGACGCTGGGGGAGTCGTTCCTCAACTCGCTCGCCATCGCCATTCCCGCCACAGCCATCCCGATCGCACTGGCGTCGCTGGCCGCGTACGCGTTCGCCTGGATCGACTTCAAGGGCAAGAACGGCCTGTTCATCTTCGTGTTCGCACTGCAGATCGTGCCGATCCAGATGGCACTCGTGCCACTGCTCAGCCTGTTCTCGCGCGGTCTCGAGATCAACGGCGTCGCCGTCTTCCCGGGCTTTGAGTTGCGCGGCGTGGAGCACAGCTTCGCGACGGTGTGGATCGCGCACGCGATCTTCGCCATGCCGCTGGCGATCTTCCTGCTGCACAACTTCATCTCGGAGATTCCGAGCGAGGTCATCGAGGCGGCGCGCGTGGACGGCGCCGGTCACGGGCAGATCTTCTTCCGCATGATCCTGCCCCTGGCGATGCCGGCGATCGCGTCCTTCGCGATTTTCCAGTTCCTGTGGGTATGGAACGACCTGCTGGTGGCCACGATCTTCGCGCCGAGCTCATCGCTGCCGCTGACGCAGACGTTGAACTCCCTCTCAGGATCGTGGGGCGACCGCTGGTACCTCCAGTCCGCGGGTACGTTCATCTCGATCATCGTTCCGTTGATCGTGTTCTTCGCCCTGCAGCGGTTCTTCGTGCGCGGTCTGCTGGCCGGCGCAACGAAGGGCTGACGCCGCGCGAGACGCACATCAGGGGTCGCATCCGTGAGGGTGCGGCCCCTGATGCACGCGAGCGGTGGACGGATAGGGTGAGCGCATGCAGCAGGGGGCGGGCCCATCCGATCAGACGCTGTCGATCGCCGATCCGGACACCGGCCTCGACGCTGAGGAGGCGGCACGGCGCCTCGCCGCGGGCCTCGGCAACTCAGTCGACGCCGACACATCGCGCAGCGTCTGGAACATCGTCCGTGCCAACGTGTTCACCCTCTTCAACGGCATCGTCGGAGCATGCTTCCTGGTGCTGCTGCTGGTGGGACGGTGGCAGGACGCCCTGTTCGGCCTGGCCGCCTTCGCCAACGCGATCATCGGCACAGTGCAGGAGTTCCGCGCGAAGCGCGCCCTCGATCGCCTGGCGCTGTTGAATGCCCCGCGCGCCCGGGTGCGACGCGACAGCCGCGAGGCCGAGATCGCGCCGGCGGACGTGGTGCTCGGCGACGTGCTCGTGCTGCGGGCGGGCGATCAGATCGCCGCGGACGCGGTGCTGGAGCGCTCCACCGCGCTGCAGGTCGACGAGTCGATGCTGACCGGCGAATCGGATGCGGTCGACAAGCGCCCAGGCGACGAGGTGCTCTCGGGGTCCATCGTCGTGGGCGGCGAGGGCGATGCGCGGGTCGACAAGGTCGGCGCGGACTCCTACGCGAACCGCTTCCAGTCCGAGGCCAAGCGCTTCTCCATGGTGCGCAGCGAACTTCGCACGAGCATCGACCGCGTGCTGAAGTGGGTGAGCTGGGGGATCGGCCCGATCGGTCTGCTCGTGCTCAATGCGCAGGTGATGGTCGCGGGCGGCTGGGCGGTCATCTTCTCCGAGGGACGGTGGGAGCAGGCGGTCGTCAACACCATCGCGTCGCTCACGGCGATGATCCCGTTGGGTCTCGTGCTCATGACCTCCATCGCCTTCGCGGTCGGGGCGGCGAAGCTGGCCGCAAAGCAGGTGCTGGTCAACGAACTGCCGGCCGTGGAAGGACTCGCCAGGGTCGACGTGATCTGCCTCGACAAGACCGGCACGCTGACCGAAGGGGAGATCACTTTCGACGCCGCGCATCCGTTGCCGGACGCGACGGGTGCCTGGCAGAGCGCGCTCGCCTGGTACGGCGCGGCGCCCGATGCCAACGCCACGGCTCGGTGTCTCAGGGAGCCGTACCCTGAGGCACCCGCCACCGCTCCGACCGCGCGGATCGGGTTCTCATCCGCTCGCAAGTGGAGCGCGGTCTCCTTGGCGGGGACGACCTGGGTGCTCGGTGCTCCCGAGATGGTCTTTCCGCAGGAGGCATCCGATGCCGCATCCGTGCTCGGCGAGCTCGTGACGGGACTCGCCTCACGGGGCCTGCGCACGCTCGTGCTGGCGCAGGCGCCGGTCGAGCTCGACGATCGCCACGTGGCGGAGGAACGGCTTCCCGATGCGCTCAGGCCCGTCGCGGTCGTCACGTTCCGCGAGCGCGTCAGGGCGGATGCGGCCGAGACCCTCACCTATTTCCACGCGCAGGGCGTCGGGGTGCGCATCATCTCCGGCGACAACCCGCGCACGGTTGCGGCCATCGCCCGCGATGTGGGCCTCGACGTCGCCGAGGGATACGACGCGCGTACGCTCCCCGAGGATGTCCAGGAGCTGGCCGACGTGCTCGAGACGCACACGGTGTTCGGTCGGGTGACGCCCGAGCAGAAGAAGGCCATGGTGCTTGCCCTGCAGAGCCGCGGACACACCGTTGCGATGACCGGGGACGGCGTCAACGACGCGCTCGCCATCAAGAGCGCCGACATGGGGATCGCGATGAACTCCGGCGCCGCCGCGACGAAGGCGGTCGCGCGCATCGTCCTGCTGGACGGCCGGTTCTCCCACCTTCCGGACGTCGTCGCCGAGGGGCGCCAGGTCATCGCGAACATCGAGCGCGTGTCGATGCTGTTCCTCACCAAGACCGCCTACGCGACGGCTCTGGCCATCCTGTTCGGCACGCTCGTCCTGTCATTCCCGTTCCTGCCGCGCCAGCTGTCGATCACCGACGGGCTGACCATCGGCATCCCGGCGTTCTTCCTCGCACTCATGCCGAACGCCCGACGCTACATCCCCGGTTTCCTGCCCCGCTCACTGGCGTTCGCCCTGCCGTCGGGGATCATCGTGGCGCTCACGCTCACCGGATACACCCTCGTCGCCCGTTCGATCGGCGTCGAGGAGGACCAACTGCGCACGGGGTCGACGATCATCCTGGCGGTCGTGGGCATCTGGATCCTGTCGATCCTGTCGCGCCCGCTCAACCGCTTCAAGGTGATCGTGATCGGCGTCATGTTCATCGCGTTGATCACGCTGTTCACGGTGCCGGTGTCGATCGAGTTCTTCCAACTCGTCGATCCGGGGCGCGAAGGCGCGTACGCGCTGACGCTGTTCGTGATCGTCGCGATCGGCGCGATCGAGATCGTGCGCCTCTTCCACGTGCGGTTCGTGCGGGCCTCGCTCGCGCGTTCTCAGGGGGTGAAGGGGTCCGGCGCGCTCTCCCGCGAGCGGAAGTAACGCGAACCCAGCGGCGTCCACATGACGAGGAGGAGGGCGATCTGCAGGGCGATCTGCACGAAGAGCAGGCCGTCCCACGCATCGCTGGTGACGATCGTGATCACGTGAAGCGTGAGCTGAATGGCGATGTAGATCGTGACCAGCAGCCGTGAGAGCCGGCTGCCGCGCGCGATTCCCGACGCGACCGCGAGCGTCAGCAGGCCGAATAGGATGATGCCCGCGCCGACGAGGGAGACGACGAGCACATCGGCGGCCGCCACGTCGTACCGGCTCAGCAGCACGAGGATGCCGAGCACGACGTTGTACGCCCCCGTGAGGGAGACCAGCACGACCGCGAGGGTCACCGCGACGGGACGGCGGTCGTGGTGCTGGTTCACGCGACCACCATAGCGGCCGCCCGCGTCAGCCGACCGAGCAGCCCAGCCGTGCCTGAGAGGCGCGCATCGCGTCGATCTCCGCGGTCTGGTTGACCTTCATCGTCTCGGCGACCTGCAGCACGCGGGGGATGCTGCCCCGATCGAGCACCGCGTCGGCCATGGGGATGGCGCCCTCGTGGTGACGGATCATGAGCGTCAGGAACTGGCAGTCCAGCGCGGTGCCGGTCGCGCTGCGGAGGTCGGCGAGCTCTGCATCGGTCGCCATTCCCATCGAGGCGCGCAGCTCTGCCGGATCTGCGTCTGCTCCGGCGCCGTGCGCGCCGTGCTCGTCGGTGTCGCCCATCCAGCTCATCAGGGTGCCCTGCTGCGGCACGCCCCACTGTGCCAGCCACTCGAACATCATCCCGTTCTGGGCAGCCTGGCCCGTCGCGATGTCGTAGGAGAGCGCCTTGACCGTGTCGTCACCGCTGCGCTGGTATGCGATCATCGCCATCTCGACGGCCTGGTCGTGGTGCACCTGCATGTCGCGAGCGAAGCCGATATCGGCCGCGTTGGGGACGGCGGGGCCGTTGCTGAAGAGCGAGAAGCGCCCGATCGCGAAGCCGACCGCGATCACGGCGAGCGCGACCAGCCCGATGGTGATCCATCGGGCCGGTCGGCGCTCGGTGCGTTCTGTCATCGGATCACTGACGGCCGGGCGCGTCGACACCGCCGCTGCACGCGGCGAGAGGCTCGGGGGCGTTCTGGCTGCGCCAGTACTCGGTGAAGAACTCCGGGATGCGGGGGTCGTCCGCCGCATCCAGCTTCAGCTGCGCGTTCCATGCGCTCAGCACGATGGGGGAGTCGAGGCCCTCGTACGGCGAGAGCAGCGTGTACGTCTGAGGGAAGAAGCCCTTGAGGGTCGCGAGTTCGTCGTCGCCCACCCGCGCGGGGTCGTACGTGACCCAGATGGCGCCGTGCTCCATCGAGTGCACCGCGTTCTCGTTCGGGACGGGCTCGGTGTAGATTCCGCAGTTGAGCCAGAACGGGTTGTGCTCGCCGCCCGCCGGCGGGGTCTGCGGGTAGTCCACGGGACCCTCCACGTGATTCGTGGTGTTCGAGAAGGTCTCGACGCCTTCGATGACCGCACCCGTGGAGTTCTGCGCCTGGTAGGTGACGGGCTTCGGGGTGAAGACGATCGAGGCGACCACGAGAGCGACGACGACGACAGCCGCTCCGGAGCCGACGACCCACCAGACGAGCTTGCTGCGCCGGCGCTTGGCCAGCTGGCGCTGGTACTCGGCCAGCTTCTCCTGGCGGCGCTGCTCGCGCTCCTGCTTCTGGGAGCTGGCGATCTTCGCCTGCGTCGCGGGATTGCCGCTCTGGCGCTTGTCGGGCGTCGGGGTCATGTGATGTACGTCCTCGGGTGGGTGCGGGCACGGAAGGGCGGAACACGGGCCATGCTGTCGGCCCGGGGGGATTCTATGCGAACGCATCGGGTGTGGGCTGGGAACTCGTCTCGGCCGCTGTCGGAGGAGCTCGGATAGAATCGACCTGCCGCTCGAATCGTTTCGGGCGTTGCCCGCCGCTCGGCGCCACCCCTTCTCTTGCGAACTGGTATTCCTTTGTCTGACGCCCCCGCTCCCGACCGCAACGAGACCACGGCCACCGGTTCGGTGCGCGTGCCGCGCCCGGCCACGGGTGCCATCCGTACCCTCGGCTCGAACCCGGCGACCGCTCCCATCGTCCTGCATCCCGGCGATGCCATGCCGACGTGGCGGCGTGTGCTGTACATCGTGCTGCTGGGTGCGCTCACCGCGCTCGGGCCGTTCACGATCGATCTGTACCTGCCCGCGTTCCCCATCCTCGAGGCGGACTTCGACACGACGGCGGCGATGATCCAGCTGACCCTGACCGGGACGACCATCGGATTCGCCCTGGGCCAGCTGGTGGTCGGACCGCTGAGCGACAAGCTGGGCCGGCGCATCCCGCTGCTGGTCGTGACGGGCCTGCACGTCGTGGCGAGCGCTGCCGCTGCCTTCGCCCCCGACCTCGTGAGCCTGGGCATCACCCGCGTGCTCATGGGTGCGGGCGCCGCCGCCGGCGGTGTCGTCGCGGCCGCGATCGTGCGCGACCTGTTCGGCGGGCGGCGGCTCGTGGTCATGCTGTCGCGTCTCGCGCTCGTCTCCGGCGTGGCGCCCGTGCTCGCGCCCCTCGTCGGCTCGTGGCTGCTGCAGGTCATGCCCTGGCGCGGGATCTTCGTCGTCCTGGCGATCTACGGCGTCGTCATGCTTGTCTCCGCCCTTGTGTTCATCCCCGAGACCCTTCCGCGTGCGCGCCGTCAGGAGCGGGGGGCGACGACGATCTGGCAGCGCTACCGGAGTGTGTTCAGCGACCGCGTCTTCGTGGGCGTGCTGATCATCGGCGGTATGACCTTCAGCGGACTGTTCTCCTACCTGTCGGCGTCGTCGTTCCTGTTCCAGCAGAGCTACGGCTTCGACGCGCAGCAGTACGGACTGCTGTTCGCCGCGAACTCGGTGGGTCTGGTGATCGGCGTGCAGACCGCATCCCGGCTCGCCGCTCGGTTCGGACCGCAGTGGGTGATGGCGTTCTCGACCGCGGCCCTCGTCGTGACCAGCGCCGCCATCATCGTGGGCGATCAGCTGCACCTGGGCGTCTGGGGCACCGTCGTGCCGCTGTTCCTGTTCATGACCACGTGCGGATTCACGTTCCCGTGCGTGCAGGTGCTCGCGCTCGACCGGCACGGCAACGCCGCGGGAACCGCGCAGTCGATCATCGGTGCCACGAACTTCGGTGTCGCCGGCATCATCTCCCCTCTCGTGGGCGGACTCTCCCACGGGGCACCCATCTCGCCCACGACCATGGCGTCGGTCATGGTCGGCTGCGGCGTGATCGCGGCGCTGTCGCTCTGGCTCATCGTGCGTCCGCGCACGGTCGCCCAACTCGCGCCCTGATACACCATCGCCACCCACCGCGGCGGATCCCGGATGCGGGTGCCAGACTGAGGCGATGAACCAGCCCAGCGCGCCCTCCGGTCGAGGCATCCTGTGGATCGGGGGAGGGCTCATCGCGCTCGGGGTGGCGATCGGGGTGTGGATCGTGATGAGCGGCGATGCGCCGTTCACCATCGACACCGCCTGGAACGACCTGCTCGCCGCGGCCACCTGGCCTTTCTTCACGCAGCTCTCGCTGTTCCTCAACGTCGCCGGCGGAACGCTCGTCGGCTCGCTCGTCGTGCCCGTCGTCGGCGTGACGCTCCTGATGCTGGCGCGACGCCCCTGGTCGGCCGCGACGCTCGTGATCGCGATCGCGGCGAGCGCTCTCGTCGTGCAGATCCTGAAGAACGTGTTCGCGCGCGGGCGCCCCGCGGACATGACCGTGCTCAGTGACTTCGGTTCGTACCCTTCGGGCCATGTGGCGAACGCCGCAACGGTGGCGACGATGTTCGTCGTGCTGCTGCCGCGGGTGTGGACGATCATCGTCGCCGCCGCCTGGGTGCTGCTCATGGCGTTCAGTCGCACTTACCTGCACGCCCACTGGCTCACCGATGCGATCGGCGGCGTCGCCGTCGGTGTGGGCGTCGCGCTGGTGTGCGTCGCGCTGCTCGGACGCCGCCTGGAACCCGAGCGCCGATCCGCATCCTCGCGTATCCGCTCCGGGGGCTGAATATCCACGGTGTCCTCCCGATGGTCGTGAGGGGGCCCTTCCTACGCTCGAGCTGTGGGGACTCCGACGCGCGGCGGACCCGGCATCCGGCTTCTTCTCGTGCTGCCGGCGGCGGGTCTGCTTCTGCTCGGCCTGAATGCGGGCCTGCTCCTGTTGGGGGCGCCGGCCTGGCTCGTCACCGACCGACTGCCTGAGCTGCACGCGCCGCTGCTGGTGCTCGGGTTCCTCGGCACGCTCATCAGCGTGGAGCGCGCGGTCGCCCTGCGTGTGGGGTGGGCGTATGCGGCGCCGGTTCTCATCGGCTGGGGGGCGCTTCTCGCACTCACACCGCTTCCCGCCGGCATCGGCCGAGGACTGGTGACCGCAGGCTTCGCCGTGCATCTGTGGCAGTACCGCGGGATCTGGCGGCGGCAGCCGATGACGGCTACCGCCGTGCAGGCGCTCGGCGCGCTGAGCGGACTCGCGGCCGCCCTCGCGTGGACCGGAGGGGTGGCTGCCCCGCGGCTCGTGCCGCTGTTCGCGGCATTCCTCGTCCTGACGATCACGGGTGAACGTCTCGAGCTCGCGCGCGTCGCCGCGCCGCCCGTCGCGGCCGAGCGGATGCTGTTCGCCCTGTCGCTGGCGTACGCCACCGCGACGCTGCTGTCACTGACCTCGGCACCGGTCGCGGTTCCCGCATCCGGCGTTCTGCTCGTGGGTCTCGTCGGATGGCTCCTGCGTTCCGACGTCGCGCGCACGCTCGTGCGTCGGCGCGGGTTGGTGCGGTACGTGGCAGCGTGCCTGCTGACCGGTTACGCATGGCTTGCCGCGGCGGGCGTCGGATGGGTGCTGGGTGGAGCGCGCACCGAGGGAGCGGTCTACGATGCCACGACCCACGCGGTCTTCCTGGGCTTCGTGATGACCATGATCATGGCGCACGCCCCGATCATCCTGCCGGCGGTTCTTCGGCTGCAGATTCCGTACCACCGGGCGCTCTACGCGCCGGTCGCGCTGCTCCAGCTCTCGCTGCTGGTGCGCGTCGTCGCGGGGGATGCGTGGGGGAGCATCGAGGCGCTCCGACTCGGCGGGATGGGGGCGGCTGCGTCGCTCCTGGGATTCGCGGCGACGGCCGCCGGTGTTGCGATGCTCGCCCGGCGGGACGGCGCGCGCGAGAGGGGGAGCGATGTCGCGGCGTAACTGGTATCTGCTGACCAATGCGGTCGTCGTGGGCTGGATCGCGCTGACGATCGTGGCGGTGTTCGTCCACCGCTTCGTCGATCAACCGCTCTGGTTGATGGTGCACGTGCCGATGCTGGGCGCCGCGAGCGCGGCGATCCTCATCTGGTCGCAGCACTTCGCCGACACGCTGCTGCGCCGCCCGGCTCCGGCCGGGCGGACGGGGCTCGGGCTCCGACTCGGCGCCCACACGCTCGGCGCCGGCACGGTGGTCGCGGGCATCCTCGCCGCCCTGCCTCTGGTGACCGTTGCGGGAGCGGTGCTCGTCGCCGGCGCGGTGCTCGCGCATGCCGTGCTGCTGATCCTGCAGCTGCGCCATGCCCTGCCCGCCCGCTTCGCCCCGCTCGTGCGGTACTACGTCGCGGCGGCACTCGTGTTCATCGGAGGGATCGCCGCGGGTGTCGTGATGGCGTGGGCGCGCGATCCCGACCTCACCGATCGACTGGTCACGACGCACATCGTGCTGAACGCCTACGGGTGGATCGGGCTCACCGCGCTCGGAACGCTCGTGCTGCTGTGGCCGACGGTGCTGCACGCCCGCATGAGCGACGCGGCCGGCGCCGCGGCCCGTCACGCGCTGCCCGTGTTGGTGTCGGGACTCGTGATCGCCGCCGTCGGTCCGTTGCTGGATGTGCGGATCGTCGTCACCATCGGCATGGCCCTCTGGCTCGCGGGAGCCGCACGGTTGGCCGTAGAGGGATGGCGCGAAGCCCGTTCGCTGGCGCCGGGCACCTTCGCCGCCTACAGCCTTGCGGCCGCCTTCGGGTGGGTCGTCGTTGCCGCCGCGACGCTCGCGGTCCTGGCCGCCGTGTCGCCGGATTGGGCGAGCCTGCGTGCGGCCTACCTCATGGTGCTGGGGCCGCTCGTCGCGGGCTTCGGTCTGCAGATCCTGATGGGGGCGCTGAGCCACCTGCTTCCGGTCGTCGCGATGGGCAGCCCGGCAGGCGCCCGTGCCGCGGCGGAGGAGCTCGATCGCGGCGCCGTCGTTCGGATCGTCGCGTTCAACGGCGCGATCGCGCTGTACCTCGCGCCACTGCCCTCCCTGGCGCGTGTGCTGCTCTCGTTCGTCGCGCTGGGCGTCGTCGTGGCTTTCGTCGTGCTCGCCGTCCGCGCGGTCGTGGTCGGTCGCCGCGTGCGCCGGGCGGAGGGGGCGACGCCCGATCGCGGCGCTGCAGTGTCGCTCGGCATGCCGAGTCCGCCGACGCCGAGGTCGCGGAGATCGGGGCCGGTCGTGGCGGCTTTCGCCGTGCTGGCGCTGTGCGTCACCGCGGGTGTCGCGGCCGACCCGGCCGCCGTGGGGATATCCGTCGTCACGTCCGGGGAAGCGGTTGCCGCTACGGGGCGGACGACCGCGGTGACCGTTCGGGTCGAGGGGATGAGGTACGACCCCGCGGAGATCGTCGTGCCGTACGGCGACGTTCTTGAGGTCACATTCGAGAACACCGGCTCGGACGTGCACGATCTGACCTTTGCCAACGGGGTGCGCACCGAGCGCCTCGCACCCGGGGCGTCCCAGACCGTCACGGTCGGGGTGGTCGGCACCTCGATGGCGGGCTGGTGCTCCATCGCCGGTCACCGGCAGATGGGTATGGAACTCGCCGTGGTCATCGACGGCGCCCCCGAGGCAGCCCTGCCGGCGCCGACGCAGAACGCGCACGACGCGCACGGGTCTCCGACCGCCGGCGGCAGCGGCGATGCGGCGGACGCCGTCGACCTGAAACGAGAGCCCGCCGCATCCTTCGATGCATGGGATGCCCATCTGGCGCCCGCCGCGACCGAGACGGTACACCGCGTGAGGCTACGTGTGTCCGAACTGGTCGACGAGGTGGCGCCGGGGGTGACGCAGACGCGTTGGACGTTCGGTGGGGCGGCGCCGGGTCCGGTGCTGCGCGGCAGGATCGGCGACACGTTCGAGATCACCCTCGTGAACGACGGGTCGATCGGGCACTCGATCGACTTCCACGCCGGCGCGCTCGCCCCGAACCAGCCGATGCGCACCATCCAGCCGGGGGAGAGTCTCACCTACACGTTCACGGCCACGCGCGCCGGCATCTGGATGTACCACTGCTCGACCATGCCGATGTCCATGCACATCGCGAACGGCATGCACGGCGCGGTCATCATCGACCCGCCCGAGCTCGCACCCGTCGACGCGGAGTACCTCATGGTGCAGGGCGAGTTGTACCTCGGCGCAATGGGCGGCACCGCCGACGCCGACAAGCTCGCCGCCGCGACGCCCGATCTCGTGGCCTTCAACGGATACGCCGACCAGTACGTGTATCGCCCGTTGACGGCGGCCATCGGCGACCGGGTGCGGATCTGGGTGTTGGATGCGGGGCCGAACTCTCCCTCGGCATTCCATGTCGTCGGTGGGCAGTTCGACACGGTCTATCTCGAAGGCGCCTACACGCTGCGCCCCGGAGCGGGCGGCGCGCAGGCGCTGGGCCTGCAGCCGGCGCAGGGCGGATTCGTGGAGCTCGAGTTCCCCGAGGCCGGCGACTACCCGTTCGTCACTCACCGGATGAGTGACGCCGAGAAGGGGGCCAGAGGTGTCTTCCATGTCGAATGAGCGTGACCCGCGCATTTTCAGACGTCACCGCGATGTCGTGCGGATCGCGCACGACGCCGAAGGCTTCTCCAACGCCACGTCGTCGCACCTGCAGATCCCGAACGGGCTCGACGGTCCGGCGCACACCCGCATGCGGCGCCTACTCGAACCCTTCTTCGCGCCTGCAGCCCTGGCCTCGCTCGAGCCCGTGCTGCGACGCCGCGCCGACGACTTGGTGGCCGAGCTGTCGGATGCGGGCTCGTTCGACGCCGTCGAGGATCTCGGCGGCACCTTCGCGATCCGCGCGCAATCCGCGTGGCTCGGATGGGGTGCGCACCTCGAACCCGCCCTGCGGGACTGGGTGGCACGGTATCGCGGGGCATCTCGCGCCGGAGACGCCGCCGCCCACGCAGAGGTCGCCGCCGAGTTCGACCGGATCATCCGAGGCATCCTCGAGGAGCGGAGGGTGCGGCGCCGCTGCGACGTGACGTCGCTGCTGATGGCGGTGCGCACAGAATCGGGTCGCCGGCTGCGTGACGACGAACTCGTCTCCATCCTGCGCAACTGGACGGGGGGAGACCTCGCCTCGGTCGCGGCATGCGCGGCGGTGCTGGTGCATTGGGTGTTGGAGGATTCCTCGCGCGCGGTGTTCGTCGCCGATGCCGCCGACCCGGCCCTCGATCGCGTGATCGATGAGGTGCTCCGGTGCGACGACCCCTTCGTCAGCAACCGTCGCCGTGCGACGCGGGACGCGGTTGTGGCAGGCTGTCCGGTCTCGGCGGGCGACGTGGTGGTGCTCGACTGGCGCTCGGCAAACCGTGACCCCGAGGTGTTCGGCGACGGTTTCGACGCTCGCACCCATGCAGCGGCGAACCTCGTCTACGGGTCGGGGGTGCACGTCTGCCCGGGCCGGGAGCTGGCGACCCTGCAACTGCGCGTGCTGCTGCGCGCTTTCACCGAGGCCGGCGCATTCGTGACAGACCCGGCCGCTCCAGCGGTGCGCGAAGAACCGCCGCTGGCCGGTTGGCGCACCCTTCGGCTGCGGCGCTCGCGCTGAGCACAGGCCGCACCAGAGGCAGGCTCAGGGGCGGCGCAGGCGCTCGGGATCGGGTGTGCGCACCGGGTCCCAGCCGCGGCGGACGGGGCGGGCGCCCCGATGTGCGTCTCGGGACCGGTAGACCACGTAGGGGCGGAAGAGATATCCGAGCGGCGCGGAGAACACGTGCACGAGCCGGGTGAAGGGCCAGAGCGCGAACAGGGCGAACGCGGTGAGGATGTGCAGCTGGAACATGAGCGGCACATGGTCCATGAGCTGCGGCTGCGGCTGAAAGAAGAGGATGCTGCGGATCCACGGCGAGATGGTCTCGCGGTAATGGAATCCACCGCCGAACACCTGGTACACGACGGTGGCGAGCGTACCGAACCCGAGGGTCGCGCCGAGGAAGACGTACATGACCTTGTCCATCACGGTCGTCGCGAGGAACACGGGGCCCACCGTGCGCCGGCGATAGATGAGGATCGCGAGTCCGGCGAGGGTGAGCACGGCGGCGGCTGTGCCCATAGCGGTGGCGCCGAAGTGGTAGATCTCCTCCGAGATGCCGATGGCGTACAGCCACTCCCGCGGCACGAGCAGCCCGACGACGTGTCCCGCGATCACCATGAGGATGCCGATGTGGAACATGGGTGAGCCCCACCGCAGCAGCTTGTTCTCGTAGGTCTGGCTGGACCTCGTGGTCCAGCCGAACTTGTCGTAGCGATAGCGCCACAGGTGGCCGACCACGAAGACGGCGATGGCCGCGTAGGGGACGGCGACCCACAGGATGATCTGAAGGGCGTTCACGAGAGGGCTCCTGACTGGGAGACGGGGGTGAAAGCGGGAAGGTTGCCGAGGAAGCTCAGCCCGACCGTCTCGGTGGGCGGTCCCTCGTTCACGAGCTCTTGGAACCGTTCGCGGGTACGGTCGTCGATGGCAGGGAGCGAGAGAGTGATCGTGCGCACCACGAGAGCCCACGGGCTGTCCATCGACTCCAACGCCGCGCGCAGCACCTCGATCCCCTCGCGGTGCGATGCGATCAGCGCATCGGCGATATCGGAGCCGGAACGAGCGGAGAACTCGAGGACCGCCGGAAGGTAGTCCGGCAGGTCGTCGGCATCGAACTCCCACCCCGCGGCGCGGTACGCCTCGAGGAAGGTGACCAGGGCGACCCCGCGGCGGCGAGTATCGCCGGTCGCGTAGTAGCTCAGGTACAGGCTGCACTTGCGTTTGAGATCGAACGTCGTGACGTAGCGGCGCTGCCATTCGGTCGCACCCGCATCCGCTGCGGCCGTCAGGAACTGCGCGAGGGGGTCGGCAAGAGGCACCGGGAGTGCGGCCGCGTGGTGTCGCAACGCGGGCAGGCGCTCGAACCAGGGCTCGTCGGGATAGTCGAGCAGGAGCGAGGCGATCATGTGCGCCCTGGCGCGGACGTCAGGCTCCAGCCGCAACGAGGGAAGCTCCTCGGGCAGTGCGCGCAGCGGAGTCACACGCGCCGCGGCTCGCCGGCCGCTCACGACTTGTCCTTCGGCTTGCCGGTCGTGCGGATCGGTCCCAGGTTGCTGGGCGGGAACAGGCCGTCGGCGTCGCCGTTGCCGTCCCAGTTCAGCAGGTTGACCCGGCCGGGCGTCGAGGGGCGATCGGCGCTCTGCCGGTCGGCGAGGATGTGGAAGTTCTCCACCGCCACCGGCACGCTCGGCCCGCTGGACGATCCGAAGGGTCCTGCCCCGCCCATGCCCGGGCCCCCGTCGAAGTCCAGTGAGCACGCCATCTCCTCGAGGGCGTGGGCCTGCTCCGTGTGTGCGGAGGGGATGACGTAGCGCTCCTCGTACTTGGCGATCGCGAGAAGACGGTACATCTCCTCGATCTCGGCCCCCGTCATCCCGACTGCGCGCGCGATGCGTTCGTCGCGCTCGTCGTCGAGATTGATGCCGCGCATGTACGAACGCATGGCGGCCAACCGGCGCAGCGCATGATCGACCGGGCCCGGGTCGCCCGCGCTGAAGAGCTCCGCGAGATAGCCGATCGGGATGCGGAGCTTGTCGATGGCGGCGAAAAGCGTCCGGGCGTCCTCGCCGTCGTTGCCCGACCCGGTCACCACATCGACGACGGGCGACAGCGGCGGGATGTACCAGACCATGGGCATGGTGCGGTACTCGGGGTGCAGGGGAAGAGCGACCTCGTGCTGCATGAGCTTCCAGATCGGACTGCGCTGCGCGGCCTCGATCCAATCCTCCGGGATGCCCTCGCGGCGGGCGGCCTCGATGACGGCCGGATCGTTCGGGTCGAGGATGATCTCCCGCTGGGCGCCCAGCAGCGCCTGATCGTCCGCCACGCTGGCGGCCGCCGCCACGCGGTCGGCGTCGTAGAGCACGAGCCCGAGGTAGCGCAGGCGTCCGACGCATGTCTCCGAGCAGACGGTGGGAAGACCGACCTCGATGCGCGGGTAGCACATCGTGCACTTTTCGGCCTTGCCGGTGCGGTGGTTGAAGTAGACCTTCTTGTACGGGCAGCCCGAGACGCACATGCGCCATCCGCGGCACGCATCCTGGTCGACCAGCACGATGCCGTCCTCTGCGCGCTTGTACATCGCGCCCGACGGGCACGATGCCACGCACGAGGGGTTGAGGCAGTGTTCGCAGATGCGGGGGAGGTAGAACATGAAGGCCTTCTCGAACTCGGCCTTCACCTCCTCGCTCATCTTCTGCAGGATCGGGTCGTCCTGCATCGTCTCGAGCGAGCCTCCGAGGTCGTCGTCCCAGTTCGCGGACCACGAGATCTTCATGTCCTTGCCGGTCAACAGGCTCTTGGGGCGGGCGACGGGAACCTGCGCGCCCTGCGGGGCGTTGAGCAGCATGTCGTAGTCGTAGGTCCACGGCTCGTAGTAATCGTGGATCTCCGGCAGCTTCGGGTTGGAGAAGATGCGAGCCAACTTCGACAGGCGGCCGCCGCTGCGCAGCTTCAGGCGGCCGCGCTTGTTGACGACCCAGCCGCCGCCCCACTTCTCCTGGTCCTCGTAGCTGCGGGGATAGCCGACGCCCGGGCGGGTCTCGACGTTGTTGAACCAGACGTACTCCACGCCGGTGCGGTTGGTCCACGCCTGCTTGCAGGTCACCGAGCAGGTGTGACATCCGATGCACTTGTCGAGGTTCATGATCATCGACATCTGCGCCATGACCTTCATCAGTACTGCACCTCCTGGCTGCGGCGACGGATCGTGGTGATCTCATCGCGCTGGTTCCCCGTGGGGCCGAGATAGTTGAAGGCCCACGCGAGCTGCGCGTAACCGCCGATGAGGTGGCTGGGCTTGAGCAGGATGCGGGTCAGGGAGTTGTGGATGCCGCCGCGCAGGCCGCTCGTCTCGGCAATGGGCACATCCACCGTGCGATCCTTCGCGTGGTACATGTACACCGTCCCCTCCGGCATCCGGTGCGAGACGATCGCGCGGGCGACGACGACGCCGTTCCGGTTGTACGACTCGATCCACTCGTTGTCGCGGATGCCCGCCTTCTCGGCGTCCTGGGGGCTCATCCAGATCGTGGGGCCGCCGCGGCTGAGCGAGAGCATGAAGAGGTTGTCCTGGTACTCGGAGTGGATCGACCACTTCGAGTGCGGCGTGAGATAGCGCACGGTCACCTCGGTGTGTCCACCGGCCGTGCGTGCGGTCGTGCCGACCTTCTCCGAGTCGAAGAGGCGGTGCATGTCCAACGGGGGGCGGAACACCGGCAGGTTCTCGCCGAGCTCGCTCATCCAGTCATGATCGAGATAGAAGTGCTGGCGCCCGGTGAGGGTGTGCCAGGGCTTCAGATGTTCGACATTGATCGCGAACGCTGTGTAGCGCCGCCCGCCGTGCTCCGAACCCGACCATTCAGGGGAGGTGATGACGCTGCGCGGCTGCACCTGCACGTCCTGGAAGGTGATGTGCGAGCCCTCGTGGTCTTCGGCGAGCTGCGCGATGCGCTGCCCGGTGCGCTTCTCGAGCTCGCGGAACCCCTGCACCGCCAGGCGGCCGTTGGTGGTTCCCGAGAACGCGAGGATCATCTCGCAGGCGCGCTTATCGGTGTCGAGTCGCACGCTGCCGGCATAGGGGCCGGTCTGGACGGTGCCGTTCTTGTGCGCGAGCTGCTCGATCTCCGCATCCGGTCGATACGTGATCGCCTTCGTCGTCATGCCGAGCTTCGCGGTGAGCGGCCCGAGACTCTTCCACCGTTCGTAGAGGTTGGGGTAGTCGCGTTCGACGACGATCAGCTTCGGCATCGTGACGCCCGGCACCAACGGTGCGTCCTCGGGGACGATCCCGTGCGGGGTCGCCATGACGTCGGCGGAATCGTGCTGCAGTGGCGCGGCCACGAGGTCGCGACGCACCCCGAGATGATTGCGGGCGTACTCGCTGAACTTCTCGGCCAGCGCGCCGAACAGATCGAAGTCGGTGCGCGTCTGCCACGGCGGAGTGATCGCGGGCGTGAAGGCGTGCACGAACGGATGCATGTCGGTCGAGGACAGGTCGTACTTCTCGTACCAGGTGGCCGCCGGCAGCACCAGGTCGCTGAACAGCGTGGTCGACGTCATGCGGAAATCCGCCGTCATCAGCAGATCGAGCTTGCCCTCCGGCGCCTTCTCGTGCCACACCATGTCGCGCGGGCGTGAGCCCTCGGGCGATTCGGGCGCGCGCACGGCGGAGTCGGTGCCGAGCAGGTGCTTGAGGAAGTACTCATTGCCCTTGCCGGAGGATCCGAGCACGTTCGCCCGCCAGATCGAGATCACGCGGGGGAAGTTCTCCGGCGCATCGGGATCCTCGACCGCGTAGTGCAGCGATCCGTCGGTGAGCTCGTCCACCACGTGCTGTGCGGGGTCCTTGCCCGCCGCATCCGCTTCGTCGCACAGCTCGAGCGGGTTGCGCGAGAAGGTGGGGTAGGCCGGCATCCAGCCGCGCTTGACCGACTCGACGAGGCAGTCCGCCGTGGTGCGATCCTCGAACTGTCCGCGCGCCAACGGCGACGCGAGTGCGGATGCAGGCAGGCCGTCGTAACGCCACTGGTCGCTGGCGAGGTACCAGAACGCCGTGCCGATGTTCTGGCGCGGCGGGCGGCCCCAATCGGCGGCCGTCGCGTACTGCGAGTACCCGGTGATGGGCCGCACTTTCTCCTGTCCGACGTAGTGCGCCCATCCGCCGCCGTTGACGCCCTGGCATCCGGTCATGGTCGTCAGGGCGAGGAAGGTGCGGTAGATGGTGTCGGAGTGGAACCAGTGGTTGGTGCCGGCGCCCATCAGGATCATCGAGCGCCCGCCGCTGCGTTCCGCGTTGTCGGCGAACTCGCGACCGATGCGCGCGGCCTGCTGCGCCGGCACGTTGGTGAGCTCCTCCTGCCAAGCGGGGGTGCCGGGGCTCGAGGCGTCGTCGTAGCCGGTGGGCCACTGGCCCGGCAGACCCTCGCGCGCGACACCGTACTGCGCGAGCAGCAGGTCGAACACCGTCGTGACCAGTCGTCCGGCGACGCGGCGCACCGGAACGCCGCGTCGGATGGTGCCGGCTCCGCCCGCGTGCTCCTTACCGCCTTCGGGCGTGATGTCGAAGCGGGGCAGCACGATCTCGGCGGACTCCGTCGTATCGGGCAGGTCCGCGAGCGAGAGGGGCGGCACCACATCGCCGAGGTCGAGATTCCAGCGTCCCTCGTCCTCGGCGGTGAAGCGGTGCCCGAGCGACCCGTTCGGCACCACGGGCTGACCGTGCTGGTCGAGCACGACGGTCTTGAAGTCCGCACGCGGAGTGTCGGCGGCGGCGCCTCCCAGATCGCTCGCCGTGACGAACTTCCCGGGCACGAGCCCCGCCTCGTGCTCCTCGAGCGCGACGAGGTAGGGCGCGTCGCTGAAGCGGCGCATGTAGTCCTCGAAGCGCTCCGTGCGGCGCTGCACGAAGAACTCCGTGAGGATGACGTGACCCATGGCCATCGCCAATGCCGCATCCGTCCCGGGATGCGGCGCGACCCACTCGTCGGCGAACTTCGTGTTGTCGGTGTAGTCGGGGGAGACCGTCACGACCTTCTGCCCGCGATAGCGGGCCTCGGCCATGAAGTGGGCGTCGGGGGTGCGCGTGACGGGTACGTTCGAGCCCCACATCATCAGATAGCCGGCGTTCCACCAGTCGGCCGACTCGGGGACGTCCGTCTGATCGCCGAACACCTGCGGGCTCGCGACAGGGAGGTCGGCGTACCAGTCGTAGAAGGAGAGGATCGTGCCGCCGAGCAGGTTCAAGAACCGGGCTCCCGCGCCGTGCGAGACCATCGACATCGCCGGGATGGGGGAGAAGCCCGCGACACGGTCGGGGCCGTAGCGCTTCACCGTGTAGACGTGCGCGGCAGCCGCGATCTCCATCGCTTCGTCCCACGTGGTGCGCACGAGCCCGCCCTTGCCGCGCACACTCTTGTAGGCGCGGGACTTCTCCTCGTCCTCGACGATCGAGGCCCATGCGTCGACCGGGTCGGGGTGCATGAGCTTCGCCTCACGGTAGAGGCCGGCGAGGGCGTCCCGGATGTAGGGGTAGCGCACTCGCGTGGGCGAGTAGGTGTACCAGCTGAACGCCGCGCCGCGGGGGCACCCGCGCGGCTCGTACTCGGGGGAGTCCGGGCCCACCGACGGGTAGTCCGTCTGCTGGGTCTCCCACGTGATGATGCCGTCCTTGACGTACACCTTCCACGAGCAGGATCCGGTGCAGTTCACGCCGTGCGTGGAGCGCACCACCTTGTCGTGCGCCCACCGATCGCGGTAGAACACGTCCCCCGCGCGGCCGCCCTCGAGAAAGAGCGAGCGCAGGTCGTGCGAGACCTCGCCGCGGCGCAGGAACCGGCCCATCTCGAGGAGCGAGTCCGCGAGCGGGCCGTCGGTGGCGGGGTGGATGCTCCGGGTGGAGGGAGTCATGGTGGGGCTTCTTTCGGATGGGGGATCGAGTCAGCTCTTGGCTTCGGCGCCAGGGCGGACGTAGTAGTACCAGGTGAGGCCGATGCACACGGTGCACAGGAACACCGACCAGGCGAAGAAGGCGACGACGCCGATCGTGGAGAGCAGGACGCCGACGAAGAACGGGCCGAAAGCGGCGACCGAGGCTGTCCAGCCGATCGCTCCACCGGCCTGCCGCTTGGGGAAGATCGTCGGCATCTGCTTGAAGGTCCCGGCGTTGACGAGCCCGGAGAAGAAGAAGATCAGCAGGATGCCGGTGAAGAAGCCGCCGAAGTCCGCTGCGGAGGTGGGAGCGAGGAAGAACAGCACGACGACGCATCCGGCCAACATCCCGATTCCGCCGATGAGGGTGAAGATCCCCCCGCCGAACCGGTCGCACAGCGGGCCGCTCGCGGCGCGCACGAGCGCTCCCAGCGCCGGGCCGATGAAGATCACGGCCAGCGGGTTCGGAGCGTCGGGGAACGAGCCGAACAACTGGTTGATCATGAGTCCGGTCTGGGCGCTCAGCCCGGAGAACAGCCCGAATCCCATGACGTAGAGCGTCGTCTGGATCCAAGTGTGCTTGAGACGGAAGATGTCCATCTGTTCGCGGAAGTTCGCGGTGATGGGAACGCGACGGATGTAGATGAACGCGGCCGCCGCGGCGGCCAGTACCCACGGCACGAGGACGAGTCCGCCGTTGTGCAGCCAGACGAGCTCCCCCGAGTTGTCGATCTCGGGGGCGAGCGCTGCGGTGCCGAAGAGACCGAAGCCCACGATCCACGGGGTCAGCAGCTGGATGAACGAGATCCCGAAGTTGCCGAGGCCCGCCTGCAGACCCAGCGCCGTTCCCGACAGCCGCTTGGGGAAGTAGTAGCTCGTGGAGGGCATGAACCCCGAGAACGTTCCGCCGCCGATGCCCGCCGCGAACGCGAGGGCGAGCAGGATCGGGAAGGGTGTCGTGTTGTCGCGCACGACGAAGGTCCACCCGAGCAGGGGGATGAGCAGCAGCAGGGCCGAGAGCGTCACGAGAGTGCGCGATCCCAGGACGGGCGGCAGGAACATGAACACCATCCGCAGAAGGCCCGCGGACAACCCCGGGATCGCGACCAGCCAGTACAGCTGCGTCGCATCGAGGGCGAAGCCGATGTCGTTCAAGCGCGGGGCGACGGCGCTGACGACGTACCACGTGGCAAAGCTCACGAACATCGTGTAGGTCGTGATGGTGAGCGTGATCCACGCGCGCTTGGGGTCCCACGTGGCGGGATTCTCAGGATCCCAGTTCGACAGATCCTTCGCGAGGGATCGTCCCGTAGCCGTCGTCATCGTGGCCTCCTGGAGCGCGGCGATTCATGCTCGACTGCTTCAGGATGACCGTGTCCTCAACCGATGTCGAAGGCGTTCACCGTGGAAATTACTCCGGTGCGCCGTCGCAGCCCCGACCGTGCGAGAGCACGACGCGACAGGTGTGCGTCGTGGTGTACGGCAAGAGCCGATCGAGGCCGATCGGCCCGCCGGCCCGCTCGAGCACGTTGCGGATGAGGGCTTCGTGTACCTGGCACACGACCTCGCGATTCTCATCCACGAGTTCATGGAAGGGGCACGGAACGAGGGTGACGGTGAGCTCCTGCTCGTCCAGGTCCGGGGTCAGCCCGACATCGTCGAGATGCTCGTACAGGGCGTCCAGCTGGTGCAGGCTCTCTTCGTCGAGCGCGCTTTCATCGCCTACCATCCGCCGCAGCAGATCGCCGTGCTGCTTCGCGATCTCGATCCGCCGCTGCGCGAGCGGATGCGAGGTCTCGGGGCTCACGACCCGGTACAGCCGGCGAGGGCGTCCGCGGGTGCCGCGATGCTCCAGCTCGGAGTCGAGGAAGCCCTGGTCCTCGAGAACTCGCACGTGATCGCGCAGGGTGTTCTCGTGCAGGCCGGTGCGTTCGGCGATGTCGGCGAGGGCGAGACCGGGCTCCTCCAGCACGACACCGAGCACCCGGAGCCTGCTGGCCTGAGCAAGACCACGGAAACTGTCCACCCGGCGAGCCATGCCCCCAGTATGCCGCCCAGGCGCCTTCTGCGCTGGGCCTGTCAAGAGCCGGTCGCGCCCGGGGTGAGTAGGCCTACCCTCGCAGCATGACGACGCTCTCCTCGCCCACCGGGCACGAGCCCGCCCTGCGCGCGCCGAACCGCGAGGACGGCACGACGCCGCTCGTGTTGGTGCTGGGTGCGACCGGGTACATCGGCGGGCGGCTCACCCCGCGCCTGCTGGCGGCGGGCTACCGGGTGCGCGTGCTCTCCCGTGACGGCGAGCGCGTGCGAGCCCTGTCGTGGGGGAGCGACGTGGAGATCGTCGAGGGCTCCGTCACCGACCCCGAAGCCATGGGCGAAGCCTGCGACGGGGTCGATGTCGTGTACTACCTCGTGCACTCGATGGGGCAGGGCAAGGGGTTCGAAGACACCGACCTCGCCGCCGCGCGGACGGTCGCGGATGCGGCCGCCGCCGCATCCGTCTCGCGTCTCGTGTACCTGGGGGCGCTGCACCCCGAGGGCGTGCCGCTGTCGCCGCACCTCGCGAGCCGGGTCGCGGTGGGCGAGGTGTTCCTCGACAGCCCGGTCCCGACCGCCGTGCTCCAGGCGGGCATCGTCATCGGCTCGGGTTCCGCATCCTTCGAGATGATCCGCCATCTCACCGAGGTGCTGCCGTACATGCCGGCGCCCAAGTGGGTGCGCAACCGTGTGCAGCCGATCGCGGTGCGCGACGTCCTGTACTACCTGCTGGGGGCGGCCCGTCTCGCGCCCGACGTCAACCGCGCGCTCGACATCGGCGGACCCGACGCGCCCCGTTACGGCCAGATGATGAACGGCTACGCGGTGGAGGCGGGCCTGCCGCAACGCCCCATCGCGCCCTTGCCGGTGCTGACACCGGGGTTGGCCTCGCACTGGGTGAACGTCGTGACGCCGGTGCCCCGCTCGATCGCCCGCCCCCTCATCGCCTCCCTGCAGAACGAGTGCGTCATCAAGGACCGCGCGATCGACGAGGTCATCCCGCCGCCCGAGGGTGGACTCACGTCCTACCGGCGGGCCGTGCAGCTCGCGCTGGGGCGCGTGGACGCCGACGACATCGAGACGAGCTGGCAGGACGCCGAAGTCTCGGGTGTCCCCAGCGATCCGCTGCCGAGCGACCCGGAGTGGGCGGGGCGCACGGTCTACACCGACGCGCGCAGCGCCGTGACCACCGCATCCCCCGAGGATCTCTGGAGCGTCGTGGCGGGCATCGGCGGTGAGAACGGCTGGTACTCCACGCCGATCCTCTGGGCCGTGCGCGGATGGATGGACCGTGCCGTCGGAGGCGTCGGCCTGCGCCGCGGCCGGCGCAGCCGCACTCGCGTCGCCGTCGGGGACGCGATCGACTTCTGGCGCGTGGAGGCCGTCGATCCCGGGCGGATGCTGCGGCTGCGCGCCGAGATGAAGGTGCCGGGGCTCGCGTGGCTCGAACTGTCGGTGACGCCCGAGGGCACCGGATCGCGCTACGACCAGCGGGCGGTGTTCTTCCCGCGCGGGCTCAGCGGCCGCCTGTACTGGCTCGCGGTCCTGCCGTTCCACGGCTTCGTCTTCCGCGGCATGGCCGAGCACATCATCGCGGCCGCCGAGGCGCGCGAGCTCTGAGACGCGTCGTAGGCTGACCGGTATGCGTCTGGCCGCCGTCATCACCGTGTCTGATCGGTCCGCCGCCGGCGAGCGCGAGGACGCATCCGGACCCGTCGCGGTCGCGCAACTGCGCGCCGCGGGGTGGGAGTGCGCGCCGGCTCGTGTCGTCGCGGACGGCGTCGACAGCGTCGAGAGCGCACTGCGCGCGGCTCTCGCCGAGGGAGCGCAGCTCATCGTCACCTCGGGGGGCACCGGTGTGTCGCCTCGGGATCAGACCCCCGAGGCGAGCGCACGCGTGATCGAGCGGGAGCTGCCGGGCATCGCGGAGGAGCTGCGTCGGCGCGGGGGCGAGAGCAAGCCTGCGGCGCTGCTCACCCGTGGTCTGGCCGGAACCGCGCGTGGCGCGTTCATCGTCAATCTGCCGGGCAAGCCTGCGGCGGTCGCGGAGGGCATGCCGCTGATCCTCGCCGTCGCCGACCACGTCATCGACCAGCTCGCCGGAGGAGATCACTGATGCCCGTCGTCATCGCACGCGTGAGCGTCGAGCCCCTCGATCTCGACGCGCACCTCGCCGCCGTGGACGACGCCGCATCCGGCGCGCTCACCACGTTCGTGGGTCGTGTGCGCGATAACGACCCCGACGCGCGCACCGCGGTCGTGGCCCTCGAGTATTCGGCCCACCCGGATGCGGAGCAGTTCCTGCGTCGGATCGCCGAGCAGGCCATCGGTGACACCGGTGCGCTCGTCGCCGTCAGCCACCGCATCGGCCGGCTGGAGGTCGGCGACGCCGCGGTCGTCATCGCCGTCGCCTCCGGACACCGGGACGCGGCCTTCACGGTATGCCGCGAGGTGATCGAGCAGATCAAACGAGAGCTGCCGGTGTGGAAGCGCCAGGTCGAGTCCGACGGGACGACGGCCTGGAAAGGCCTGGGCGGCTGAGCTCAGCCGCCGGCGAAGGGCGGGAGCACGTCGACGACGGTGTCGGCATCCAGTGGCGCATCGTCGTCACGTCGCGCCCCGGCGACCAGCACGGCGCAGCGCGGCAGGATGCCGCCGAGTCCCGGGCGTTCCTCGGCGAGAGCACGACGGAGGTCTCCGACCGTCGCCTCCGTGCGGTGTTCCTCGGCGCGCCCGGCGAGCTCCTCGGCAGCGGCGAAGTAGCGCACGTGCGCCATCAGGCCTCGCGTTCGTTCACGAGGTCGGCGATCTCGGCGATGGCCCGCCGCACGTCCTCTGCCGAGCCGCCGGCACGTCCGGCCGCCAGCCCCGCCGCGAAAGTGCTCACGGGCGCTGCGGGACGCGCGACGCCGCGCGCGACCACGCCCGCCAGATCCAGCACGGCCGGGATCGGTAGGTCCTCGGGCGTGAGCCCCAGACGCTCGGCGATCTGCGCCGCCCACTCGTCCAGAGCCTCCGGCGGAAGGTGCTCGCTCATCGGTCCTCCTCCTTCTCGATGCTGGGCGCGACAGCGCCCGCATCCTGCAGATCCTGCCACGTGTCGATGTCGGCCACGACCTCGTCCGGCGCGCGCACGACAGCGATCGCGAGCTCTGCCATGATCTGACGAACCGGTTGGTCCCTGCCTTCTTCGGCAAGGGATGCGGTTCCGCGTGCGAGCGCGGCGGTGCGGTAGAGCCCCGTGAGCCATTGCGGACGGGAGGAGGCATCGCCGAGACAGACGCCGTCGGTGTCGGCGGGCAGCAGTTCTCGATCCGCCATCAGGCGGGCGACCGCCTCGGCGGGGCGAACGAGATCCACCGCCAGCACGAGTGTCCAGGGCGCATCGGCCGAGGCGAGCGACATCGCGGCGTGCAGCGCTGCCGCCGGCCCGGTGTAGGCAGGGGTCTCCCGCACCCATCGCACCTCGTCGGGGGCAGGAGCCACCTCGGGCCCGGCGATGATCACGGGCGCAGCTCCTGCGGTGCGGGCGGCATCGACCGCCCGCTCCAGCAGAGTGGCGCCTTCCAGGCGCACGAGCGCCTTGGGGATGCCATCGAGACGGGACGCGCGGCCGCCGGTCAGGATGATCGCCTGTACGTCAGTCATGCCTCGCCCGGACGCTGCCAGGTGCCGGACTTGCCGCCCTCCTTGCGGACGATCCGCACATTCTCGATCGAGGGGGACTTGTCGATCGCCTTGACCATGTCGATCACGGTCAGTGCGGCCACGCTCACCGCCGTGAGTGCTTCCATCTCCACGCCGGTGCGATCGGCCGTCCGCACGGTCGCCTCGATCTCGACGCCGTCGTCCACGACCAGCAGGTCGACGACGGCGCCGTGCACGCCGATCACGTGCGCGAGCGGCAGCAGGTCGGGAGTGCGCTTCGCCGCCTGGATGCCGGCGATGCGGGCGACGGCCAGCACATCGCCCTTGGGGACCGCGCCATCGCGCAGCGCCGCGACGATGCCGGCGGAGGTGCGCACGAAGCCGCGGGCCGTCGCCGAACGGACGGTCGGCTGCTTGGCGGTGACGTCGACCATGCGGGCGTGGCCCGCCGCATCCAGGTGGGTGAAGCTCATGAGATCAGCATGACATCGACGAGATCGCCCTCGCGGACCTCCTCGACCTCCGCGGGCACCACCGCGTATGCCTCGGCGCGTGCGAGACCGCCCGCGAGGTGCGAGCCGGAGCCGCCCGCGGTCGCGGGTCCCACGCGCCAGCCGGTGGCATCGGAGCGGTCGATCGAGGCGGGCAGGTACTGACGCCGGCCGGGCGGTGTGCGCCATCCGGTGGTCGCGGGCAGGCGGATCACGTCGCGGTGCAGTGCCGCGCGCCCCAGCATCCGCATCAGAGCCGGGCGCACGAACACCTCGAACGACACGGCGGACGAGACGGGGTTGCCCGGCAGCGCGAACAGGAGAGGACCTGCGGCGAGGCGTCCGAAACCCTGCGGCTTACCGGGCTGCATCGCGACCTTCGGGAAGGCGATATCGCCGCTCAGGGCGTTCTTGACGACCTCGTACGCGCCCGCGCTGACGCCGCCGGAGGTGATCACGACGTCCGCGCCGGCATCCTGCGCGTCGCGAAGCACCGCGAGCAGCGACGCGTCCGTGTCGTCGACGCTTGCGCGGAGGACGACATCGGCGCCCGCGGCTGCGGCGAGGCCGGCCAGCAGGATGCTGTTCGACTCGGGGATCTGTCCGCGTCGAAGCGGAAGCCCGGGAGCCACGAGCTCGTCACCGGTCGAGATCACGGCGACGCGGGGGACTCGCGTCACCTCGAGCTCGCCGACCCCCGCCGCCGCGGCCGCCGCGATCTGCAGCGGACCCAGCAGCACGCCGGCATCGATCACCACATCCCCGGCCGAGAGGTCGGAGGCGCGTCGTCTCACGTGAGCGCCGGGTGCCGGCGGAGGAACGAGCACGGCGATCTCGTCCAGCGAATCGTCGAGTCCGCCCTCGGTGTGCTCGAACGGCACGACCGTGTCGGCAGCGGTGGGCACGGGAGAGCCGGTCATGATGCGCGCGGCTTCGCCGGGACCCAGATCGGGGTCGAAGGCTGTGCCGGCAGGAAGGTCGGCGACGACGCGCAACCGGCTCGGTGCGGCATCCGTGGCGGCACGGACGTCGGCGAAGCGCACCGCGAAACCGTCCATCGCGGAGTTCTCGAACACCGGGATGTCGACGCCGGCGCGCACCGGGGCGGCGGTCGTGCGACCAGCCGCGGCCGCGGTCGCGACCCGTTCGGAGGGTAGCGTCGCCACCTCGGCGAGCACGAGAGCGAGCTGTTCCTCGACGGTGCGGATGCTCATGCGCGCCCTCCGGTCCACGCATCCATGCCGCCCGCCAGCACCACCACGTCGGCTCCCGCTGCCGCGAGGGCGCGGGCGGCGCGGTGCGCCCGCATCCCGGCCTTGCAGACCACCGCATAGGGCCCGGCGCCGAGCGCAGCGGGATTCTCCAGGACCGCGGCCAACGGCACGAGTCGAGCGCCGGGAACGGTTCCCAGTTCTGTCTCTTCCGGCTCGCGCACATCCAGCACCGCGAGGCCGGCGGCCCGGCGCGCGTCGAACTCAACCGTGTCGATCTCGGGGATCTCCGGGAGCGGATCGGGTGCCGGCGTCGGGCTCTGTGCGCTCGGGCGCAGGGGGAGCTCGCGCACGCGGGCGGTGAGGGCGTCGATGAGAAGGATGCGGCCCAGCAACGGCTCGCCGATGCCGGTGATGAGCTTGACAGCCTCGATCGCGAGCGCTCCGCCGACCTGCACGCACAGGGCCCCGAGGACGCCCACCTGGGAACAGGACGGGACTTCGCCCACCGTCTCCGGCGGGTACAGATCTGCCAGCACGACAGGGGCGACGTCGTTCGGCGGTGCCGACCAGAAGACGGTCACCTGGCCCGCGAACTCTTGCACGGTTCCCCACACGAGCGGGATGCCGCGGCGTTCGCACGCGGCGGCGACGGCCGCACGGGTGGCGAAGGTGTCGCTGCCGTCGATGACCAGGTGGGCGGTCGCGAGGAGGTCGTCGGCGTTGGTGTCGTCGATGCGCGCACGGATGCCGGTGACGACCGTCGCCGAGCCCAGGTCCGCGGCGGCGCGACGGGCGCTGTCGATCTTGGGGGCACCGACATCCTTGACGCGGTGGAGCACCTGACGCTGCAGGTTGGTGAGTTCGACCTCGTCGTCGTCGATGACGACGAGCTCGCCCACGCCGGCGGCGGCCAGTGCGAGCACGACCGGAGAGCCGAGCCCCCCGACGCCGATGACGGCGACGCGTCCGGCCGCGAGACGGCGTTGGCCGAGTTCACCGAACCCGGCGAGAACGGCATGGCGCGCGGTGCGCGCGCGCTCGGAGTCCGACAGCGCGGCAACCGGCTCGACGAGCGCGGGCAGGGGCATGCCCCCAGGGTATCCGTGGGCGGCGGGCATCGGATCCGGCGAACACCGGGGTTATGCGCGAATCCGCATCCTCAGGACTCGACGGTCACCTTCATGACGGCGTCGTCGGCGCCGAAATGAACGGCGGGCCAGTATCCGTCCAGGAAGTGTCGACCGCACGTGTCGGTGAAGTGAACCGCGACGGCGCCGTCGGGGAAGATCACGATCTGCTCGGCTTCGAGGTCGTCGGCCGCCTCGTCGAGTTCGTCCTGCGTCGGGGCCTCGGAACTGAACTCGAGGACCACCGCGTCGGTTGCTGTCCGGTCCCACTGCGCGCGACGCGACAGGAACGCCTCGAGGCGGCTCAGAAGCCCCGTAGCGATCCTCGCGTCGCCGGTCTCGAGCGTGAGGTGGGGGTCACCGGCGACCGAGAACCGCTGGAAGACCCTGGCCTCGCCGTCGATCGACGTCACGGAATCCCGCGAGAAGTCGCCCCACGGGGAGGGGAGGATCACCGACTCGTCGGGCATGTGCTCAGGATATTCGCGTCGCTTCCGATCCGAGAGGCTTCCGCGGCATCGGGCGGGCCGGGTGATCCGCGGATGCGGCAGAATCCAGGCCGGTGGACCGCGTATGCGGCTATTGTCGGATGTATGCACTCCTTCAAGGTGTCTCACGCGGCTCGGCTGCTCGGCGTCAGCGACGACACGATCCGGCGATGGATCGACCAGGGCATCCTGCCGACGACCGATGCCACCCCGGTCGAGATCCCCGGCGCCGCGCTCGCCGTGCGCGCGAGCGAACTGGCGGCCGCATCCGAGGATCCGAGCGACGTGCTCTCGAGTGCTCGCAACCGTTTCGTGGGTCTCGTCAACCGGGTGCAGATCGACGGGGTGATGGCCCAGGTTGACATCCAGGCAGGCCCGCACCGCGTCGTCTCGCTCATGACGGCCGAATCCGCGAGAGACCTCGCACTCGAGCCCGGGTCTCTCGCCGTCGCCGTCGTCAAGGCGACGACCGTCATCGTCGAGACCCCGAAGGACTGACATGCCCGCTCGCCGCTTCTCGCTCATCGGCTTCGCCGCCGCCGGTGCCCTCCTGCTCGCCGGGTGCTCCGGAGCGACCCCGGCGCCCGGATCCAGCTCAACGGGCGCGTCCGAGGTGACCGGAACGCTCACGATCTCCGCAGCCGCATCCCTGAGCTCCGCGTTCGACGAGATCGCTCAGAGCTTCGAGGCGGAGTACCCGGGCGTGCAGATCCAGCCCATCTCGTACGACGGCTCCTCGACCCTCGCGACACAGATCATCGGCGGCGCGCCCGTTGACGTGTTCGCCTCGGCGGACGAGAACAACATGGACAAGGTGGTGGATGCGGGGCTCGCCGAAGGTCCGCAGGTGTTCGCCACCAACACGCTCGTGATCGCGGTGCCGGAGGGCAACCCTGCCGGCATCGATTCGCTTGCAGATCTCGCGAAGCCCGGCGCGACCGTCGTCCTGTGCGCTCCGGAGGTGCCGTGCGGCGCCGCATCCCAGAAACTGCTGAGCGCGGCGGGGATCACCGTCACCCCGGTCAGCCAGGAGCAGAACGTGACCGCGGTGCTGACGAAGGTCGCCGCCGGCGAGGCCGACGCAGGCCTGGTCTACGCGACCGACGTGAAGGGCCGTGACGACGTGGAGTCGCTCACGCCCGAGGGAGCGGAAGCCGTCGTCAACCGGTACCCGATCGTCGCGCTGAAGGATGCGCCGGATGCGGCCGCCGCCGCGGCCTTCGTGGCCTACGTACGCGGTGAGCACGGCCAGCAGATCCTCGCTTCGCACGGCTTCGGCGCACCGTGAGCGGCACCCCGCGCGGCCACCTGCCGCGTTCCCTCGCGATCCCCGCGACGATAGGGCTCGCGTTCCTGCTGCTGCCGCTGCTCGCACTCGTCGCCCGCGTGGAGTGGTCGAGCTTCGCGTCCGACATCACGTCCCCCTCCGCGCTGAGCGCGCTCACGCTGTCGCTGGGCACGGGGGCTCTCGCCACAACCGTCTGCGTCGTCGTCGGCGTTCCGCTCGCGCTGCTGATCGCCCGCGCGACGCCCCGCGTCGCCGCCGTGCTGCGCGCCCTCGTGACGGTACCCCTCGTGCTGCCGCCGATGGTCGGTGGTGTCGCGCTGCTGTACCTCTTCGGGCGCAACGGGGCGCTCGGCGACGCCCTCGGCGCGATCGGGGTGCGGGTGCCGTTCACGACTGCGGCTGTCGTCATGGCGCAGGTCTTCGTCGCGCTGCCATTCCTCGTGCTCGCGGTGGAGGGGTCGTTGCGCGCCATCGGAACGGGCTACGAACGCGCCGCCGCGTCCCTGGGCGCCGGTCGGTGGACGGTGCTGCGCCGCGTCACCCTTCCGCTCGCCGCTCCCGGGCTCGTCGCCGGCATCGTGCTGTGCTTCGCGCGGGCGATCGGCGAGTTCGGCGCGACGGCGCTGTTCGCCGGCAATGCCCCGGGAGTGACCCAGACCATGCCGCTGGCGATCTACACGGCGTTCAACGGGGCCGGTGTGTCTCAGAACACCGCCGTCGCGCTCTCGCTGTTGCTGCTGGCCACCGCGGTTCTCGTTCTGCTTCTCGTCCGGGCCTGGCGACCGGGGGCCGTGCGGTGACCGCGGTGCAGGCCCGCATCCACGTCTCGCGGCCGGGGTTCGACCTGGACGTCGCGCTGTCTGTCGCGCCGGGCGAGACGGTGGCGATCATGGGTCCGAGCGGTGCCGGCAAGTCCACGCTGCTGGATGCGGTCGCCGGTCTCGTGCCGCTGAGCGGCGGGCGGATCGTCCTCGATGCGGACGAGGTCTCGACTCCGCGCTTCCAGCTCGCCGCCGCGCGGCGGGGAACCGTGCTGCTCGGGCAGGATCCCCACCTTTTCCCGCACCTGAGCGCGCGTGAGAACGTGGCGTTCGGGCCCCGCGCAGCCGGCACACCCGCTCGCGTCGCGCGGTCGCTGGCGGAGGAGTGGCTGGTGCGAGTGGGGCTGGCGGATGCGGGAGAAAGGCGGCCCGCTGACCTGTCCGGCGGGCAGCAGCAGCGGGTCGCGATCGCGCGTGCGCTCGCCGCATCCCCTCGGCTCGTGCTGCTCGACGAGCCGCTGACCTCGCTCGATCCGGTGACGGCCGACGGCATCCGTGCCCTCCTGTCGGAGCACCTCGCGGGGCGCACGTGCGTGCTGGTGACGCACGACGCCGTGGATGCGGTCGCCTTCGCTGATCGCGTCGCGGTCATCGAGGCGGGCCGGCTCACCCAGGAGGGTGCGGTGCGTGACGTGCTCGGCGCGCCGGCGACGGCGTTCGTCGCCTCGCTGGCCGGACTCAATCGGGTGGTCGGCACCCCCGCATCCGGCGGAGTCGTGGTGGACGGGGTGCGGATCGCGGGGCGCGGCGACCTTCATGGGGCGCCGGTCGGGGCCGCGATCTTCCGACCCGGGGACGTGCACATCGTGGGCGACGGTGAGCCCGGGTCGTGGTCGACCCGCGTGGTGCGCGTCGAACCCACGATCGCGGGCGCGCGTGTGCACACCGCGACAGGCGGGATCGCGGTTGACGTCTCACTCGACGAGCTCGCAGCGCGCGGTCTGTCGGCGGGTGCACGGGTCGCCCTCTCCGTGGACCCCGAGCGCGTGCGCATCCTCCCCGCCTGATCCGGCTCCTCCGCCGAGCGAGTACTCGTTCGTCGAGTGAGCACCCAATTGAGCGCTCGCTCGGCAAACCGATGCGCGCTCGGAGGACCGGAGCTCCCTGCCCGCGGGGCGCACAAGGGGAAGGTACGCTCGGCGCATGGGAGTCATCCGTCCGTTCCGTCCGGGTGATGAAGACGCTCTGGCGGCGGTCTGTCTCGCAACGGCGGCCGCCGGCTCCGACGGCGCGGGGATCCTGACCGACGACGGCCTCTGGGCCGACCTGTACCTCTTGCCCTACCTGGAGCGGCATCCCGACCTCGCCTTCGTCGCGGAGGATGCAGAAGGCCGCCCGGCGGGCTACATCGTCGCAACCGATGACACGATCGCCTTCGACGCCTGGTTCGCTGAGCGCTGGTGGCCGGCTCAGCGGGCGCGATACGCGCATCCGGACGCCAACGCCAGGCAGTGGGCGATCGTCCGCGAAGCGGATGCGCGCACCGAGAGCAGCGCCCTCCGGGCGACGCACCCCGCGCACCTGCACATCGATCTGCTGCCCGTGTTGCAGGGGCAGGGCATAGGGCGGCGCCTGGTCGCAACGCTCATCGAGGCGCTGCGCGAGCGCGGCGTGCGCGGGCTGCACCTGGGCGCGGACGCACGCAACGTCGGAGCGCTGGCGTTCTACGACCGTCTGGGATTTGCGCGCGCCGCGTCGCCCGAGGGGGCCCAGCTGTTCACCCTTGATCTCTGAGTCAGGCGGATGCGGCGAGCCGGCCGTTCTCGAGGCGCACTTCGCGGTCCACCAGCCCGTCCGGCGGCGCGACGTGCGAGATCAGAACGACGGCACGATCGGCCTCGACGGCGCCGAGCAGGTCGCGCAGCAGGCGATCCGAGGCCGCGGGATCCACGCCCGCGGTCGGCTCGTCGAGCACGAGCACCGGGAACCGCGCGAGCAAGGCGCGTGCGAGCGCGATCCGCTGCGCCTGCCCACCGGACACGAGACCACCGCGTTCGCCGAGGTCGGCGTCGAGGCCGCCGCGCTCGCGTGCCCACTCGGCGAGCCCGACGCGCTCCAGCACGTCCCAGAGGTCCGCGTCGTCCGCGCTCTCGCGGGCGAAGAGCAGGTTCTGCCGGAGCGTCTCGTCGAAGAGGTAGGGGGACTGCTCGCAGAGGCCGATCGTGCGGCGCAGGTCGTCGCCGGAGATCTCGCGCACTTCCCTGCCTCCGATGAGGTAGGACCCCTCGTAGTCGAGGAAACGCACGAGAACGTGCGCGAGAGTCGTCTTGCCCGCACCGCTGGGGCCCGTCACGAGCACGCGCTCGCCGGGGCGCACGTGGAGGTCGATGCCTGTCAGTCGGCCGGAATCGTCGATGGATGCGGATGCCCCCTCGTCCCGGAATGTGCGCGTGTCGAGGCGGTCGGGCCAGCGCGCCGAGACTCCCGACAGGCGCAGTCCGTCGCCGAGCGGCGGGGCGTCCCCGGTGGCGGCCGGCTCGTCGCGGGGGAGTCCCACGGGCACCTCGTCGGGCACGGTCTCGGCCACGCGCTCGGCAGCCGTGCGCACCTGGCGCCACGCGGCGAGGGCCAGCGGCACCGTCCCGAAGACCTCGAACACCGCCATCGGCAGGAGGACGACGACGGCCAGGGCGGGTCCGTCGAAACCGCCCTGCCCGAGCAGAGCGGCGCAGGCGAGAAGGGTCGCGAGTGAAGCGACGCCGGCGACGAGCGATACGGCGCCGGAGGTGAGTCCCTGCGCGCCCGCGCGGCGCACCGTGGCCTGGCGAAGCTGCTCGTCGGCGCGGCGGATGCGGGTGCGGGCGGCATCCGTGGCGTCGAACGCGGTGAGCACGTCGAGGGTCGTCAGCTGGTCGAGAAGGGCGTCGGAGAGGTGGGAGCGCAGGGGAGCGATGCGGCTTTCCGCGCGTGCGCCGGCGCGCCAGCCCACCCACGCCGCCAGCGCGAACGCCGCCGCGAGGCACACGGCGAGGACGGCGGCCGCGATCGGCTGCAGGAAGGCCGCGAACACGACGCTCGCGACCGAGGCGAGGGTCGCTGTGGCGAGCGGCATGACGACGCGCAGGGGGAGGTTCTGCAGTTCGTCGACGTCGTCGACCAGGCGGGACAGCAGGGCCCCGCGGCGGGTCGTGCCCAGGCCATCGGGGGCGAGCGGCACGATTCGCCGCACGAGGTCCGCGCGCACGGTGGCGAGACGTCCGAGCGCGGCGTCGTGTCCACTCAGACGCTCGAGATAACGGAAGACGCCGCGGCCGAGAGCGAACGCGCGCACGGCCACCACGACCGCGGTGATGTACATGACCGCCGGTTGCTCGGCGGAGCGCGTGATGAGCCAGGCGCTGGCCGCGAGCAGAGCGATCGCACTGACGGCGGTTCCCGTTCCGGCCGCGAGCGCCCACCAGAAGCTGCGCAGCGGGGGCTGCGCCGACCGCAGGACGTCCGAGGTTCTCACGCCGTGCCTCCCTGTCCCGCCGAGCCGAGAGCGGCGGCGGACGACACGGCGACCACGCGGTCGGCGATCATCCGCGCCGTCGGCCTATGCGAGACCAGCAGGACCGCCGCGCCTTCGGTGTCGGCCGCGCGGCGCACGGTCTGCCAGAGCTCCGCCTCGGTGCGCGCGTCGAGGGCGCTCGTCGGCTCGTCGAGTGCGAGCACGGGTGTCCCGCGGCGCCGCATCCGGTACAGGGCGCGTGCCACCGCGACACGTTGCGCCTGGCCGCCCGAGAGCCCTGCCCCGGACACGCCGAGCGCCACGGCGCCGTCGACATCCGCGACCGCGTCGGCGAGGCATCGCGCCACGAGCTCCTCGTCGGGGTGGTCGTCGCCCAGGGCCACGTTCTCGGCCACGGTCCCGGTCACCAGTCCCGGCCGCTGACCCGCCCACGCCAGGATGCCGCGCGCGGCCGCATCCGTCGCCGGGGTGCCCGCGACCTCGAGGTGACCCGTGTAGTCGGCGAAGCCGAGGAGAGCGGCGAGGATGCTGGACTTGCCGGCGCCGCTGGGGCCCTCCAGCAGCACGACCTCTCCGGGCGACAGATCCAGGTCGATCGGGCCGATCACCCGGTCGCCGCGCGGCACACGCAGCTCGCGCAGGCGCAGCAGAGGTGCATCGGTCGGTACTGGCACTGCCGCGGCGCCGGCGCCTGCGGACGGCGTCAGGGCCCGGGCGTCGTCCAGGGTCTGGAAGATCTCGTCGGTTGCGGCGACGCCCTCGGCGGCGGCGTGGAACTGCACGCCCACCTGCCGCAGCGGCAGGTACGCCTCGGGCGCGAGCAGGAGAACGAACAGACCCACCAGCAGCGGCATCTGACCGCCCAGCAGTCGGAACCCGATCTCGACGGCGATGATCGCGACGGAGATGGACGCCAAGAACTCGAGCGCGAACCCCGACAGGAACGAGACGCGCAGCACCGCCATCGTCTCGCGTTTGTAGTCGGCGGTGACCGTTTCGATGCTGCGCGCGGCGCGATGCTGGCGGCCGAAGACCTTCAGCGTTCCGAGGCCCGCCACGGTGTCCGCGAAGCGGGATGCAAGATGCTGCAGGGTGCCGTACTGGCGGCGCTGCACAGTCTGGGTGGCGAGGCCGATCAGCACCATGAACAGCGGGATGAGGGGCATCGTGAGCACGACGATGAGGCCTGAGAGCGGATCCGAAACGAGGATCGTGACGATCAGGACGGGCATCGTGATCGCAGTCGCGACCAGCTGCGGCAAGTAGCGGCCGAAGTAGGCGTCGAGCGCCTCGAGACCATGGCCCGCCGTGACCGCGAGCGCCGCGCTGTTGCGGCGGGACAGCCATGCGGGCCCGAGCCGGTCGACCGCGCTCACCAGGGCTGCACGCAGCTGGAGCGATGCCCGGGCGGCCCCCAGCGCCGAGGTGCGCTCGGATGCGGCGATGAGCAGCCCCCGCAGGAGCGCGAGCGCCGCGGCGCCGCCGAGCGCCGGAAGCAGTGTCTCGACGGGCTCGCCGGCGATCGCGCCGACCAGCGCGGTCGTCAACAGCCACGCGAAACCGATGATCACGCCGGTCTGTGCGAGCACGATCGCGGCGGTGATCAGCAGGAAGTGGCGCGACGCGGAGCTGTATCGCAGCAGCCGCGGATCGATCGGGCGATTACTGCCCGACGCGCGGGTGGCGGCGTCCGTACTCACTCTTCGATCCTGCCTCATGTGCCGTCGGACCGGCCGATGCTCGTGTGCATCCGCCGGTCCGACGGGGGTATGCCGTCATCCGCTCCGAAGGGGAGGAACGGATGACGGCAGTCAGTGGACGACGGCCGCAGCCTTCTCGATCCGCGAGCGCATGACGCGCTTGCGGAAGATCCAGTACGTCCAGCCCTGGTAGAGCAGCACGAGCGGCAGGAACACCACCGCGGCCCAGGTCATGATCGTGAGGGTGTAGTCGGTGCTCGAGGCGTTCTCGATCGTCAGGGTGCCCGCCGGGTCTGTCGTGGAGGGCATGACGTTCGGGAAGAGCGCGAGCCAGAGCGTCAGCACGGCGAACGCGACGGTACCCGCGCCGAACGCGAACGCCCATCCCTCGCGATCTGTCGCGTTGGCCAGGACGGAGGCGATCAGCAGCACGGCCGCGAGGGCGGCGCAGACGATCACGAGCGGCAGGGCGGGAGCCTGGGCTCCCATCGCGTTCACGACGGTCCAGCCGAGGAATGCCGCGGCGACCACGATGGTCAGCAGGCCCGAGGTGCGCGCGAGCTTGCGGGCGTCGGCGCGAACCTGACCGTCGGTCTTCAGGGCGACGAAGTAGACGCCGTGGGTGAAGAACAGCAGCAGCGTCGTGACACCGCCGAGCAGGCCGTACGGGTTCAGAAGCGTCAGCAGCGAACCGGTGAACTCGTGGTGCGCGTCCAGCGGCACGCCCTGCACGATGTTCGCGACGGCCACGCCCCACAGCAGTGCCGGAAGAGCGGAGCCGACGACGATCATCGTGTCGAAGCCCTTCTTCCACCGCAGCGAGTCGCGCTGGTGCCGGTATTCGAACGAGACACCGCGGGCGATGAGAGCGAGAAGGATGAGCAGCAGCGGCAGGTAGAACCCGCTGAACAGGGTGGCGTACCACTCCGGGAAGGCGGCGAACAGGCACGCGCCGGCGACGATGACCCACGTCTCATTGAGATCCCAGACGGGGCCGATCGTGTTGATGATCTGCCGTCTGCCGATGTCGTCCTTGCCGAGGAACGGCAGGGACATCCCGACGCCGAAGTCGAAGCCGTCGAGCACGAAGTATCCGACGAACAGCACGCCGACGATGAAGAACCAGAGGTATGCGAGATCCATGGCGAGCTCCTCAGTAGACCGTGGTCATGCGGTGGGCATCGTCGTCGGCGCTCTCGCCGTCCCCGGGTTCGGGGATCGGTTCGGGCCCCTTCCGCGCGGCCTTCAGGATGAGGCCGAACTCCACGACGGCCAGGGCCGCGTAGGTGAGAGTGAACGCGATCAGGGAGATCAGCACGTTCCATCCCGGAACGCTGGGTGAGACACCGTCCTGGGTCAGCATGAGACCGAACACGATCCACGGCTGACGCCCCATCTCGGTGAAGAGCCACCCGACGAGGCTGCCGAACATGGGCAGCGGTGCCGACCAGATCGCCACGCGCCACGCCCACTGCGGGACGGCGCGCTTGGCGTTCTTGCGGGTCAGCCACAGACCGACCACGGAGATCACGGCCGCGAGACCGCCGAAGCCGATCATCCAGCGGAAGGACCAGTAGGTGATCCAGATGGTGGGGGCGAAGGGCAGTTCGCCGCCCAGCTGGTCGGCGAACACGGGCCAGTTCTGGGTGTACTCGGCGTTCAGGTTGTTGATGCCCTCCACGCAGCCGTCGAGCGTGTGGGTGGACAGGAACGACAGCAGGTACGGCACACGCAACGACCAGATCTCGCTCGTCCCGTCGGGGGTGCCGAGCGAGAAGATCGAGAACGACGCGTCCGCGCCGCAGGCCGTGTTGTACAGCGCCTCCGCTGCCGCCATCTTCATCGGCTGGGTCGCGACCATTTGCAGGCCCAGCAGGTCGCCGGAGATGGCGGTGCCGGCGAACGAGATGATTACCGTCCACATCCCGAACCGCAGGGCGGGGCGCATCGCCTCGAAGTGCTGCCCGCGTGCCAGATGCCAGGCGGCCACGGCGACCACGACGGTGGCGGCGAACATGATGGCCGCGAACATGGTGTGCGGGAAGGTTGCGAGCACGACGCGGTTGGTGAGCACCGCGAAGAAGTCCGTCATCTCGGCGCGGGTGCCGTCGGGCGACATCGTGTAGCCGACGGGGTTCTGCATGAAGGAGTTGGCGGCGAGGATGAAGTACGCCGACATCGTCGCGCCGATCCAGGCGCACCAGATCGTGGCGAGGTGCACGCGCTTGGAGAGGCGGTCCCACCCGAAGATCCACAACCCGATGAAGGTCGCCTCGAAGAAGAAGGCGAGCAGGCCTTCGAACGCGAGGGGAGCCCCGAACACGTCGCCGACGAAGCGTGAGTACGCCGACCAGTTCATGCCGAACTGGAACTCCTGCACGATGCCGGTCACCACACCCATGGCGAAGTTGATGAGGAAGATCTTGCCGAACAGGCGTGTGAGCTGGAGCCACTTCGTCTCGCCCGTGCGCACCCACCAGGTCTGGAAGATCGCGACGATCAGGCCCATGCCCAGCGTCAGCGGCACGAACAGATAGTGGTACAGCGTGGTCAGACCGAATTGCCAGCGCGCGAGCGCGAGCGGATCAAGAAAATCCATGAGCGTCCCCTTCAGAGCCCTTGCCTCGACTCCTGGCCGCGGGACCGGCCGGATCAGAGGTTGCGGCACAGTGTCGCAGTTCGAAATGAGATGGCCGCAGGGGGCGGCCGTGAATAATGACGAGCAATTTCCACGCCGATCCGCGCCGGGTGTCCGGGCACGGCACGTACCCTCGTGTCATGGGCGATCGAGCGGCGGAGGTCAGAGGATGACGGCGGTTCCGCTCCAGCTGCGCCGCACGCCGCCCGCGGATCCGGGTCAGCAGCGACAGGGGGATCCGCTCGTCGACCAGTTCGGCCGGGTGCACCGGGACCTTCGCATCTCGCTGACCGACCGGTGCTCGTTGCGCTGCACGTACTGCATGCCGGAACAGGGCAACGAGTGGCTCGCACGCAACAGCATCCTGACGACCGACGAGATCGAACGCGTCGCCCGCATCGCCGCCGCCGACGGGATCAGTACCTTCCGCCTGACCGGCGGTGAGCCGCTGCTGCGCCGCGACATCGTGGACGTCGTGGCGCGTCTGGCGCGCATCGAATCCCCCGAGGGACCGGTCGCGATCGCGATGACGACCAACGGGATCCGTCTGCCCGAGCTGTTGCCTGCCCTCGTCGAGGCGGGGCTCAGTCGGCTGAACATCTCCATCGACACGTTGCGGCGCGATCGCTTCGCCGAGCTCACGCGTCGCGACCGTCTCGAGGAGGTGCGCGAAGCGATCGGCGCCGCCGCCGCGTCCGGACTCCGCCCGCTCAAGCTCAACGCCGTCGCGATGCGCGGGGTGAACGACGATGAACTGGTCGACCTGGTGGAGTTCGCCCTCGCGCACGACGCACAGATGCGCTTCATCGAGCAGATGCCGTTGGATGCCGGTCATACCTGGGACCGCTCGCAGATGGTCACTCGCGAGGAGATCCTTGAGGCTCTCGGTCGCCGGTGGGAGTTGACCCCTGTGCCGGGACGCGGCGGCGCGCCCGCCGAGCGCTGGGCTCTTGACGGCGGCCCCCACACGGTCGGCGTCATCGCGTCGGTCACGGCGCCGTTCTGCGGCGACTGCGACCGGATGCGGTTGACCGCCGACGGGCAGCTGCGCAACTGCCTGTTCTCCACGACCGAATACGACCTCGTGCCCCTCCTGCGCGGGGGTGCCTCCGATATGCAGGTGGACGCCATGCTCCGCTCGTGCATCGCGGGCAAGCTCGCGGGGCACGCCATCGACGACCCCTCGTTCCTGCAGCCGTCGCGAGGAATGAACGCGATCGGCGGCTGAGGGCCGCCCGTTCATGCCGGTAGCGGCACCCGCTGCGCGAGCATCAGCTTGACGACGCAGTTGCGCGGGTCGCACGACGCGGCCATCTTGTCCACACGAAGCGGGCCGCCGGCTTCCGCGAGCACACCGTCCATCAGTCCCAGGTGCACATCGCAGAGCGTCTCGCGGTGGTCGGGATCCGCGCCCGCGTTGGGGCAGGGGGAGATATCGACCGTGAGCTCGGCCTCGTCGACGATGGGATCGAAGCCGGCATCGCCGAGGTCCTCGACGAGGGCGTCGATCTGGTGCACCGCATCCGGGGTGAGCCCGGCGTCCGTCACGTTCGTCCACGGCATGATGCGGCGCATGAGGTCGCCCCGCTGCGCCGCCTCGCGGACCTTGCGCTGCGAGATGACGCTGATGCCCCGGCGGTCGGACGTGGTGCTGTAAAGAACGCGCGGGCGGCCGCGCGTCGTCCGGTGCTCGGTTTCGGCCACGATGTAACCGCCGTCGAGCAGGCGCTGAAGGTGCTCGCGAACCGTGTTCGGGTGCAGATCCGTCGCCTCGCACAGCTCGGCGACGGTGCGCTGTCCGCGCTTTTGCAGAACGTGGAGGATCTGAACGCGCGAGTAGCTGGAGATGGCGCTGTATCCGGGGCGGGTCATGCCTTCATTGTTCATGTTTCCGGATGAAATTGAAAGGTCAGACCACAAGATTTCCGAGGTTCCACAGTTCCTGTCGCGTATTCGCCGGGCTCGTCTTGTGGGTTATCCACGGCCCGGGTCGGGAAGCGTTCCGGTGTCGGTCGCAAGCGGCGCCGTGCGACGCGTGCGGGGTGAGAGCATGTGTGCATGCCCGCATCCCGCACCGCCGTCGTCTACAACCCGAGCAAGACGAAGCGCGAGGATCTCGCGCGCGCATGGGCCGGTGTCAGCGCCGAGGCCGAGCCGGAGTGGTTCGAGACGACCCCCGAGGACCCGGGGCAGGGGCCGGCCCGCGCGGCCGTGGAAGCCGGATGCGATCTGGTGATCGCCGCGGGCGGCGACGGCACCGTGCGGGCGGTGGCCGAGGGCCTCGCCGGAACGGATGCCGCCCTGGGCATCGTGCCGCGCGGCACCGGCAATCTGCTGGCACGAAATCTGGGCGTACCACTGCTGAGTCTTCCCGCGGCGATGCGTCGGGCATTGACGTCGGAGTCCCGCTCGATGGACATGGGCTGGGTAGAACTCACCAGAGCCGGCGGCACCGAGCGTCACGCTTTCGTGGTGATGGTGGGATTCGGTCTGGACGCGCAGATGCTCGCGGAGACCGACGACGACCTGAAGTCGAAGGCGGGGTGGCTCGCCTATGTGGCCGCGATGGGACGCGCGCTCTCGTCGTCGAGCGTGATCGATGTCCGTCTCGCGCTCGATGACGAGCCTGCGCAGAGCGTCGAGGCCCATACGCTGCTCGTGGGCAACTGCGGCGCCATCCAGGGCGGGGTCACCCTCTTCCCGGACGCCCAGCTCGACGACGGACTGCTCGATGTGCTGATCATGAGCGCGGCCGGCGTCGGCGACTGGCTCGAGACGCTGCGCACCGCGATGTGGGACAACGGCATCCTTCGGCTGTTCGATCGCGAGCGTTCCGCGACGAGCACCGATTCTGCGCGGCATGCACAGGGGCAGCGACTGCGCGTGGAGTTGTCCGAGCCGTGCGCGTTCGAGATCGACGGCGAGGAGGTCGGCGAGGTCACCGGCTTCGCCGTCAGCGTGGAACGCTCAGCGCTGCGGGTGCGCTGAGCGGGTTCAGGCGATCTGCTCGCCGCACATGCCGCACACGCCGTTCGCGTTCGCCTCGAGGAAGCAGGTAGGGCACACGGCGCGCACGCGCTCGGGGACCACGGGCTTCGTTGCGCTCGTGCGGGTGGGTGCTGCCTGGCGTGCCGCGGTGCGCTTCGGGCGAGTCGCCGGCGCTGCGGGCGCGGATGCGCGGGGCGGCTCAGGGCGGTGCTCGACGCAGTAGAAGCGCACGAACCCGTCGTGGTTGTTGGGATGGCGGTGCTTGACGGCCCACAGCTCCGTGCGCTCGCGCGCCGGTGCGTCGGCGGGGCAGGATGCGCAGCGCCCCGGCTCGCCGGGGGCGATGTCGGCGACCAGCAGCGGAGTCTCGAAGGGGATGCTCTGCCGCCAGTCCGATGACGATGCGATCCTCACGGGGTCCTTCCTGGCGGGCGCGCTTCGGGTGCGGATCCTGCCTCTACAACGGTAGATCACCTGGCGGGGGCCGGGCGCCCCGTCCCCCGCCAGGGGCGATCAGTTCGGGAACTCTTGCGCGGGTTCCGCCGCGCGGGTCACGTGCAGTTCACTGATCCGGCGGCGATCGATCGCGTTCACCCGGATCGTCGCGCCGTCGATCTCCACGACGTCGCCCACGCGGGCGAGGCGCCCGAGCCGTTCGACCACGTAGCCGGCGACCGTGTCGGCGCTGCCCCGCGGGATGGCGATGCCCGTCGCCTCCTCGAAGTCCTGCAGGTTCAGTCGACCGTCGACCGTGCCGCCCTCCGCGCTCAGCGCTTCGGATACCGCATCCGTGTCGTACTCGTCGAAGATCTCCCCGACGACCTCCTCCACGAGATCCTCGAGCGTGACGATGCCGTCGGTCCCGCCGTACTCATCCACGACGACCGCGATGTGGTGCCCCTGCGCCCGCATCCCCGTGAGGGTCGGCAGGACGCGCGCGGAGGACGGGAGATAGGAGATCTCGCGGACGATGGAAGCGAGATCGGCGCTGCCGGATGCGGACGCGGCGTCGAAGATGTCGCGCACGTGCACGAACCCGATGATGTCGTCGATCGAGGTGTCGATGACGGGGTAGCGCGAGTGCGGCAGGTCCGCGACGCGCGCGGCGGCCTCATCGATCGACTCATGAGCGTCGAGCGCGATCACCTCGGGGCGCGGCCGCATGACCTCGCTGATCTGGCGGTCGCGCAGCGACAGCACGTCGTCGAGGATGCGGCGCTCGTCCTCCGGCAGTCCCTCATGACTGGAGACGATGTCGCGCAGCTCCTCGTCGGTGAGCTCGTCGGCCGTCTTGTTCGGGTCGCCGCCGAGCAGCCGCACGAGAGCGTTCGTCGACACCGACAGCAGCCAGATGACGGGACGCATGAACCGCGCGAATCCGCCGAGGACCGGGGCGACGGCGTAGGCGAACTGCGCGTTGCGCTGGATCGCGAGGCGCTTGGGCACGAGCTCGCCGAGCACCAACGAGAGGTACGCGATCACGAGGGTCAGCACGATCGTCGCGACGGTCGCCGCGACGGACTCGGCGAGCCCGAGCGACGCGAACAAAGGCGTCACCGACGGCGCGATCGACGAGGCGCCGTATGCGGCCGAGGCGAAACCGGCCACCGTCACGCCGATCTGGACCGCCGAGAGGAACGTGTTGGGGTTGCGGGCGAGATCCGCGACCTTGCGACCGCGCTTGCCCCGGGCCGCGAGAGCGTTGACCTGGCTCTCGCGAAGGGTCACCAGCGCCATCTCCGTGGCGGCGAAGACGCCGCCGATGAGGACGAAGACGATGACGAGGGAGATATTGAGAAGGAGGTCGCCGTTCAACGGCCGACCTCCTCGGTGTGCAGGCAGACGCCCGGGGTCACCCGGGCGCGCGGACTATGACTGTCGGAGGAATCGGCAGAGTGCGTCATCGCACCAGAGTAGGGCGACGGGCGGCCGCGATGCTCGGCGTTCGCCGAGAGAGTGGGCCTCGGGCCGTGCTTGACAGTCGATCCGTTCGCGCTAACATCGAGCACAAGTCATTGGTACCGCTAACACGCGATGTCGCGTATCCGCATCCCGCTCGACGCTCCGCATCCCTTGCGAGCGTTGCTGCGTGGGCCGATGACGACGTGATCAAGTCGAAGAACGAGTGAGTGGCCCATCGTCGGGTCACAGCAAAGGTGCACGATGCTCGCTGCGCACGCCGGCCCTCGGCCCGACGTCGCGACCGCCCGCGGCGAGGGCACCCCTTTCACCGAGAAGGATGCGGTCGCGACCGCCGCCCTCTCGGGCAATCCGGCGACCGGAGAGTCCGGCCGTCCTGCAGCTCGGCGCAGCGCAGCCGCCTCGCCGGAGATCGGAGACACACCATGAAGAAGGGCCTTCTCGCCCGGACCGCCGTCGGCCTGGTCGGCGGCGCACTTCTCATCGGCGCCGCGGGAGCGGCCGTGGCGGACGAGATCGGCAACGACGACGTCGATGTCACCGTCGATATCGCGGCGCTGCCCAGTACCGGTGCGCTCACGTTGAGCGTCGCCTCCGGCTCCGCCGTGCTGACCGAGGGGGAGTCGGCCGACCCCGACCAGCGCCTGTTCACCGGAGCGCTGCCGACCGTGACCGTGACCGACGACCGCGACAACATCCCCGCGGGTTCCGCCTGGTACGTGACGGGCCAGGCGAGTGCGCTGACGGCGGGCCCCGACGCCTCGATCGATCCGGGCTACCTCGGCTGGAAGCCGAAGATGCTGACCCAGAGCGCTGACGTGGCCGAAGGCCCCGACGTCGACACCGTCCTGGATGAGGGCCCCAACAACCTCGGTCTCACGCAGGCCGAGTTCCTCGCGACGGCCTTCGACGCGCAGAGCGCCGCCGGCAGTTGGCAGGCCACCGCCGATCTGCTGCTCAAGACCCCGAAGGATGTCACGCCGGGCAGCTACTCCGGCACGATCACGCTCACCCTGTGGGAAGAGCTGTCCTGAGGCCTCGCGCTCGCCTCGAGCGCGCTGGACTCCCGGAGTCGGTGACGGCTCTTCTGCCCCTTCCCCCAGGATGACTGCTGTGTTCCCACGCCTTCTCACCTTGCCGTCCGCGATCCGGGCGTCGGTGGTGTCCGTCGCCGCGCTCGCGGCCATGCTCGTGCCTCTCGTCCCCGTCGCGGCCGCCGCGGCCGAGGACGACCCGGTGCGCTGGTCGGTCACGCCCGCGGATGCCGCGGGCGCCGACGGGCGGCGCGCGGTCGAACACGAGCTGGATCCGGGGGAGCGCGTGGACGAGCACTTCGCGGTGCGCAACCTCAGCGAGCAGGAGATCACCTTCCGGATCACCGCCGCAGACGGCTTCTTCACACCGGCCGGTCGCTTCGACATCCTCGCGGATGCGGGCGCGTCGACCGCTGCCGGTACGTGGATCTCCGCGCCCGCCGCCGTCACGGTTCCCGCCGGCGAGAGCGTCGTCGTTCCCTTCTCCGTTGCGGTCCCCGAGCGTGCGGAGCCCGGTGACTATGCGGCGGGTGTCACCGCATCCGTTCTTTCGGCGGGCAGCGCCGCGGGCGGGGCGAGTGTCGGCGTCGAGAGCAGGGTCGGCTTCCGGGTTCTGACCCGCGTGACGGGAGAGATCACCCCGGCTGCCTCCCTGGACTCGCTCGCCGGGGATTACCGGCTGTCGTGGAACCCGCTGCGCCCGGGCGAGGCGCAGGTCTCCTTCGAGGTGGTCAACGAGGGCAACACGCGCCTCGTCGCTGCCGGCGCGGTGTCGGTCGGCGGTCGGACGGTCGCCTTCCCCGAGGAGGGCCAGCAGGCCCAGGAGCTGCTGCCCGGTGATCGCCGCGAGATCACGGTCGAGGTCGACGAGGTGTGGCCCTGGGGGCTCCTGAGCGCAACCGTGACCCTCGCGCCGGAGGTTCTCACCATCTCCGACACGGATGCGACCATTGCACCGATTTCCGCCGACGCGGCGGTCTGGGCGGTACCGTGGCCGCAGTTGGCGATCTTGCTGGGGGCGGGTCTTGTCGTCTGGGCTATCCTGTGGCGACGATCACGCTCCCGGAGGCGGATCTCCGCCATGATCGACGACGCGCTCCAACGAGGGCGCGAAGAGGGACGGAATGAGATGACCGACCGGGTGGGAGCATCATGAAGCGCTGGGGCGCGGTGCTGGCCACACTGGCGAGCACGATCGCGGCTGCCGCGGTGACGATGCCCGCTCACGCGGCCGACGTCGACGCTGACCCGGGGACGATCGGCGTCAGCGTCCAGATCACCCCGATCGAGTGCGCGAGCGGATGCGGCTCGGGAGCCGAGGGCGTCGGGTCTCTGGCGGCCAGCGGTCTGCCTCCGACGGAACCGGTGCTGTGGGCCGCAGCTGTGCTCCTCGCGCTGGGCGCCGCGCTGGCACTGCGTGCGGCCGCCTCCCGCCGCGCGAAGACCGCGCCCGCATCCGATTCCGGAGACGGTGCGTGTCAGAGCTGACGCGAGGCTGGCAGCGGCCCAGCATCTACGACGTCGCCAAGCATGCGGGCGTGTCCCATATGACCGTCTCGCGGGTCCTCAACGACCATCCCAACATCCGCGACTCGACACGCCAGCGTGTGCTGAAGGCGATCGAGGAGATGAACTACACCCGCAGTTCGATCGCGCGGGCGCTGGCGACGCGGCGGGCGATGCGGATCGGGGTGCTGGTCGACGGTCCGGTGCAGTTCGGTCCGAACAGCACGCTGCGCGCCCTGGAAGCCGCAGCGCGCGACGTCGGCTATGCCATCAGCGCGTTCTCCATCGACGACGATGACGACGCGCAGCTGGACGCCGGAGTCGTGGAGCTCGTGACCCAGGGGGTGGACGCACTGTGCGTCATCGCCCCCCGCGCATCTTCGCTCGAACTGCTGCGGCAGAAGAGCACGGGGCTTCCCACGATCGTCATCAAGGCCGAGTCCGACGACGTGTGGCACACGGCGGCCGTGGACCAGCGCAGCGGCGCACGACTCGCGGTCGACCATCTGATCGAGCTCGGTCACCGCCGCATCGCGCACCTCGCGGGGCCCCTGGACTGGTACGACGCGAGGGAGCGTGAGCAGGGCTGGCGTGAATCGCTGGCCGCCGCGGGACTCGATGCGGGCGAGGCGATCATCGGCGACTGGACCTCGGACTACGGCTACGAAGTGGGGAAGGCGTTCGATCCCGGCAGTGCCACGGCGGTGTTCGCCGCGAACGATCAGATGGCGCTCGGTCTCGTGCACGGGCTGGTCGATCAGGGCCTTCGGGTGCCGGAGGACGTCAGCGTGATCGGCTTCGACGACGTCCCGGATGCGCGGCACTTCCTGCCTCCGCTGACGACCGTCCGCCAGGACTTCTCGGCCCTGGGGGAGCTCGCTCTGCAGCTCGTGATCGCCGCCATCGACGGCGAAGATCACACTCGGCACGATCGCATCGCGCCGCTTCTGGTCGTGCGTGCGTCCACGGCTCCCGCGCCGCGCGACTGAGTCGCTGGCACGCGTTGTTATGCGCAACAAATGTTCGCGGTAACGGAAAAGTAACGAATCGCCCCGAAAGAGTTGCGAAGTCACTTTGTTAGCGCGCACAATGTGGCTACCCGACGTTCCCGCTGGGGGGCACACGGACCACCTCTTCGACGATGAGCGTCGGGGAGTCTCAAGGAGGAGATCACATGGCACACAACAAGCGCGCACTGGGCATGCTGGGATTCATCGGCGTGGGTGCTCTCGCGCTGGGGCTGGCCGGCTGCTCGAGCGGTGACGCAGAGCCCGGCGGCGAGGCGAGCGGCGGCAGCGGCGAGCTCACCACCGTCGGCTTCGTCGCGGTGGGTCCCGAGGGCGGCTGGCGCAACGCCAACGAGCAGGCCATCAAGGACGCCTTTACGGAGGACGCCGGCTTCGAGCTCAAGTACGCCCCGGCTGCCAGCCCGAGCGACCAGAAGTCGCAGCTGGACGCCTTCTCGACCTTCGTCAACGACGAGGTCGATGTCATCCTGCTCACCGCCACCGAGGCGTCGGGCTGGGAGGACTCGCTCAAGCTGGCCAAGGAGGCCGAGATTCCGGTCATCCTGCTCGACCGCGGTGTCGACGCTCCCGAGGACCTCTACGTCACCCGTATCGCGCCCGACAACGTGCAGGTCGCGAAGTCCGTCGGCGAGTGGGCGACCACCGCGTTCCCGGAGGGCGCCAACTACTTCGTGCTCGAGGGTGTCCCGGGTCTGTCGGTCGTCAACGAGCGCAACGAGGGCTTCGACGAGGCGCTCGGCGGCAAGTCCGGCTGGAACAAGGTCGGCGCGCAGACCGCCAACTGGAAGACGGATGAGGGCAAGTCGGTCATCGAGACCGTCCTGAAGGCCAACAACAACGACATCCAGTTCATCTTCGCTCAGAACGACGAGATGGGCATCGGCGCTGCGCAGGCCGTGACGGCGGCGGGCCTCAAGCCCGGCACCGACGTGAAGATCGCCACGATCGACGGCACCAAGGGTGCGCTCGAGGCTCTGTCCAAGGGCGACCTGAGCTTCGTCGCTCAGTACAACCCCTTCTTCGGCACCGACGCTGTCGACGCCGTGAAGAAGGCCCTCGCGGGCGACAAGGTCGACTCGACCATCATCGTCAAGAGCGCCACGTTCGACTCGCCCGAGGCGGCCGACAAGGCGCTGGCCGACGGCCTCGCCTTCTGAGCGCCGAGAGCCCGCACTAAACCGCGCCGGCAGGCAGAGCGGGGATCGCCCCGGGCGATCCCCGCTCTCTGTCCGGCACCCGAGGGCATCAGCCCCGTAGCGAGGAAGCTCGTCAGTGATGACCGAATCACCCCCGATCGTCGAAGTCCGCGGCGCATCGATCACATTCCCCGGCGTCAAAGCGCTCGACGCCGTCGACTTCCGACTCCTGCCCGGAGAGGTCCACACCCTCATGGGTGAGAACGGCGCGGGCAAGTCCACGCTGATCAAGGCGCTCACCGGTGTCTACCAGATCGACTCCGGGTCGATCCTCGTAGGTGGCGTCGAGAGGCGCCTGACCGGCACCAAGTCCGCGCAGGATGCGGGGATCTCGACGGTCTACCAAGAGGTCAACCTCTGCACGAACCTGACGATCGGCGAGAACGTCATGCTCGGCCACGAGGTGCGCGGCCCGCTCGGCATCAACTGGCGCAAGACCCACGCCCGCGCCGCCGAGGCGCTGGCGCGCATGGGCCTCGGCCACCTCGACCCCCGCGCCCCGCTGGCCTCCATCTCGATCGCCCTCCAGCAGCTCGTCGCCATCAGCCGCGCCATGGTCACCGAATCCAAGGTGCTCATCCTCGACGAGCCGACCTCGAGCCTGGACTCCGCCGAGGTCGAGGTGCTCTTCGGTGTCATCCGGAGCCTTCGCGACCAGGGCGTCGCCATCCTCTTCGTCTCCCACTTCCTCGACCAGGTGTACGCGATCAGCGATCGCATCACGGTCCTGCGCAACGGCGCTTTCGTGGGGGAGTACCTCACCCACGAACTCGACCGCACGCAGCTCATCTCGAAGATGATCGGCAAGGACCTGGACGCGCTGCGCGCCCTCGGCTCCAACCGTCAGGTCGACGAACGCGACCGCACCGACACCCCGGTGTACAGCGCGGAAGGTCTCGGCCGCAAGGGTGCGCTGAACCCGACCGACATCGAGATCCACCGCGGCGAGGTCGTCGGCTTCGCGGGACTTCTCGGTGCCGGACGCACGGAGCTTGCCCGACTCATCATGGGCGCCGACCGCGCCGACTCCGGCACCGTGCGCATCCGGGGCAAGAAGGCCAACATCGCCTCGCCCGTCGCGGGTCTGGCCAACCGGATCGCCTACTCCACCGAGAACCGCCGCGATGACGGCATCATCGGCGACCTGAGCGTCCGCGAGAACATCATGCTCGCGCTGCAGGCGAAGCGGGGCTGGCTGCGTCGCGTCCCGGCTCGCGAGGTCGACGCGCTGGTCAAGACCTACATGGAGCGCTTCAGCGTGCGACCGAACGACCCCGATCGGCCGATCCGGCTGCTGTCGGGCGGCAACCAGCAGAAGGTCCTCCTCGGGCGCTGGTTGGCCACGGAGCCGGAGCTGCTGCTGCTCGACGAGCCGACGCGCGGCATCGACGTCGGTGCGAAGGCCGACATCCAGGAGACCGTCGCCGAGCTCGCCGAGGGCGGCATGGGCGTCGTCTTCATCTCCTCCGAGCTGGAGGAGGTCGTCCGCCTGTCCGAGCGCATCGTCATCCTCAAGGACCACGACAAGATCGGCGAGGTCGTCAACGGCCCCGACGTGACGGCCGAGCGCATCGTCTCGATCATCGCTGCCGAAACGGAAGAGAAGGCCGAGGCCCAGACCGAGGCGCTCGCCGAAGGAGAGCTCTCATGACGTCCTTCCTGAAGACGCTCGTGCGCACGCCCTGGTTCTGGGGCATCGTCGGGATCGTCCTGCTGCTGACGCTCAACGTCATCAAGGACCCCACCTATCTGTCGGTCGGCATCAACCCGACGACCGGGATGCTGGCGGGGAACCTGCTCGATATCCTCCGCGTCTCGGCGCCGATCATCATGATCGCCCTCGGCATGACCTTCGTCATCGCGACCAAGGGCATCGACCTGTCGGTCGGCTCGATCATGGCCGTCGGCGGCGCCGCGGCGATGGAGAGCCTGTCCGCAGCGGGTGCGCCGACATCGGTGGGTGCCATGCTGTCCGCGATCGGCATCGCGCTGCTGCTGGGGGCCGTCCTCGGTCTCGTCAACGGTCTGCTCGTGTCCGTCATCGGGCTCCAGCCCTTCATCAGCACCCTCGTGATGATGCTGGCCGGTCGCGGCATCGCCCGCGTCATCACTGGAGGCCAGAACACCAACGCCACCAACGAGCCCTTCCGGCAGATCGCGAACGGGCAGATACTCGGGTTGCCGATCAGCTTCGTCGCGGCGATCGTGATCGTCGTTCTCGTCTCGGTCATCATGCGCCGCACGGCGCTGGGTCTGATGATCGAGTCCATCGGCGTGAACCCCGCCGCGAGCCGCCTCGCCGGCATCCGGCCGCGGCCCATCCTCATCGCGGTGTACGTCCTCTCGGGTGTGCTCGCGGCGACGGGCGGTCTGTTCACCGTCTCGGAGGTCATGACTGTGGACGTCTCGGGCACCGGCTACCAGATGGAGCTCGACGCGATCCTCGCGGTCGTCATCGGGGGGACGTCGCTCGCCGGCGGCAAGTTCTCGATCCTGGGATCCACGGTCGGGGCCCTCCTGATCGCGACACTCAACAAGACGGTCCTCTTCCTCGGGATCTCGGCCGCCGCGACGCCCGCCTTCAAGGCGATCGTCATCGTGGTGCTGGTTCTCCTGCAGTCCGAGCGGGTGCGGGGCTACGTGCTCCGACTCGGGCGCACCCGTTCCCGAAAGGAGGCTGTCGCGTGAGCGCGTCCGTCTCGACCTCGTCCATCGACCTCGACAAGGCACCCTCTCGCGGATTCGCCCGCATCTGGGGCCGCAGCCAGTCGGTGATCCCGTCGCTCGCGGCGGTGCTCCTGCTGATCGCCATGCTCGTCTACGCCGAGCTCGCCTACGGGCGCGTGTTCCACATGGGCACGATGTCGAGCCTGCTCGTCAGCTTCGCGCCGACGATCATCCTCGCCGTCGGGATGACGATCGTCATCCTCTCCGGCGGGATCGACCTCTCGGTGGGCGCCGTCGTGGCCTTCACCTCGGTCGCCGGCGTCATGCTGATGAACATCGGCGTGAACGGGTGGCTCGCGATCGTGCTGATGATCGTCTTCGGTGCGTTGTTCGGCCTCGTCTCCGGCGTGCTCATCCAGTACTTCAACGTGCAGCCGTTCATCGCGACGCTTGCCATGATGTTCCTGGCGCGCGGTCTCGCGTCGATCCTGTCGACGGTGCCCGTGCAGGCGCCCGACGACTCGCCGATCCTGCTGCTGGCGACCGACTTCAAGCTCATCGACGGCCCCAAGGTGAACGACCTCGTGCTCACGCCCGGGTTCTTCATCGCGGTGCTCGTCGTGATCGGCGCGTTCTTCTTCCTGCACCGCACCCGCTCCGGGCGCACGATCTACGGCATCGGCGGCGCGGAGTCCTCGGCGCAGCTGATGGGTCTGCCGGTCGCTCGCACCCGGGTGTCGATCTACATCATCAGCGGAGCGCTGGCGGGTCTCGCGGCCGTCGTCTACACGGCGGAGGTGGGCGGCAAGGCGCAGAACGTCACGGCCATCGGCTGGGAGCTCGACGCGATCGCGGCGGTCGTCATCGGTGGCACGCTGCTCACAGGCGGAGCGGGGTACGTGCTCGGCTCGGTCGTCGGATCTCTCGTGCTCGCGACCCTCTGGATGATCATCACGAAGGACGGCTCCATCCGCCCCGAGTACCTCACGATCATCACCGGCGGCATCCTGCTCGTCTTCGTGCTCCTGCAGCGGGTGCTGACGGCCAGACGTCGCAGATGACCCCGGACACGGCGTCGGGACGGATGCGTTGTCCGTCCCGACGCCGTGTCGCGCCCGCACGCGGGCGGATCCACAACTGAACACCGCATCCGATGCGACGTCGGCCGCTGCGCCGATCGATCGCTCGAGACGAACAGGACTCTCGATGACGAGAAACTCCCCGCCCTCATCCGCCACCCCAGCGCGCCGGCACCGCAGGATCAGCGCGTTCGCCGCATCCGTGCTGGGTACGGCGCTGACCGTCACCGGTCTCGGTGCCCCGCTCGCCGCGCAGGCCGCGGACATTCCTGCTCCCACCGCCCACTACGACATGTCCCACCAGGGCTCGTCCCTGATCGATGTCTCGGGCAACGGCCGCAACGCCACGCTCACCGGCTTCACCGACGCCTCGTTCGCGGATGCGGCCGGCGACGCCGTGCTCCGTTTCCGCGCCGACGGCTACGCGTCGCTGCCCAAGGGGCTCGTGACCGGCACCGACAACGACTTCACGGTCGAGTACACCGTCGCCACCCAGACCTCGGCCAACCATTTCGGCTGGGTCATCGGCGACGGGGTGGGCCCGTGGAACACGACGCAGCTCGGGAATCACATCTTCTTGAGTCCGCGTTCATCGCAGGGCGGCTACGTCAACCAGGCGCTCGCCGCGATCAGGGTGAAGTCCGGGAGCGACAACGGCGAGACACGGATGCCGGCCGGCGGCGGTCTGAATCCCGGGTTCACGACCCTCACCATGGTGGGTCAGGGCAACACGCTCACGCTCTATCGCGACGGGGCAGTGATCTCGACCCTCACGCACACCCGCTCGCTGAGCTCCATCATCCCGAGCGGCAACATCCTCGGGTACCTCGGACGCTCCCTCTATCAGGGGGACGCGCTGCTGCGCGCCGACGTCTCCGACGTGAAGTTCTGGGACGCAGCCCTCAGCGCGGACGACGTGCGCGCCAGCATGCCCAGCGCCCAGGAGAAGAGCTCGGCCACCGCAGCGCTGCTGCGCGGTGACGTGCTCGCCACCATGCTGGGGGCGAACCCGTCGCTCGAGCGGGTGTCCACGAACCTGACGCTCGCGAGCACGGTCAACGGTGTCGCGCTGACGTGGGCGTCCTCTTCGCCGCAGACGGTGTCCACCACCGGGGTCGTCTCGCGCACCGTCACCCAGGACACTCCGGTGACGCTCACGGCCACGAGCTCGCTGGGCACGCTGACGTTCGAGGTCACCGTCGTCGCGCCGTCCGTGGCGAGCGATCTCGACGCGATCGTGCTGGCGACGCGCACCACGGAGAACCTGCCGCTGGCGACCAAAGGCGCGGTCAACGGCGCCGCCATCTCCTGGACCTCGTCCGACCCCGCTCTGGTGACGGGAACGGATCCGGCCTACACGGCGCCGGCGGCGGGCTCGGCGGACCCGTTCGCGGGTGGCGGCATCGTCACCCGGCCGGCCTACGGCGCGGGCGATCGCAGCGTCACGCTGACCGCGACCGCCACGCTGAACGGCCGCTCGGCCGAGCGCACCTTCCAGGTCACCGTCGCCGAGCACGGCCGCTGGGCGCCGGACGCCGGCTACGCGGCCGCGTACTTCAAGTCCGACGGCGACGAGAAGATCTACCAGGCGGCGACCAGCGGGAACGACTTCTTCACCTTCTCGGCCGTCAACGGCGGAAATCCCGTCATCACCTCGACGACCGACACGAAGGGCCTGCGCGACCCGTACGTGCTGCGCTCGAAGGACGGCGACAAGTACTACATGGTCGCCACTGACCTCTGCATCAGCTGCGGTACCGGATGGGGCCCGGCACAGTCCGAGGGCAGCCTGAAGATCGAGGTGTGGGAGTCGACCGACATGGTGCACTGGAAGCGCACCAACGACGCGAACACCGGGATCACCGTCAACCAGCCGGCCGCCGGCATGACGTGGGCGCCGGAGGCGTACTGGGACGATGCCCTGCAGTCGTACGTCGTGCACTTCTCGTCGCGGCTGTACTCGGACGCGTCCAAGACGAACAGCGACAACCTCCACGCCCGGGTGTTCACCGTGCTCACGCGTGACTTCCGCACCTTCACGTACCCGCCCGCCGAGTGGCAGAACACCGGTTACGCGCGGATCGACTCCACGGTGCAGAAGATCGGCGACTACTACTACCGGTTCACCAAGAACGAGGACGGCGGAGCCGCCGACGGGCTCGAGGCGGGCAAGGACATCTTCCTCGAACGCTCGAAGGTGCTCACCGCGAAGACCACCCGCTCCGACTGGAATGCCGACCCTGAGACGGGGTGGCAGCTGATCGACACGCACATGACGGGGCTGGAGACCGGCCAGGCGGGCGAGGGGCCCCAGATCGTCAAGCTGAACGCGGGAGACCCGAACAACACCGCCGACGACGACGGCTACGTGTTCCTCGTCGACAACTACGGATCGGGCGGCTACCGCGCGTTCGTCACGACCGGGGACGAGATCGCGAGCAGCAACCGCGACGACCGGATCTCACGCCGTGCCGACTGGAACGTGCGACCCGTGGGAGGTCTGCCCGCCAGCCCTCGTCACGGCTCGTTCGTCAACGTCTCGCAGGCAGTGCTCACTGCCCTGCACGGGTGGACGGATGTGGCCGCCGTCGCCTCGACGACGACGCTCACCGCATCCGGGCGCACCCTCACCGCGCACGTCGAGGCTGCGGACGCCGGTCAGGTCGCCGGCACGGTGACCTTCGCCGGTGCCGGCTGGAGTGCGAGCGCGACGCTGTCGGATGGGGCGGCCTCGATCGAGGTTCCCGCCCAGGTCGGCGCCGTCACCGCCACCTACGACGGCTACAGCGATGGACGCGTGAGCGTGTCCGCTTCGCCGACGGTGACGCTCGGGGTCGCCTTCGCGATGACGACCGCCGCGAAATGCCTCGCCGGAAAGGTCGTGCAGTCGGTCGCGGTCACCAACACCGATCCGGCGACGATCACCGCGACGATCGTCGGCGCCTATGGCAACAAGGTGCTGACCCTGCCTGCGGGCACCTCTGCATCGGCTGCGTTCACAACGCGTCTGGCGGCGACGCCCGCGCAGACGGTGACGGTGACGGCGAGAGCCGCCGACGGGCGCACGACGACGCAGAGCGCGCTCGTGCCGTCGACGACCTGCCGTTAGCGACGGGCTTACACCACCGGGGCCGGGTCGGCACACAGCTGGCCCGGCCCCGGTGCGTGCGCGCAAGATGGCGGGAGGCCTCGACCGACAGGAGCACGCATGACCGCCGATGACATCGACATCCATCCGATCTCGCCAGAGGATGCGGGCGAGGTCCTGACCCTGCAGCGCGCCGCCTTCGTGCAGGAGGCGCTGATCTACCGCGACGTCGACATGCCGGTGTTCACCCAGACGCTCGAGGAGGTCGCCTACGAGCTGCGGGACAACCTGGGCCAGGTCGCGCGGCGCGGCGGGAGGATGATCGGCGCGATCCGCGCGCGCATCGACGGCGATGTGCTGCTCGTGGGGCGGCTGGCCATCGCACCCGATCAACAGGGCGGAGGCATCGGCTCGGCGTTGTTGGACGCGGTCGAGGAGCGCGGACGCCGCGCGGGCGCCCGCACGGCGGAGCTGTTCACCGGACGGCTGAGCGAGGCGAACATCCGCCTCTACGAACGTCAGGGCTACGTGATCACCGAGGCCGCCGGCGGCGCCGGAGGCGAGGACGAGGTCTTCCTGCGCAAGGACCTCGCCGGCTCCGGCGCTGCCGACGGCTGATCGTCAGATCGTGGCGACCGATCCCGAGTCCACGCGGTAGTTGGACCCGTTGACGAAGGAGGCGCGCGCCGAGCAGAGGAAGGCGATCACCGACGCGACCTCTTCAGGCTCGCCCCGGCGACCGAGCTCCATGTACGGCCGCTCCTCGTCGAGGAACGACGCGATCGCCTCGTCGAACGACTCGCCCCGTTCTTTCGAGCGCTTCTCCATCATCGCGTCCGTCATGGGCGTGTGGATGAAAGCGGGGGAGACGGCGTTGACGAGCAGCCCCTCCGAGGCATAGCTGCGTGAGAGCCCCTTCGCGAGAGCCAGGATGCCGGCCTTCGCCGCGCAGTAGGGCAGCTCGTCGTCGTAGGGCTGCACGGCATCCTCGGACGCGAGGAGCACGAGGCGCCCCCATCCGCCGGAGCGGAGATCCGTCAGGAACTCCCGGATCACGCGGACCGGTCCGAGCAGGTCGGTCTCGATCGTCGACGTCCAGCCCTCGTCGTCGATCTCGTGGAACAGTCCCTGCGCGCCCGTGATACCCGCAGACTGCACCAGGATGTCGATGGCGCCCACCGCATCCGTCGTCTTGCGATGCAGCTCGGCCACGGATTCGAGGTCGGTGATGTCGGCGGCGAACGTGTGGAGCCGACCCTCGGGCGCGTCGAGGCGCGCAGCGGATTCCTCGAGCTTGTGCGCGTCGCGGTCGGTGAGCACGACGGTCACTCCCTCAGCGAGGAGGAGCTTGGCTGTCTCGAAGCCGATGCCCGAGTCGCCACCGGTGATGAGGGCCTTCTTGCCTGCGATGCCGAGATCCATGTGGGTGTCCTTTCATTCGCTTTCGGACGGGATCGGTCCGAACGTGTGTGCCGGCCGCCCTTCGGCGCCCGTGTCGATCACGAAGATCGACCCGCTGAGGGGCGCCGTGACGAGCTGCTGCTCGGTGAGCTGCTCGCGAGCGGTGCCGACGAACAGCAGATTGCGCGACGGTCCGCCGAAGGCGACGGAGGTCACCTGCGGCGCGGGGATCCGGATGCGGGCGTCGACGCGCCCGTCGGGTGACCACCGCACGACCTGCCCCGCGCCGTAGACGCCGTTCCAGAATCGTCCTTCGGTGTCCAGGGCGAGTCCGTCGGAGTCTTCGCCGACCAGGAACGGCTCCAGCTCGCCGAGGGCTTCGGCCTGCCGCGAGTAGGTAGCGCGGTAGACCGTTCGCGTGGCCGTGTCGGTGACGTACATCGTCCGCGCATCGTCGGACCACTCGAAGCCGTTGGCGACGCCGAAACCGCCGCGGAGTGCTCGCACGGTGCCCGCAGCGTCGACGAGGAAGAGGCTCGCATCGGGCGCGCCGGTGGTCAGATCCATCGCTCCGACCACGAAACGTCCGAACGGATCGACCTTGGCCTCGTTGCTGCGGATGCCCGGGTGCGCGTGGGGCAGGACGGCGACCGTGCGCAGGATCGTGCCGTGCGCATCCAGCAGGACGACGCGATCCTTCAACGCGGCGACGAACCCGCCGGATGCGGCGGGCTGCACGGCGCTCATCGGCGCCGGCAGCCGCACCACCGTGTCGCGGGAGCCGTCCTCCGGGCCGTCCAGTCGGGCGCGGTGCATGGTGCCTCGCGTGATGTCGACCCAGACGAGCTCGTCGGTGCGGTCATCCCAGAAGATGCTCTCGACGAGGATCGCATCGAGGCGCCGGAAGATGCGGGCTTCAGCGGCCATCGAGCACCTCCGTTGCGACGAGGTCGCGGATCGTGAGGGCTGCGCCGATCACGGCGAGATGGCTGAGCGCTTGGGGCAGGTTGCCCCAAGCGGCGCCGTCGTGCTCCGAGATCATCTCGGCGTAGACGCCGACGTCGTTGGCGCGGGCGACCAGGTCGTCCATCGCGGCGACGGCCTCCTCGTGGCGTCCCACGCACGCCAGTGCACCGGCCCGCCAGAACGCGGAGGCGACGAACGTGTGCTCCTCCTGATCCATCCCGGTATAGCGGTAGAGCAGGTGACCTGCGCCGAGCCGCTCGGTGAGCACGTCGATCGTCTGCGACATCCGCTCGCCGCGGTCGAACCCGCTCTCGGCGTGCAGGAGAACCGAGGTGTCGACGTCTGCGGAGTCCGGATGCATGACGTACGCCCCGATCTCCTCCGACCAGCCGTGCTCGGCGATCCACGCCGCGATGCGGTCGCGCTCGGACGCCCAACGCTCCGCGCTTCCCGGGATGGCGCCCGCCTCGGCGAGCACGACCGCATCGCGCAGCGCTTGCCAGCAGCCCATCTTCGAAGAGGTGTAGTGGCGTATCTCGGGAAGCTCCCACATCCCGGAGTCCGGCTTACGCCATTCGTCGCACGTGCGGTCGGCCATGGCGGCGAGCATGCGGCCGGTGGCGACGTCCAGCACGTTGCCCGCATCCACATAGGTGCGGCAGATGGCGAAGAGGTCGCCGTACACGCCCAGCTGGAGCTGTCCGTGCGCCGGGTTGCCGGTCACGACAGGGCCGATCCCGCGCCAGCCCGGCGCGTCGTGTTCGGTGACGTCCTGCGCGAGGGTGCCGCGCAGCGTGTACAGCACGTGCAGGTCGGGCCCGTTGTCGCGGATGGTGCGCAGCAGCCACGAGATCGCGGCGTGCGTCTCCTCGCGGAGGCCGAAACGAACGAGCGCGTGAGCGGTGTAGGCGAGATCGCGCACCCACGCGAGGCGGTAGTCCCAGTTCTTGCCACCGCGGGGGTTCTCCGGCAGCGACGTGGTCGCGGCGGCGGCGATGGCTCCCGTGGGGGAGTAGACCAGGAGCTTCAGTGCGAGCGCGCTGCGCTGCACGGTGGCCTGCCACGGGCCCTCATAGCCGAATTCCCGCGACCACGCACGCCACCCCTCGACCGTGCGGTCGATGCTGCGGTCGACGTTCTCCGGATGCGGCAGGTGCAGCGGCTCGCCGTCGGTCGCGACCACCACGAGCAGGTGGCGCGAGTTGTTCGAGGTCGTGAACGCCCCTTCGACGCGCGGGCCCGCGCCGTCATCGACGGTCGTCGGGCCGCCATGGTTCTGACCCACCACCGCGAGCGAGGTCTCGCCGACGCGCAGGATCGTCGCACCGTCGCGCTGCTCCGCCCAGGGCGCCGCGGTGTTCAGGCGGGTACCCGGCTGCACGCGCCAGGTGAAGGCGACCTCGCCGTCGATGCCCTCCACGCGCCTGGCCAGTTCCGCCCAGGGAAGTCGCCCGGCGACACCCGTCACCATCGCGTCCGTCAGGCGGGCGGTACCCGTCGGGGTGATGAAGGTCATCTGCAGCACGTTCGTGCGCGCCACGTATCGGCGACGCACCTCGAACTCGCCGACCGGTGTGATCTCCAGGCATCCGCCGTTCTCGGCATCGAGGATGCGTGCAAACACCGGCACGGAGTCGAGGTTGGGCACCGGCAGCCAGTCGATGCTGCCGCGTCGATCCACGAGCGCGACGGTCCGGCCGTCGCCGATCGCCGCGTAGGACGAGAGATCGGAGGAGGGGCGGGACACGGCAGCCACGCTAGGCGGCCCGGACCCGGGTCGGGGCAGGCTTGCGTGCCGCGCGCGGGCAGGTTAGGCGGCTCGCCGCGCACGAGCGCTAGCAACCTGTGGCGGGGCGGACAACCCCCGGCGGCGCGCCACGAGCCGGGGTTAGCGTCGCACCGTCAGACACCGAGCGACGGGCACGACCCGTCCTCGACGACGAAGGAGGACGACATGGCCGCCACGAACGCATCGAGCACCACGCGCAACCGCCGCCGCCCCGCGAAGGGCGGAGCCGGAGCCGGGCTCACCGAGGAGCAGAACGCGGAGAGCGGGTTCACCGCATCCCAGGAACTCAGCGACAACCTGCAGAAGGTGCTCGTCGACCTGATCGAGCTGTCGCTGCAGGGTAAGCAGGCGCACTGGAACGTCGTCGGCCGCAACTTCCGTGACACCCACCTGCAGCTGGACGAGGTGATCGACGCCGCCCGCGAGTTCAGCGACACCGTCGCGGAGCGGATGCGGGCGCTGCATGCGCTCCCGGACGGCCGCAGCGACACCGTCGCCGAGACGACCACGCTGCCGGAGTTCCCGCAGGGCGAGATCGACACGAGCGAGGTCATCGACCTCATCACCGAGCGCCTGGAGGCCACGATCGGTACCTGCCGCGACGTGCACGACGAGGTCGACGACGAGGACCCGACGAGCGCCGACATCCTCCACGCGGTGCTCGAGCGCCTCGAGCAGCTCGCGTGGATGGTCAGTGCCGAGAACCGCGCGCCGGCGGCGCGCTGAGAGGGGTCGCACATGAGCATGTACGACGCCCAGGACCCGACCACCCAGTTCCCCCGGCCGCCTTTCCCGCCCCAGCAGCAGAGCGCCCCCGGCGACATCCACGAGATGGACCCCGCGCCCGACCACGGCGAGACCAGCTACATCGGTTTCGGCCGGCTTCCCGGCCGCAAGGCGCTCGTGACCGGCGCCGACTCCGGCATCGGCCGGGCCGTCGCCATCGCCTATGCCCGTGAGGGTGCGGATGTCGCGCTCAGCTATCTGCCCGAGGAGCAGGCGCAGGCCGAGGAGGTCGCGGCGCTCATCGAGAAGGAGGGTCGCAAGGTCGTGCTCCTTCCCGGCGATCTGCAGCAGGAGCAGACCAACGTCGATGTCGTGGAACGCGCCGTGCAGGAGCTCGGGGGCCTCGACATCCTCGTGATCAACGCCGGCACGATGCCGACGGTCGACAGCATCGACGACTTCGAGACGCATACGCTCGATCACGTCGTGAAGGCGAACATCTACCCGCTGTTCTGGCTGACCAAGGCGGCATCCGCGCACCTGAAGCCCGGCGCGGCGATCATCACCACCTCGAGCGTGCAGGGATTCCAGCCGTCGCCTTCGCTGGCGGAGTACGCGGTCTCGAAGGCGGGCATCGCCAACTGGACCCGTGCGATGTCGCAGCAGTTGATCGAGCGCGGCATCCGGGTCAACGGTGTGGCTCCCGGTCCGATCTGGACCCCGCTGCAGCCTGCCTACGTGCCGAACGAGAAGATCGAGGAGTTCGGCTCCCAGACGCCGATCGGGCGGGCGGGTCAGCCCGTCGAGCTCGCTCCGGCGTTCGTGTTCCTCGCCTCCCAGGAGTCCAGTTACGTGGTGGGCGAGACGATCGCGGTCACGGGCGGGATGCCGGTGCACTGACCTTCGCGGGGGAGACGGTCGTCCGGACGCCGGGCGGCCGTTTCCGCGCGTGCGCTTAGCATGGGCGGATGGATCCGCGGGTGCGTCGCACGCAGGAGCGCCTGCGCGCAACCGTGTTCGAGCTGGCATCGACCATGCCGTTGTCGCAGATCAGCGTGACGGATCTCTGCCGCGCCGCAGGCGTCACCCGCGACACCTTCTATCGGCACGCCGCCGGGGTGACCGAGCTGGTGGCCGACGCTCTCGAAGCGGAGCTGCAGGAGGTGACCGCCGCTCTCGGTGCGGATGCGGCGATCGGCGACGGCGAGCGGATGCTGCTGCGGCACGTTCGTACGCGGGCGGCCGTCTACCGCTCGGCGATGGAGCCGCTGCTCGCCGCTCCCGTGCGGGCGGGACTCGAGCGGAGCCTGCGCCAAGGACTGGAGCAGTGGGTGCAGCGGCGCCCGGGCATCGTCCCCGCGACGATCGCCGGTGATGCCGTGGCCGTCTCGCTCGCCGTCGCCTACGCCGCGGCGGGCACGGTGGGGGCGATCGAGCGGTGGCTGCGCACCGACATGGCGGACCTCGACCGCGCGGTCACCGTCATCCTGGCCGCATCCGCCGAGTGGTGGCAGCTCTGAACGGACTCTGCCATTTATAAGACAGATGTCAGATAGATTGCCTACAATGCTGTCGAGCAGCGACGCCGCCCGGTCGTCGCGGGAAGGCAGTCATGGCACGTTTCGACGGCAAGGTCGCGATCGTCACGGGAGGCGTCTCGGGGATCGGAGCGGCGATCACGCGTCGCCTGGTGGATGAGGGTGCCCGCGTCTTCGTGGCGGACATCAACGCCGAAGCGGTCGCCGCCGCCGGTGCGACCTTCGGCGACAGCGTCGCGGGGCTCGCCACCGACGTCACCGACGAGGCCGCGATGACGGCGCTCTTCGACGGCGCGCGCGAGCGGTTCGGCCGTATCGACGCGGTCTACAACGTCGCGGGTGGATCCCGGCCGGGCCGCATCGTAGACATGGACCTCGCGATCTGGGACTTCAACATCCGTCTCAACCTCTACGGTGCCTTCCTCGGCACGAAGCTCGGCGCGGCGCACTTCCTCGCCGAGGGTCAGGCGGGAGCGATCGTGAACATCGCCTCGCTCAACTCGCTCGTCCCGATGCACTTCGGATCGGGGTATTCGGCCGCCAAGGCCGGCGTCGTGATGCTCACGAAGAACGCGGCGCTCGAACTCGCCGGCGACGGCATCCGCGTCAATGCGGTCTCGCCGGGTCTCGTGGCGACCCCGCTCACCGGCGGCCTCATGAGCATGCCCGGCGTGCCCGAGGCGTACATGGCGCGCATCCCCGCCGGCCGGCCGGCCGAGCCCGAGGAGATCGCCGGTGTGGCGCTGTTCCTCGCGTCGGATGACGCCTCATACGTCAATGGCGAGAACGTCGTCGTCGACGGCGCCTGGCAGACCAGCGGCTACCCCGACCTGCGCCCCTTCCTCGGCTGAGGCGCCGCACGGGCGGCTCTTCGGAGTCCGCCCGTGCACGCGTAGGCGAGCAGCAGACGATAAGTCAAGCCTCAGCTGTTTGCTACCGGCCGAGCGCACAGTAGGGGAAACCCCACGGAGCAGGAGGCGACGATGACGCTGCAGATGATGCCGGAGAACCGCACGCCCGCAGCTGAGCCCGCCGCCGACCTCGTCCCCGGCGCTCCGGATGTTCGCGAGCTGCGCTGGGAGCGCATCGCCCCCGAACGCTACCGAGCTCTGCGCGGCGACGAGTGCGTCGGGTTCGTCGACGTCGTCGGCGCGGTGTTCGTCGTGCTCGCCGGGTCGCGCTACGACCGCGCGGAGGAGATCGCCCAGACGCTCGACTTCGACCGGGTGACGGAGCTTCTGGAGGGTTCGTCGGCCTGAGCACGCCCGATGTTCCCGCGCATCGTCGTGGGTGGTCGGATGCGCATATGCCAGATCGCGTATCCGGTGTCAACCCTCTTTGTTCGTGCACGAACGACCCCGATTCTCATTGCTGCCATGCGGCTGCGTGTGGCGGATACTTCCCGCGTGGATCGGATCGATACCGAGCCCGTCGGCGGGTGATCGCACAGGGTGGGGATGCGCCGTGATCGGCGCGCAAGGAGGGCAGTTGGGCAGGTTGGATTCCACGGTCGTCGTTTCGGGTGACGGGGCGTGAGCCAAGGGGCGCCCTCCCGCCGTGGACTGCAGACGGATGACCCGCAACGCGCGCAGGAATCGGTGAGCGAGCTCTTCAACACCTCGATGGTTCTGACGGCCGATCCTCCGGCCGGATTCCGGTACCAGATGGCCGCCGTGAGCGACAGCAGCCTCATGGCCACGGCCCTCCGTTTCGGCGGATCGAACCGCACGGACGCGGAGGAGTTCCCCCAGTTCATCGTCGCCCACGCGGTCGCGGGTCGTCATCGGTGGTCGGTCGGACAAGAGAGCGGCGATGGCCGCATCCCTTTCCTGGTGCCTCCGGCGACCGCCTTCTCCGCGCGCTTCACCCAGTTGCAGATGCGGGCGGTCAGCCTCGACGCCGAGACGTTCCATCGGGTGCTGCGCGGGATGCTCGGTGAGGAGCCGCCGCGGCTTCGGACCGATCGGGTCAACGGCACAGCGGAACGCCACTCGATCGTGGCCGAGACGCTGCGCTTCATCGAGGCGACGCTGCTCGCCGACGAGACCGTGGCCACATCGCCGCTGCTGCGAGCCCAGTTCACGCATCAGCTCGTGGCCGCCATCGCCACCTCCTTCCCGCTGCTGGGTGAGCATTCCCGCACCCGCGCACAGACGTCGCCGCGTACGGTGCGTCGGGCGATCGCGTTCATGGAGGAGCACGTGGCCGACCCGATCACCATCGGCGACGTCGCGCTCGCCGCGGGGACCTCGGTGCGCGGCCTCCAGCTCGCCTTCCGCCGTGCCTACGAGATGTCGCCGTCGGCGTTTCTTCGCCGCATCCGGCTCGAGGGCGCGCACGCGGATCTGATGGCAGCGGATGCCGGCGCCCGCACCGTGCGCGAGATCGCCGCGCGCTGGGGCTTCGCCCATACGGGTCGTTTCGCCCATCTCTACGCCGAGGCCTACGGCGAGCCGCCGTCGCACACTCTGCGTCGCTGAGCGCGCGTCGAGGACATTTCGTGCGCGCTCGGAGTGGAGTCCTCGGGCCTGCGAGAGCGCTCGCATACCGTGAACGGTATGGGACAGATCTTCTACGGAGCGGGCGAGACGGCGGTCGAGATCGAGGACCGCGCCCTCGCGCATCTGAAGGTGGTCATCGCCACGAAGCTGCGCCGCGGCGAGAGCTTCACCGTCTCGCTCACGCATCCGGAGAGCGAAGAGGGCGGACGCAGCACGCTGTGGTTCGCCCCGTCCATCCCGTTGCGCTTCGTCTTCGACGACCCGGAGCCCGCCGAGATCAGCCGGGAGTGGATCGAGGAGCTCGCTCGCTCGGCTCACTCCTCGGGCGGGATCGTGCTCCTTCCGGAGCGGGCTGAGCCCGCAGGCGACGTCGGTTGAGCAGCGACCGCGCGCGGGCGACGGCGACCGCCCGTGTTAGGATCGCTCCTTGGAAGTGTGTCCGAGCGGCCTAAGGAGCATGGCTGGAATCCATGTAGGCGGGGTAACTCGCCTCGCAGGTTCAAATCCTGTCACTTCCGCCACGGAGAACCCCGTCCGAATCACTTTTCGGACGGGGTTCTTGCATGCAGGCTGAGATCAGCCCGCCCGGCGCCGCTCGACGAGAACGGTGTCACGCCATTGCCCGGCCCGCGGGCCGTAGGTCATGAGCGCGATGCGTTCCCTGTATCCGACGCGACGGAAGCCGGCCCTCTCGTGAAGCGCGAGGCTTGCGCTGTTCTCCGGGAAGATGCTCGACTGCACCGTCCAGACGCCTGCGTCGTCCATCGCATCCAGGAGCGCGCTCAAGAGAGCGCGACCGACGCCGCCGCCGCGAACGTCCGTCGCGACATAGACGGAGTGCTCGACGACGCCGCGGTACACCGCACGGTCGGAGACGGCGGATGCGGCGGCCCAACCGTTGACGCCGCCGCCGGCGTCAACGGCGACGAGCCGGCCCGCCTCGAGCTTTCCCTCATCGAATGCCTCCCACTTTGGTGGTTCGGCGTCGAAACTCGCGTTGCCCGTCGCAAGCCCCTCACGATAAATCGCTTCGACGGCTGGCCAATCCGCGGGCTGCATCGCGCGGATGCCGATCGTGCTCATGGACGGAGTGCGCTCGCCGCGCGGTCGAGCGCTTCGGTGACGACGCGGAAGTATGCCCAGCGCCCGCGCTGCTCGCGTGTCGCGAGCCCGGCATCCACGAGCAGCTTCATGTGGTGGGAGACGGTCGGCTGGGACAATCCCACCGGCTCCGTGAGGTCGCAGATGCACGCTTCACCGTCGCGCGATGCCGCGATCAGCGACAGCAGGCGTACCCGTGTCGGGTCGCCGAGGGCCTTGAAAGTACGGGCGATGGAATCTGCCTCTTCGGCGGTCAACGCATCCCCCGGCGTCGGCGAACAGCACTCACCGGTCTCGGTGGTGAGCAGGGGCAACACACTCGGCATCCCTCGATTGTGCACCTCGTATTGACATTTGTCGATGCGTGCCGGACTCTTACCTATCGACAGGTATCGATGTGAGAAGGGTCGGGGATGGACCAGACGCTGCCGGTTGCGGTCATCGGAGCGGGGCCACAGGGGCTGGCTGCCGCCGCGCACCTGATCGAGCGAGGGCTGCCAGTCGTCGTGCTGGAAGCGGGCAGCACGGCAGCCGCCGCGGTGCACGAGTGGGGCCACGTGCGCCTCTTCTCGGATTGGCCCGAACTCATCGATGCGGCTGCTGCGCGACTGCTGGATGCGACGGGATGGACGGCGCCATCGACAGGCCATCCGACGGGGGCTCAGTGGATCAGCGGCTACCTCGCTCCGCTGGCGGCGGCACTCGGGGAACGGGTTCGCTACGGCGCACGGGTCGTGGGAGTCTCCCGTTCGGGACGCGATCGACTCGTGGATGCGGGGCGTGCTGACCAGCCGTTCACGATTCACATCCAGCTGGCGCAAGGGGAGGAGGAACGGGTGCAGGTGCGTGCCGTCATCGATGCGTCGGGCACCTGGTCCTCACCCAACCCTGCGGGTGCCGACGGCCTGCCCGCGCTCGGCGAACGCGCCGCGGCAGACTCGCTGTCGTATCGGATCCCCGACTTCGAGGACGGGGAGGAGTTCGCGGGGAAACACACGGTCGTGATCGGCTCCGGGCACTCGGCGGTCACAGCAGTCCTCGCACTCGCCCGCACAGCTCGTGGCGACGCGGACACGACGGTGACGTGGGCGCTGCGCCGAGCCAGCGCCGGGAACGCGTTCGGAGGCGGCGAAGCAGACGAACTGCCCGCGCGCGGAGCCCTCGGCATCCGGGCGAAGGAGTACGTCGAGGCCGGTCTGGTGTCGCTGGTGACCGGATTCCGCATCGAACGTCTTGCGGCCGACGATGACGGCGTCGTGCTCGAGTCCGAGGACGGTCGTCGTCTCGCCGCCGATCGCGCCGTAGTGCTCACCGGCTTCCGACCCGATCTGTCGTTCCTCTCGGAGTTGCGCCTGCAGCTGGACCCGGTACTGCAAGCTCCCGTTCGCATCGCCGCCGAGGTGGACCCCAACATCCACTCCTGCGGATCCGTCGCGGCCACCGGCGCCGCCGACCTCGCCCACCCCGAGCCGGGCTTCTACATCGTCGGCGCGAAGTCCTACGGTCGCGCTCCGACCTTCCTCGCGCTCACCGGATACGAGCAGGTGCGCAGCGTCGTCGCGGAGCTGGCGGGCGACCACGAAGCCGCGAGACGCGTCGACCTCGCTCTGCCGGACACCGGGGTGTGCGGGGGTGCCGGGCTGTTCGACGCGCCCGACGTGTCGCCCGACGGTGCATGCTGCGCGCCGTCTCGCACGCTCATCTCCCTCACGCCCACCACGTCCGCCCGCTCCTGACCCGAACCGAGGAACATCATGACTGACTCCACCAAGCCCGCCGTCCTCTTCGTCTGCGTGCACAACGCCGGCCGCTCGCAGATGGCTGCAGGCTACCTCCGCGCCCTCGCCGGCGACCGCATCGATGTCTTCTCAGCCGGAAGCGAACCCGGCAATGCGGTCAACCCCGCCGCCGTCGCGGTCATGGCCGAAGAGGGCATCGACCTCTCGGGTGCCACTCCGCAGATCCTCACGACCGATGCGGTCCGCCAGGCGGACGTCGTCATCACGATGGGATGCGGAGACGCCTGCCCGATCTTCCCCGGCAAGCGCTACGAAGACTGGCAGCTCACCGACCCCGCCGGCCAGCCCGTCGACGTCGTGCGTGAGGTCCGCGACGACATCAAGGGCCGCGTCGAGAAGCTCATCGCCAGCCTCGGCTAGGAAGGTTCTCGCTGTCTAGAGCGGTGTGCGGGCTCGCTCGTGCCAGCCCGCACCGGCCGCGGTCGTGCCGGGGCGGATGACGAGAGAGCGCGGCGCGACGACGGCGAGGATGCGGCGCGGTCCGGTCGCGGCATCCATCAGCCCCCGACGCACGCGCGACGCCGCCACGGCGAGGCCGCTGTCGTCATCGATCGGCGTCGCGGACACGGGCGCGTAGCTGGCGCGCTCGATGGCGTCCACGAGCAACCGCAGATCCTCTGTCGGGGCCCCTGCCGCGACAAGGCGTTCCGCCAGCGCGCGCGGCGACGCGCTCCCCGGCACCGGCAGGCCGACATCGATCGCTGCTTCTTCCACGAACAGCCAGGCGGCGCCCGCGTCTCCCCGCGCGGCGAGGATCAGGCGCCGGCGACGACGCAGCGCATGCGCCAGCGCAGGCGCGGTGAGCAGCAGGACCGCGGCCACCGTGACCCACACGGCGGGAACGATCGCGCCGGTTCCGGCGCTGCCGTTGACGGTCCCCGCCTGGGGGCTGTCCGGAGTGTCCGGGCGCTCGGTCGCGGCGGTTGTGGGTGTCGCTGCGGAGGTGGGTGCGGGGGATGCCGAGTCGATCTGATCCGGAGAGGTTCCCACGCCGCTGGAGAAGACGGTGGGCACGCCCAGGCTGTTGGTCGGCTCGAACGGCACCCACCCGATTCCCTCGAAGTAGACCTCGGGCCAGGAGTGCAGCAGGTCGCTCGTGACGGAGTACACGAGCTCACCGTCGACCCGGTCGCTCGTGGCCATGCCGGGCAGGTAGCCGATCACGATGCGCGTCGGCATCCCCAGCGACCTCGTCATGGCGGCGAAGGCAGAGGCGAAGTGCACGCAGTATCCGCTGCGCACCTCGAGGAACTGTCCGATCGCGTCGACGCCCGCCCCATCGAATCCCTCCTGGACGGGTGCATCCAGCGAGTAGGTGAACGCGCTCGAGCGGAACCATCGCTGCAGGGCAATGGCGGCGTCGTAGTCGTTGCTCGTGTCGGCGGTGACGGCCCGGGCGAGCTCGGAGACGTTCGCGGGAGTGTCGTCGGGGATCTCGCGCAGTTCCGGATCGACATCCGCCCCGCGCGACGTCGCGGCGCGGATCTGCTCCAGCGTGGGAGTCGGGGTCTCTGTGATGACCTCGTAGCTCTGACCGCGTGAGTCGCCGTCTTCGCTGACGACCGTGCGGTTGTCGGCCACGATTCCCCAGTCGCCCGTGAGCCCGCCGATCGCCGTCGCGGGGAAGGGAATGGGCAGGTAGGGGGTGTTCAGCTTCACGATGTCGATCTTCGTGTCGGCGCTGACGCGGGGGATGTCGGGGTCGGTGCGCACCGGACCGAAACCGGGGCCTTCGCCCACCGGCGTCGCGTCCCGCTCGTCGGGCCGCCAGACCTCGCCCGCGAAACTCGACAGCGTCACGGCCCGCAGGTAGGGCGCTCGGGACTCCGATGAACGTACCCGCAACACCTCGACAGGGTTCGGCCGGCGCAAGTCGTCGCCGAGGCGCAGCGTGGGGTTGATGCCGCTGCTTCCGGCGCCGCTGACCACGGCGTCGCCGTCGGGGGCGGGCAGCAGTGGCGTGACGATCACCGCCACGGCGATGGAGGCGACAGCGATCAGCGCGGCCGACGCGGCGGCGGGCGCGCCGCGTGGACCAGTCCTGCCGCGGCGCGTGCGGGTGTCGGTCGCGAGCAGGAAGAGGATGCCGGCCGCCAGCAGCACGAAGGCGAACACATCCATCGGCGCCGGCACCGCGATCGTCGGGACGACCGCGACGGCGACCAGGGCGATGGCCGCGAGCAGCGGCATCCGTGTCGTGATGACGACGTGGTCGAGGACGATGGCGAGCGCACCGATCGCCGCGACCACGAAGAACGAGAGCGCGGGCGTGGCGGTCAACGGTGCCGCTCCCACCGCCATCTCCTGCACCGCCGACGAGATGAGCGCGCCCACCGCATCGAACGAGGCTGGGGAGGGCACGAGCCCGCCCCAGGCGCTGTCGCGCAGATAGAGGAGGGTCAGCGCGAGCACCCAGACGACGATGTCGATGCCGGTGACCGCGAGCCCCGCGACACCGACCCGGCGCAGCACCGCGCCGAGGGCCAGGATGACCGCTGCGAGCCCGAGCCCCGCCACGACCCAGGCGTCGGGTGCGATGACCCGCATCACGGGAAGCGTCGTCGCCACGAGCGCCACGAAGACGCCGACGGCGAGTGCCGCCTGCCCCTGAGCGCGCGTGGTCTTCTCAGCCGGCATGAGGGAGCCTCTCCGAGACCGCGTCGCGCCACGCGTCGGCGACGTCGCGGCCGAGCACGGCCGCCGTCCAGCCGCTCGCCGCGTCGAACGCGCCCGGCGCGGGAGCGGTACTGAGCAGCACGGGGAACGCACTGTGGTGGCCCACGGTGGCGAGCATCGCCGCATCAGTCTGCGACAGCGCCCCGGTGACGAGCACGAGCGGCCCCGTCGTCTCGCCCGCGAACAGGCCGGAGAGCGCCCCGAGGCGGTCGTCGAGCCGGGCCTGCACCGTCGCGAGCATCAGCATCGCCGCCTCGAGTGCGGGCGCATCCGCGGGCTCCACGTGGTCGCACAGCGGAACGCCGTCGGGCTCGACGAGCGCGACGGTGTACCCGTCGGCGACCAGTCGTGCCAGCGCCGAGGCGACAGCGCCCACGGCCGCTTCGAAAGCGGAGTCTGAGCCGGTGGCCTCCGTCGCCTCGGGGGAGAAGCGTCCCGAGGCGCGATCGAAGACGATGGTCGCCTCCGGGGAGCTCTCCTGTTCCTCCTGGCGCACCATGAGCTCGTCGCGGTGGGCGGACGCGCGCCAATGGATGCGGCGCATGGAGTCGCCGGGGGCCCACGGGCGGGCGATCACGTCGTCGGTGCCCTGCCCCAATCGGTTCGTCGCGCGCGAGAGGGTGCCGCCGGAGGCGCCCGCCACGCCCGCCAGGGAGACGAGCTCTTCGACCGCGGGCGTGACGACGAGGCGGGTGAGATCGCCCTGGGCGACCGTGCGACGGGCGATGCCGAACGGGTCGAGCGAGCTCACCTCGAAAGGCCCGATCCAGTGGATCCCGCGACGCAGCACCCGCGCCCGATAGCCCACGACGACCTCTCGGTCATCGCGGCTGAATCCGGACGAGACGGCGGGGAAGGTGCCGGGACCACCGCCTTCGATGCCTTCCGGCATCGTGTCGCGCCAGCGGCCGCCGGAGGTGGGAAGCGCCGTCCGCGCCCCGACTCGCACCGTCACCTCGACCTCATCGCCCGCATCCGGGACGGCGGGCACGACGGTGCGGGTGACGTCGGCGCGGCCGCGTGCGGCGAACACGGCCACCAGCGCCGCGACGACGAGCGACACGAGGAGCAACCCCACGAAGACCAGCTCGACGAGTCCCAACTGGTTCGCGGCGGCGAAGCAGGCGAGCGCGAGGACGACGGCACCGGTGCCGCGCGCCGTCAGCGGCCAGCTGCGTCTCATGCGCTCAGGCGCGCGCGGCGAGGGGAACGCGGACGCTGTCGATGATCCGCTCCAGGATCTTCGGCACCGAGTGCGAATCCGCACCGCGGGTGCTGGAGGAGCGCGTCGCGATGAGCCGGTGCGCGAAGACGGGCACGACGAGTGCCGCGATGTCGTCGGGGATCACGAACGCGCGTCCCTCGAGGGCTGCCCAGACCTTCGCGGCCCGCACCAGCTGGAGGGTGGCCCGGGGGCTCGCACCGAGGCGCACCTCCGGGTGGGCGCGCGTGGCCTGGGCCAGTGCGACGGCGTACTCCTCGATGGCAGGCGCGACGTGGATGCGCCGGGCCCAGGCGATGAGCTCCAGCACCTGATCGGCGTGCACGACGGGGCGGATGTGGGAGAGCGGGTTCTCGGTCTCGCGCTGGCGGAGCATGAGGGCCTCGGCGGCCGCATCCGGGTACCCCATCGAGATGCGCATCATGAAGCGGTCGCGCTGGGCTTCGGGGAGTGCGTACGTGCCCTCCATGTCGAGAGGGTTCTGGGTCGCGACCACGAGGAACGGATCCGGGAGGTGGTGCGCCTCGCCGTCGACCGTCACCTGACGCTCCTCCATCGCCTCCAGGAGGGCCGACTGCGTCTTGGGGGAGGAGCGGTTGATCTCGTCGGCGATGACGATGTTCGCGAACACGGCGCCGCGCTTGAACTCGAACTCGCGGGCCACCGGGTCGAACACCGACACGCCCGTCACGTCGCCGGGAAGGAGGTCCGGTGTGAACTGGATGCGGCGCACGGTCGCATCCACGGATGCCGCCAGTGCGCGCGCGAGCATCGTCTTGCCGACGCCGGGAACGTCCTCGATGAGCAGGTGCCCCTCCGCGAGGAGGGCGACGAGGGCGCTGCGCACCGCATCCGGCTTGCCGTCGATGACGGTGGCGACGGTCTTGCCGATCGCGCGCGTCAAGCGGGTGAAGCGCTCGGCGTCCATCGCGGAATCGACCTCGTCGGTGAGGACTCGTGCGGTATCGGTCATGCCGGATGCCTTCCCGTCGGCGCGATCGTGTCCCGATCGTAACGCGCGTGGGGGAGCGCGGGGCGGCGTATTCGCCGTGAGCGACGGTGCGCGGGCTGGGTTAGACTTGTGACAGCTCTCCGCGAGGCGGCATCCAGGCCAACTCCCCCAGGACGGAAACGTAGCAAGGGTAACCAGGCTCTGCCGGGTTCGCGGAGAGTCTTTTCTTTTCCCGCGGCAGCGCGCGAAGCGTAGTGTGGCGCCGTGCAGCCGGAGACCGAGCGGGACGACCTCCGCCGCATCCTCGACGTCAGAGGCGACGTCCAGGTGAGCGGGGCGGCCGGTCTCGACGGTGCTCTGCCGGTCTCGACCCTGGCCACCATGGCCATGAGCGCACTTGCCTCCACCGTCGACGCTCTGCTTCGGAGCGCAGGTCTCACGCCCGGCGCCGAGGTGCGGGTAGACCGGACCCTCGTCGACGCGTGGCTCGGCCGCCACATCCGCCCCGCGCAGGGGACCTTCCCCTCGCCGTGGGATCCCTTCTCCGGCGCGTTCGACACGGGCGACGGCTCATGGATCCGTACGCACGCCAACGCGCCGCATCACCGGAGGGCTCTGCTTACCGCACTGGCGCTGCCCGATGCGCAGTCCGTCGAAGAGCTGTCCGCCGCGATCGCCGAACGCGGTGCGGAGGAGCTCGAGTCCGCGATCGTCGCGGCGGGCGGCGCAGCGGCGGCGTTTCGCACCCGGGCGGAGTGGATGCGATCCGCGCCAGGCTCCGCCGTCGCGGGGGAGCCGCTCATCGCGCGCACCGACACGAGCACGGCACGTGCGGTCTCGTCCTGGCATCCTGAGCCGGCGAGGCCGCTCGCGGGGCTCCGCGTGCTCGATCTGACCCGCGTCATCGCCGGACCCGCCGCCACGCAGGTGCTCGCGGGCCTCGGAGCCGAGGTGCTGCGCGTCGACCCCGACACCTGGGACGAGCCCGCCGTGCTCCCGTATGTCATGGGCGGCAAGCGCTCCACTCGCCTGGACGCGAGCACACCCGCCGGGCGGCGTGCGCTCGCCGACCTGCTGGCGGAGGCCGACGTCCTCGTTCACGGCTACCGCGCGGGGGCCATCGACCACCTGGGGCTGGGTGAGGGTGAACGGCAACGCCTGCGCCCCGGACTCGTCGAGGTCGGCGTACGGGCGTACGGCTGGAGCGGCCCCTGGGCCGGCCGTCGCGGATTCGACTCGCTCGTGCAGTTCTCGACCGGCGTCGCCGACATCGGCATGCGGCATGCGGATGCGGCGGCCCCCGTCTCGCTGCCCGTGCAGGCCCTCGACTGGACGACGGGATACCTCGCGGCGGCGGCGGCCATCGCAGGGCTCACGCGCCGCCAGATCGCGGGGCGCGGCAGCACGTGGCGGCTGTCCCTCGCCCGCACCGCTCACGCGCTCACCATGCTGGCGGCCGAAGCGCCCGCATCCGATCCCGATCCCGCATCCGATCCCGATCCCGCTTCCGCGCTCGGCGCGGGGGAGCGCATCGAGACTCCCGACGGTGCGCTCCTGCTCGCGCCGCCGCCCTTCCGGGTGGGGGAGGCGACCCTGCGCTTCGACCACGTGGCGACCCGCCTCGGCGGCGACGCGCCCGCCTGGCTCTGACCCTCATCCCCATCCCCGCGGTTCCACCCGCGAGACAGCATTTCGAGCACGAGATCACTGTTTTTACCCGTGATCTCGTGCGAAAGATGCAGTCTCGCGGGAAGTGAGGGTCGGGAGGGCGGATAGATGGATGCGGGGAAGGGGAGAGGGGCTGCCGGGGGAGCGGATTTTATTCACGGACACCTCATCTGGCTCCTCACATGAGGCGCGCCTAGGCTGATCGGGTGGCTCAGAGCATCCTCATCACGTCCGCGGAAGGTCATTCGGGAAAGTCCACGATCGCATTGGGAGTGCTCGAAGCGCTCAGCCATGCGACCGCGCGCGTGGGCGTCTTCCGCCCCATCGCTCGTTCGACGACCGAGCGCGACTACGTGCTCGAGATGCTGCTCGACCACGACGGCGTCGACCTCGCCTACGACGACTGCATCGGCGTGGGCTACGACGACATGCACGCCGACCCGGATGCGGCACTCGCGCGCATCGTGGAGCGGTACAAGACCGTCGAAGCGCAGTGCGACGCAGTCGTCATCCTCGGCAGCGACTACACGGATGTGGGCAGCCCCGCCGAGCTCGGATACAACGCCCGCATCGCCGCGAACCTCGGCGCGCCCGTGCTCCTGGTCGTGGGCGGCCGCGCCCAGCAGGGCCAGGCCGAGCAGCTGGGGGCGAGCGATCCCCGCACGCCCGCAGACATCGCCCAGATCGCGAAGCTCTCGGTCGGCGAGCTGCGCCAGGCCCGCGCGGAGCTCTTCGCGGTCGTCGCCACCCGGGTCGACCCGGGAGTGCTGGACGAGACGATCGAGGCCGTCCGCGACATCGTCCCCGCCGGAGTCGAGGTGCCCGTCTGGGCGCTTCCGGAAGACCGCTTCCTCGTGGCGCCCACCGTGCGCGGCGTCATGCGCTCGGTCGACGGGACGCTCGTCAAGGGCGACGAGGAGCTGCTGACGCGTGAGGTGCTCGGCGTGATCGTCGCCGCCATGAGTCCCGCCAATGTGCTCCCACGCCTCAGCGACGGTGCCGTCGTGGTGATCCCCGCCGACCGCACCGAGGTGCTGCTCGCGACCCTGCTCGCGCACGCCTCCGGCACGTTCCCGTCACTGTCGGCCATCGTCCTCAACGGCCCGTTCCCGCTTCCGGCCGACATCGACCGTCTGATCGACGGCCTCGGGTCGCGTCTGCCCATCATCGCGACCGACCGCGACACCTACGACACCTCCGTGCGCATCATGAACACGCGCGGTCGCCTGGCCGCCGACTCGCAGCGCTCCTACGACACCGCCCTCTCGCTCTTCGAGCGGCACGTCGACGGCGCCGAGCTGACGCGTCTGCTGGGACTTGCCAAGCCCACCGTCGTCACGCCCCTCATGTTCGAGTACGGCCTCGTCGAGCGCGCCCGAGCGAACCGCCGCCGCATCGTGCTGCCGGAGGGCGACGACGATCGCGTGCTCCGCGCGGCCGCCACAGTGCTCGCCCGCGGCATCGCGGACCTCATCATCCTGGGCGAGGAGATCGAGGTGCGCTCGCGCGCTCTGGAGCTCGGTATCGACATCGCCGCGGCCCAGGTCATCAGTCCGTTCGACCCCGTCCTCGTGCAGAAGTTCGCCGAGGAGTACACGCGCCTTCGCGAGCACAAGGGCATGACGATGGCGCGCGCCGCCGACACCGTCACCGACGTCTCCTACTTCGGCACGCTCATGGTGCACCTCGGTCTCGCCGACGGCATGGTCTCGGGCGCCGCGCACACCACGGCCCACACCATCCGGCCGGCCTTCGAGATCATCAAGACGCGTCCGGGCGTCGGCGTCGTCTCCAGCGTGTTCCTCATGGCGCTCGCCGACCGTGTGCTGGTCTACGGCGACTGCGCCGTCATCCCCGACCCGACGGCGCCGCAGCTGGCCGACATCGCGGTCTCCTCCGCGGAGACCGCCGACCGCTTCGGCATCGAGCCGCGCGTCGCGATGCTGTCCTACTCGACCGGGGAATCGGGGTCGGGAGCGGATGTGGAGAAGGTGCGCGAAGCGACCGTCATCGTGCGCGAGCGGGCCCCGGAGCTTCCCGTCGAGGGTCCCATCCAGTACGACGCGGCCGCCGACGCCGCCGTCGCCTCGAAGAAGATGCCCGGCTCGCCCGTCGCGGGCCGCGCCACGGTCTTCGTCTTCCCCGACCTCAACACCGGCAACAACACCTACAAGGCCGTGCAGCGCTCGGCCGGGGCGATCGCGATCGGCCCCGTCCTGCAGGGTCTGAACAAGCCGATCAACGACCTGTCGCGCGGCGCGCTGGTCGACGACATCGTCAACACCATCGCGATCACCGCGATCCAGGCTCAGGGCGATGAGCCCGCATCCGAAGGGAAGGCATGAACGTGAGCGTCGTTCTCGTCATCAACAGTGGCTCGTCCTCGTTCAAGTACCAGCTGCTGGACGTCGAGACCGAGACGGCGCTGGCGTCAGGGCTCGTCGAGCGCATCGGCGAGGGAATGGGAGCGGCCAGTCACAAGGTGCACTTCACAGGTGCGGGAGCGGCGGCGGTCGATGCGACCTACACGCAGGAGCTGCCGATCCCCGACCACGCCGTCGGCTTCCAGGTGATGCTCGACGCCTTCGCCGAGCACGGTCCGTCGCTGACCGAGAACGCACCGGTCGCCGTCGGACACCGCGTGGTCCAGGGCGGCGCGCGGTTCTTCCAGCCCACGCTCATCACCGACCTCGTCGAGATCAACATCGATGAGCTCTCGGTGCTCGCGCCGCTGCACAACCCCGGCGCCGTGCAGGGCATCCGTGCGGCACGGGCGGCCTTCGGCGACCTGCCCCACGTCGCCGTCTTCGACACGGCCTTCCACCAGACCCTGCCGCCGGCTGCCTACACGTACGCCATCGATCGCGCCATCGCCCGCAAGCACCGCATCCGCCGGTACGGGTTCCACGGCACGAGCCACAAGTTCGTCTCGGAGTCCGTCGCCGAGTACCTCGGCCGGCCGCTGCGCAGTCTCAAGCAGATCGTGCTCCACCTCGGCAACGGCGCGTCCATCACCGCCATCGACGGCGGCCATTCGGTCGAGACCTCGATGGGGCTCACCCCGCTCGAGGGGCTGGTGATGGGCACCCGCTCGGGCGATCTGGACCCGTCGATCCTGCTCGTGCTGGCGCGACGCGAAGAGATGTCCCCGGCTGAGCTCGACGCGTTCCTGAACAAGAGCAGCGGGATGCTGGGACTCGCCGGGGTGTCGGACATGCGCGACATCGAGGACCGCCGCGAGGCCGGTGACGGTCCCGCATCGCTCGCCTTCGACGTGTACATCCATCGTCTGCGCGCGTACATCGGTTCCTACATCGCCCAGCTGGGCGGCGTCGACGTGATCTCGTTCACGGCGGGCGTCGGCGAGAACTCGCCCCTCATCCGTGCCGCGGCCCTGGAGACGCTCGGTTTCCTCGGCATCGAGCTGGATGCGGCCGCCAACGAGGAGCGACGCAAGGGCATCCGGACGATCTCCACCCCGGCCTCGTCGGTCGCCGTGCTCGTGGTGCCCACCAACGAAGAGCTGGAGATCGCGCGGCAGGCGCTGGCCGTCGCCCGCGTCGCCTGAGCGCGCGTGACACCGACGCGTAACCTGCCGCGACTACGCTGGGTGCGCCCGGTCGAGTGCAACCTTGGAGGCTTCGTGACCGACCTGCCCGATCTGTCGTCGTACGACGCGGTGCTGTTCGACCTCGACGGGGTGCTCACCCCGACCGCCGAGGTGCACATGCACGCCTGGCAGACGATGTTCGAGGAGCTCTTCGCGGCGTGGGGCATCACGCCGCCCTACACGGAGCAGGACTACTTCCTGCACCTGGACGGCAAGAAGCGCTACGACGGTGTCGCGAGCCTGCTGCGCTCGCGCGACGTCGAGGTTCCGTGGGGTGAGCCCGACGACGATCCGAGCGAGGACACCGTCTGCGGCATCGGCAACCGGAAGAACGAGGTCTTCGCACGGGTCCTGCGCAGCGAGGGGATCGCACCGTACCCCGGCTCACTCGCGCTGGTCGACCGGCTTCGCGAGAAGGGCGTTCCCGTCGCCGTCGTCTCCAGCTCGAAGAACGCCGAAGAGGTGCTCGCCGCCGCCGGCATCCGTGACCGATTCGCCGTCGTCATGGACGGCGTCGTCGCCGAACGCGAGAACCTCGCATCCAAGCCCGCGCCCGACGTGTTCCTCGGCGGCGCGCGGATGCTGGGCGTCGATCCCGCCCGTAGCGCCGCCGTCGAAGACGCGCTGAGCGGCGCCGAATCCGCACAGGCCGCCGGCTTCTCGCTCGTGGTCGGCGTCGATCGCGGCGTCGGCGCCGAAGCGCTGCGCGCCGCCGGTGCGGATGTGGTCGTCGACGACCTCGCCGCCTTCGTAGACTGAGCCGGTTCTGTTGCGATACCCGATCGCATCTCCCCACCCGTATCCCTGGCCGTGTCATCGGCGGAAGGCATGTTCATGATCGATAGAGACCGTTTCCCGGTCGACCCGTGGCGACTCGTCGAGCGTTCGTTCGACATCGACGAGGCGGGCGTCACCGAGACGCTGTTCACCGTGGGCAACGGATATCTGGGGCTCAGGGGCAACCAGCCCGAAGGGCGCTTCGGCCACGAGCAGGGCACCTTCATCAACGGCTTCCACGAGGTGTTCCCGATCCGCCACGCCGAGCAGGCGTACGGGTTCGCCGAGGTCGGACAGACGATCATCAACGCCCCGGACGCCAAGGTCATGCGCGTCTACGTCGACGACGAGCCGTTGTCGTTCGACCTCGCCGAGATCCTCGAGTACGAGCGCAGCCTCGACCTGCGCGACGGAGTGCTACGCCGCCACCTGCTGTGGCGCACGCCCTCCGGCAAAGAGGTACGCATCGATTTCGAGCGCATGGTGTCGTTCGAGGAGAAGCACCTCGCGCTGATGAGCATCGAGGTGACGGTGCTCAACGCCGACGCCCCCGTGACCATCAGCTGCCAGCTCGTGAACCGACAGGACGGTGAGGACGTCTACGGCGGCCGGCCCGCGAGCAAGCTCAAGGCCGGCTTCGACCCCCGCCGCGCCGAGCGCATCGAGGAGCGGGTGCTGCAGCCGCAGGAGTTCTGGCAGGACGGCCAGCGCTCGGTGCTCAGCTACAAGGTCACGCACTCCGAGATGACCCTCGCCGTCGCTGCCGACCACGTCGTCGAGACCGCGAACGAGTACACGGCGCGCACCCTCATCCAGCCCGACATCGCCAAGAACGTGTTCCGCGTGCAGGCGAAGGCCGGGGTTCCCGTCAAGGTCACGAAGCTCGTGAGCTACCACACCTCGCGCGGGGTGCCCGCGGCCGAGCTCGTCGACCGGTGTCGCCGCACACTGGACCGCGCCGGGGCGGAGGGTGTGGCCACGCAGTACGCCGTGCAGCGCGCCTGGCTCGATGCCTTCTGGGACCGCTCGGACGTGCGCATCGCCGGTCACGACGACCTGCAGCAGGCCACGCGCTGGTGCCTCTTCCAGCTCGCGCAGGCGGCCGCTCGCGCCGACGGACTCGGCGTGCCCGCCAAGGGCGTCTCGGGCTCCGGGTACAGCGGGCACTACTTCTGGGACACCGAGGTGTACGTGCTGCCCTTCCTCACGTACACGAGCCCGCACTGGGCGCGCAACGCGCTGCGGATGCGGGTGCACATGCTCCCCGACGCGCGTCGCCGCGCCTTCCAGCTCAACGAGGCGGGCGCGCTGTTCCCGTGGCGCACGATCAACGGCGAGGAGGCCTCGGCCTACTACGCCGCCGGCACCGCGCAGTACCACATCAACGCCGACGTGAGCTTCGCGCTCGCCAAGTACGTGCGGGCCACGGGCGACGTCGACTTCCTGTACCGCGAGGCGGTCGACATCGCCGTGGAGACGGCGCGCCTGTGGAACTCGCTCGGGTTCTGGCGCGACGAGGTCGACGGCGCGGACTCGTTCCACATCCACGGCGTCACCGGTCCCGACGAGTACACGACGGTCGTCAACGACAACCTCTTCACGAACGTCATGGCGCGCTTCAACCTGCGCTTCGCCGCCCGCACCGTGCGCGAGATGGAGCTTGCCGCCCCCGAGGCGTACCGCCTCATGGCGGACCGGCTGGGTCTCGACCCGGAGGAGCCGGAGATCTGGGAGAAGGCGGCGGATGCGATGCACATCCCCTTCAGCCCGGCTCTCGGCATCCATCCGCAGGATGCGGTGTTCCTCGAGCGCGAGGTCTGGGACCTGGAGAACACGCCCGACGAGCAGCGTCCGCTGCTGCTGCATTTCCACCCGCTCGTGATCTACCGCTACCAGGTGCTCAAGCAGGCGGATGTGGTGCTCGCGCTGTTCCTGCAGGGCAACCACTTCACCGAGGCGGAGAAACTCGCCGACTTCCAGTACTACGACCCGCTGACCACCGGCGACTCGACCCTGTCGGGTGTCGTGCAGTCGATCCTGGCGGCGGAGGTCGGCTACCAGGACCTGGCGCTGGAGTACTTCCTGGACTCGATCTTCGTGGACCTCGCCGACCTCCACAACAACGCCTCCGACGGTGTGCACGTGGCCTCCGCGGGTGGCGTGTGGGCGTCTCTGGTCTCCGGTTTCGGCGGGATGCGCGACCACTACGGCGAGCTCACCTTCGATCCGCGGCTGCCCGCCGCGTGGCCCGAGCTCTCCTATGCGCTCACGTGGCATGCGTCGCACCTGGACATCACGCTGCGTCGCGACGAGATGATCGTGCGCAACCGCGCCGGGGGTGAGGACGTCTCGTTCTCGGTGCGGGGCACCGCCTACACGATCGCTCCCGACGAGGAGCTCGTCGTGCCGCTGGCCACGCAGGGGCCCGTGCGCCCGGGACGGCCGACGCTGCAGATGTTCGCCGACGCCAGGCGGGAGGACGGCACGCTGCTCTCCGCATCCGTGCCCACCCTCACCGCCTCGCTCCCGGTGGTGACCGGGCCGACGCTCATCGGCGAGAACGAGCCGCACTTCGACGCCTGACCCGACGTCGCGGCGGGAGAACGCACCCGCCGCGACGTCGGTGGCACGCCGTAGGCTACTGGGGTGACCACAGCCCTCTACCGCCGTTACCGTCCCGAGGCGTTCGGTGAGATGATCGGGCAGTCCCAGGTGACCGACCCGCTCATGACGGCCCTGCGCGGCGACCGCATCGGCCACGCCTACCTCTTCTCGGGCCCGCGCGGCTGCGGCAAGACGACGAGCGCCCGCATCCTCGCGCGCTGTCTGAACTGCGCCGAAGGTCCCACCGACACCCCCTGCGGCACGTGCGACAGCTGTGTCGAGCTCGGTCGCGGCGGCGGCGGATCCCTCGATGTCGTCGAGATCGACGCGGCCAGCCACAACGGTGTCGACGACGCGCGCGACCTGCGCGAACGGGCGATCTTCGCGCCGGCGCGCGACCGGTTCAAGATTTTCATCCTCGACGAGGCGCACATGGTCACCCCGCAGGGGTTCAACGCGCTGCTGAAGCTGGTGGAAGAGCCGCCCGCGCACGTCAAGTTCATCTTCGCGACCACCGAGCCCGAGAAGGTCATCGGCACCATCCGCTCGCGCACCCACCACTATCCGTTCCGCCTCGTGCCGCCCGCCGCGATGCTCGAGTACGTGCAGCAGATGTGCGAGACCGAGGGCGTCTCGGTCGAGCCCGGAGTGCTGCCCCTGGTCGTCCGGGCGGGTGGCGGGTCGCCGCGCGACACGCTGTCGCTGCTGGACCAGCTCATCGCCGGGTCCGAGAACGCGGCGATCGGCTACGAGCGCGCGGTCGCTCTGCTGGGCTACACGCACGCCGAGCTGCTCGACGAGGTCGTCACCGCCTTCGGCGACCTCGACGCCGCATCCGCCTTCGCCGCGGTCGACCGTGTCGTTCAGACGGGGCAGGACCCGCGGCGTTTCGTCGAAGACCTGCTCGAGCGTCTCCGCGATCTCATCGTCATCGCGGCCACCGGCGCGGGCGCGTCCGCCGTCCTGCGGGGCATCCCCTCCGACGAGCTCGAGCGCATGTCGCGTCAGGCCGAGATCATCGGCACCGCGCGCCTGTCGCGCACCGCCGACATCGTCGTCGCCGCCCTCGACGAGATGTCGGGAGCCACCTCCCCGCGCCTCCAGCTGGAGCTGATGGTCGCCCGGGTGCTCGCCAACGCCCCCGCCGTCGGCGCGGCCCCCGCCGCCCCCGCGGCTCCTGCTGCGACGCGTCCCGCCGCGGCGGCACCCGCCCCCGCGGCGCCCGCCGTCTCTCCCCGTGCGGCGGAGGCCGCGGCCGTGCCGGTTCCCCCTGCCCCGGCACCGGTCGCGGAGCCTGCGCCGCCCGCATCCGCTCCTGAGGCCCGGTCCGTCCCGGCGCCGGCACCGTCGACGCCCGCGCCTGACATCCCGGCCGGCCCCGTCACGGTGCAGCGGCTGCGTGATGCCTGGCCCGAGGTCCTCGGGCGCCTCGAGAGCATCAGCCGCAGCTCGTGGCTGATCGCGACGGCGGCTCGCGTCGCCGCACTCGAGGGCGACATCCTCACGCTCAGCTTCCGCAGCCAGAGCGACATCGCGGCCTTCAAGAAGCGCACCGCGGGAGCCGGGCCCAGCGAAGACCTGCGTCAGGCCATCCAGGGTGTGCTCGGCATCCGCGTGAAGTACATCGCGCGCCACGACCAGGACGCGGACCCCGCCCCGCCGATGGATGCGGCTCCCACAGCGCCCTCCGCCCCGCCTCGCGCGGAGCCGCCCGCACCGCCGGTCGAGCGCCCGGGTCCCGCCCGCGCCTCTTCCGCGGCACCGGTCACCGAGTGGGCTGTGGCACCCATCCCCGCCTCGGATGCGGGAGAGTCGCCCGCCGCTCCCGTCGCGCAGCTGGCCGTCGACGACGAGCCCGAGGATGCGCAGGCGGCTGCGACACGCACGCTGACCGTCGCGCCTCCCGACGGCGCCGTGCTGCCCGCGGCCGAGGTGGCGACCTCGTTCGATCCGGAGGAGCCGGTCGATCCCGCCGATGAAGAGATGTACCCGACGGATGCGGCGACTCTGCCGCCCGTCATGCCGCCGCCCGCCCCGGTGCGCACCGCCCCGAACGACGGCATCCAGCGCTACGGAGAGGCCGTGGTGCGCCAGGTGCTCGATGCGCGCTTCGTGCGTGAGGAGCCCTACCAGCAGCCGACGAGGTTCTCCTGATGTACGACGGCATCGTCCAGAACCTGATCGACGAGTTCGGCCGTCTGCCGGGGATCGGCCCGAAGTCCGCGCAGCGGATCACGTTCCACATCCTGCAGACGCCGAACTTCGATGTCTCCCAGCTCGCCCAGCTTCTGGTCGAGGTGCGCGAGAAGGTGCGCTTCTGCGAGATCTGCGGCAACGTGTCCGAGCAGGACCGCTGCGCGATCTGTCGCGATCCGCGCCGGAACGAGACGCTCATCTGCGTCGTCGAAGACGCGAAGGATGTGGCGGCGATCGAGCGCACGCGCGAGTTCCGTGGGCTCTACCACGTGCTCGGCGGCGCGATCAGCCCGATCGCGGGTGTCGGTCCCGACGACCTGCGCATCACGCAGCTCATGCAGCGCCTCGCCGATGGAACGGTGCAGGAGGTGATCCTCGCCACCAATCCGAACCTGGAGGGGGAGGCGACGGCCACGTACCTCAGTCGCCTGCTCACCACACTGTCGATCCGCGTGACCCGACTCGCCTCCGGCCTCCCGGTCGGCGGCGACCTGGAGTACGCCGACGAGGTCACACTCGGTCGGGCTTTCGAGGGTCGCCGCGCGATCTGAGCGAGCGGGTCAGTGGCTGCGCGCCGGCCCGTCGTAGCGCCGCGCCTTCGCGCGCGAACGGGTCACGCCCGACAGCGACGCCCGTACGGGCTGCCCGAGATACAGGCCGAGCGAGGCGCCGACCGCGAGGCTGATGCCGATGACGGCCGCGTTCACGAGCGTGGCGAACCCGGTCATCATCACGGCGGTGTCGCCCGCCGATTCGACGACGCCGAGAAGCCCGCGGAACACCGCGGCCCCCGGCACCATCGGCAGGATCGCCGCCGTCGTCACCGCGACCGACGGGACGTGGAGGCGGAAGGCGATCACGATGCCCACAAAGCTCGCGACGAAGGCGCCGATGCCGCTCGCTGCGGCGACCTCGAGTCCCGCGGCCGTGGCGATCGTGTAACCGCCCCAGGCGACCAGGCTGAGCAGCGCGCTGACGGTGACCACGCGCCCGCCGGCACCGTTGAAGACGGCGACCGCGATCGCGATGATCGATGCGCCCACGAACTGCATGATCGGCGGTCCGAGCGGCAGCGCCATGTCGGGCGGTTCCATCGCGAGGCCGATCACCCGTACGGTCTCGAGTCCGGCGAGGATGCCGATCACGACGCCGATCGTCTGCGTCACGAGCTCCAGGATGCGCCCGGTCGCCGTCAGGGCGAAGCCGTCGATCGCATCCTGCGCGGCCCCCACCACGGTGAGCCCTGCGAGCATCAGCACGATGCCGGCGGCGACGATGACCGATGGGCGGATCTCCTGGGCGCCGGGGACGCCGAGCGCCACGAGGAAGCGGCTCATGGCCGCGATCACCGTGAGCACGAAAGCGCCCGCGATCTGGCTGAAGAAGTACGGCACGCGCGCCCTCGCGAGGGCGAACTGCGTCAGGGCGGCGCAGGCGGCTCCCGTGAAGGCGAGCGCGATGAGCAGCCAGTTCGCCCCGAACATGACCGCAACGCCGACGGCGAGTGCGCCCTGAGCGGTGATGACGGCAGCGGGCGGATAGCGAAACGGCGCACGGCGGATGCGGCGGGCCGCCGCCTGCGCCTCATCCAGCCCCATCCCGGCGGAGATGTCCGCGACGAGCGCCTGCAGCCGCATGAGGCGGTCGTGGTCGGGGGTGCTGCCGCGCACGACGCGCAGGAGCGTCACAGGGCGCGCGGCGCCCGAACGGGAGTAGGCGGCGGTGATCGAGTTGTAGGTGACGTCCACGTGCACGGGCGTGAGGCCGTACACCTCGCACACGCGCACGATCGTCAGGGCGACCTCGCTCGCCGGCGCGCCGGCGACCAGCATCGTCTCGCCCATCCGGACCGCGAGATCCAGGATGCGGACGCTGAGCGCATCGTCGACGACGGGGAGCAGATCGGTCGTGTCCGCGGGCGGCTCGACGCGTCGGCGCGCGGGCTTGAGGAACCTCGGCAGGGCGGGGCGGGGGGACATCGAGTGCGTCGGCCTCCGTGTCAGCGGTGTCCTCTCGAGCGTAACCGCCCCTGTTCGAGCCCGCCGTCACATGGCGGGGACGGAATGCCGGGCTGCCTAAGATGGAGCGTTGGACGCCGCATCCGAGCGTCCATCGTCGTCGCGCCGGACACGGCGCATCCCCGGGAGCAGCACAGTGGCGTTGATCGTCCAGAAGTACGGCGGGTCGTCGGTCGCCGACGCCGAGAGCATCAAGCGCGTCGCGAAGCGCATCGTCGACACGCGTCGCGCCGGCCACGACGTCGTGGTGGCCGTCAGCGCGATGGGTGACACGACCGACGAACTCCTCGATCTGGCGAACGAGGTGGCGCCGATCCCCGCCCCCCGCGAGCTCGACATGCTGCTCTCCTCGGGGGAGCGCATCTCGATGGCTCTGCTGGCCATGGCGATCCACTCGATGGGCTTCGAGGCGCGCTCCTTCACGGGCAGCCAGGCCGGAATGATCACGGACGCGAAGCACGGTGCGGCTCGCATCGTCGATGTGACCCCCGTGCGTCTGCGCGAAGCGCTGGACGAGGGCGCGATCGTCATCGTCGCCGGCTTCCAGGGCTTCAACCGCGACACCCGCGACATCACGACCCTCGGCCGCGGCGGCTCCGACACCACGGCCGTCGCGCTGGCGGCTGCGCTGGGTGCCGACGTCTGCGAGATCTACAGCGACGTCGACGGCATCTTCACCGCCGACCCGCGCGTCGTGCCGCGCGCCAGGAAGCTCCCCGTCGTCTCGACCGAGGAGATGCTGGAGCTGGCCGCCAACGGCGCGAAGGTGCTCTACATCCGCGCGGTCGAGTATGCGCGCCGCCACGGAGTCGTCATCCACGCGCGGTCCACCTTCAGCTCGAGCGAGGGCACCTACGTGCTCGACGCGCAGCAGCGTTCCGCCTACATCCCCGAGGGAGAAGCCATGGAAGAGCCGATCGTCGCCGGCGTCGCCACCGACCTCAGCCAGGCCAAGATCACCGTCATCGGCGTTCCTGATGTGCCCGGCAAAGCCGCGGAGATCTTCAAGATCGTCGCCAAGTCCGGCGCCAACGTCGACATGATCGTGCAGAACGTGTCGGCCGCAGCGACCGCCCGCACCGACATCTCCTTCACTCTGCCGAAGTCCGACGCGACGGCGGCTCTGAAGGCTCTGGCCGCCGACCAGCTGGACGTCGGCTTCGAGGCGCTCGTGCACGACGACCAGATCGGCAAGCTGTCGGTTGTGGGTGCGGGCATGCGCACGAACTCGGGCGTCAGCGCGACGCTGTTCGAAGCGCTGAGCACGGCGGGCATCAACATCGAGATGATCTCCACCTCCGAGATCCGCATCTCGGTCGTGCTGCGCGCCGACGACATCGCGGAGGCTGCGCGGGTCGTGCACACGGCCTACGGCCTCGACGGCGAGGGCGACGCGGTCGTCTACGCCGGCAGCGGCCGCTGATCCGCGTTACGTCCTCGGGGAGGCGGGTGCCTGGCGGCGTCGGTCCGGGAGGCGATTCCAGAACGGCTCCGGCAGTCGCTCTCCCGACAGCGCCCAGGCGATGATGTAGAGAACCGCTCCCGTCAGGAACAGTGCGAGCAGGACGACGCCGACCACGGCGCCCGGCGCCAGCGCGAGATAGAGCAGCGGTGCGAGCGCGCGGCCGCGGCGGTATGTCAACCTCGCCACCAGCGCGAGAGCCGCGACGAGAACGGCCGCCGTGTAGGCGCTCACGACACCGCCCAGGACGATGATCGTGCCCGTCGGGTCGCCCGCGAGCGCGCCCATCAGGATGCCGATGCCGCTCAGCACGACAGCTCCCGCCAGATAGATCGAGGAGAAGAGCACGATCGGACCCTCGCTCAGACGCGAGCGCACGATCGGTTCGAACAGCGAGCCCAGGCGGCGGCGCAGGCGGATTGCCCACAGCACGAGAAGTCCCAGTGCCGCCGCCCACACGCAGATCTGCGCCAGAACGCCGGCGACGGCGGGGGTATCCGTCGGGACACGCCAGCCGAACAGTCCGGCCCCGAGCGCGCAGAGTACGAAGATCAGGGCGCTCTGGCTGGCGACGATCGACAGCGGCGGGACGAGCAGGCGCGCGCTCGCCATCTCGAACGCCGTCTCGGTGTCGCTGTCCTGGGGCGACTCGCCCAGCATCCGGGCGAGCTGGATCGCCGCGTCCGCGTCGTCCTCGCGGCGGCTGATGGCGGGCCGCAGGCGCCGGGCCCACGGATGCGTCGGATCGATCGCCAGGGCCGCGCTCACGTGCTCCTCGGCGTCCCTGCGTCGACCCGCGCGCACGAGGGCGTCGGCGAGCTGGGTGTGCAGATCGGGATCGTCGGGCTGCTGGCGCAGCGCCTCGTCGAGCGCTGCGATCGCCTCGTTCACCCGGCTGCAGCCGAGCATGACATCGGCGTACACCGAGAGCGCCCAGAGGGTCTCGCCGGAAAGGCGCCGCACGGCCTGCGCGCCCAAAACGGCATCATCCCACCGGCGCAGGCCCAGCGCCGTGAGCGCCGAGAGGCGCCAGGCCCAGGCATCGTGTGGGTAGAGTGCCACCGCACGACGGGCGAGGTCGTCGGCCTCGTCGAGCCGCTGGAGCATCCGGAGGCACTCGGCGCTGATGCGCAGCGCCGGCGCCGACTCCGGCTGCTGGGCGAGTTCGCGTCCCGCTTCGCGGAGCGCATCCTCGTGACGACCCAGATCCAGGAGCGTCTGGGCGTGCGCGAGCGCCGCTTCGGACGCTTCGCTCATCGCCGCCCGCTCTGACGCAGATACTCGCGCAGCTGCGCGAACGTTCCGTCGTCCTCCCCGAAACGGACCACATTGCGTGCCGACTCGAGCCAGGGCCCCGTGGACGGCGTGATCTGCGCGACGCTCTGCCGGAGGTCGGCCATCCCGATCAGACGCGGCACGCCGCTGCGGCTGCTTTCGAGCAACGCGCTCTCGCTCGCCAGCTCGCAGACGTAGGCGAGATCCGCACCGCTGAAGCCCTCGGTGGCCGCGGCGAGGGCGGCGAGGTCGACGCCTTCGACCGGGCGGCCTGTGAGGTGGTGGCGCAGGATCGCCTGGCGCGCCTCCGCGTCCGGGGGCAGAACGAGCAGCGTGCGGTCGAGCCTGCCCGGACGCCGCAGCGCCGGATCCACATCCCAGGGCTGATTGGTCGCGGCGAGCACGAACACGCCGTCGTTGTCGCTGCCGAGACCGTCGAGCTCTTCCAGGAGCGAGACGACGACACCGCGCATCCCGTTCTGCCGGGCGAGGGATCGGCGCTGGCCGATCGCATCGATCTCGTCGATGAAGAGCACAGTGGGCGCCTGCCGGCGGGCGAGCTGGAACAGCTCACGGACGTTGCGTTCGCTGTCGCCCATGTACTGACCGAGGATGTCGCTCAGCCCGACGCTCACGAACGACGCGCCGAGCTCGCCCGCCACGGCGCGGGCGAGGAACGTCTTGCCGCATCCCGGCGGGCCGTACAGCAGCAGCCCGCCGCGCAGGCTCTTGCCGTACAGAGCTCGCAGTTCCGGGTTGCGCAGCGGGGCCAGAAAGGCAGACTCCAGGCGCTCCTTGACCTCCCGCATCCCGCCGACGTCGGCCAGCGTGACCGTGGAGCGCTGGAGGTCGTGCTCGTCGAACGCGGGGGCGCTGTCGCCGATGAACACGGGCTGGGCGATGTGGCCGACCTCGGCCTCGGCCGCCGACCAGTCGAACCCGGTGTCGCCCGCAGGCGCGTCCGAAGCCTGCGCATCGGATGCGGGGGAGACGGGCGCGGGCGCCTCGGCAGCTGCGGGAGCGTGCAGGATGCGGGCGAGCATCTCTCGAGCGTGGGGGTTGCCGGGGTCCGCGGCGAGAACCGTGCTCGCCTCGGCCAGCGCACGCTCGGTGTGCCCCCGATCCAGCAGAACGCTCGCCAGGTGCAGTCGCAGTTCCGCATCCGCCGGCGCTGCGGCGACCGCCCGTGCGAGAGCGACGATGACCGGATCCTCCACGGCATCCCCTTCCATTCCCCGACATTGTCCGCCACGGGTGCCCGTCACGGCGCGCTTTCCCCAGGGATTCGTAGGCCCGGCCGCACGGTAGAATCGGGCAACCCTGCGCCCGTCCGGTCCGGATGCGGCGCGCCCTGCGACATCCCGAGGAACACACATGACCCGCATCTCCGAATCCGGACTCTCCGTCGCCGTCGTCGGCGCCACCGGTCAGGTCGGCACCGTCATGCGGGAGATTCTCGCGGAGCGCGCGTTCCCGATCGGCGAGCTGCGTCTGTTCTCCACCGCGCGCTCGGCCGGCACCGCCGTCGAGTTCGGCGGTCAGACGGTCATCGTCGAGGACGTCGCCACCGCCGACCCGGCCGGCATCGACATCGCCCTCTTCTCCGCCGGCGCCACCGGCAGCCGTGCGCACGCGCCCCGCTTCGCCGAGGCCGGAGCGGTCGTCATCGACAACTCGAGCGCCTGGCGCAACGATCCCGAGGTGCCGCTGGTGGTCAGCGAGGTCAACCCGCACGCGATCGATGAGCGCCCCAAGGGCATCATCGCCAACCCGAACTGCACCACCATGGCAGCCATGCCCGTGCTGAAGGTCCTCGACGCCGAGGCAGGCCTGGAGCGGCTCATCGTCAGCACCTACCAGGCCGTGTCCGGGTCGGGCATCGCCGGTGCCCAGGAGCTGCTCGGACAGGTCGAGGGCGTCCTCGCCCAGGGCGACACGCTGCGCCTCGTGCACGACGGATCGGCGGTCGATTTCCCGCAGCCGGAGAAGTACATCGCGCCCATCGCGTTCGACGTGATCCCGTTCGCCGGCAACCTCGTCGACGACGGCGAGAACGAGACCGACGAAGAGAAGAAGCTCCGCAACGAGAGCCGCAAGATCCTCGAGCTGCCCGACCTGCGCGTGGCGGGCACCTGCGTGCGTGTGCCCGTCTTCACGGGGCACTCGCTGTCGATCAACGTCGAGTTCGCGCGCGACATCACGCCCGAGCGTGCTCGTGAGCTGCTGGCTTCGGCGCCTGGCGTCGCTCTCGAGGAGGTTCCCACGCCGCTGCAGGCCGCGGGCAGTGACCCCAGCTATGTGGGTCGGATCCGGCGCGACCAGTCGGCTCCCGAAGGCAAGGGGCTCGTGCTGTTCATCAGCAACGACAACCTCCGCAAGGGCGCAGCGCTCAACGCCGTGCAGATCGCCGAGATCGTCGCCGCTCGACTGGGTGTCACCGCCTGAGTAACGTCTGCGGTAAGAACCGCGAAAGTTCCCGCGCGCGGCCCGTCCCACTGGCGGAGGGGCCGCGCGCGCCGCTTTAGACTTGTCGGGTGACAGGAAACGTCGACGTCCTCCTGATCGGTGGCGGCATCATGAGCGCCACGCTCGGGACTTTTTTGCAGCAGCTCCAGCCGGACTGGAAGATCGCGGTGTTCGAGCGTCTGGGCGAGGTCGCCCAGGAGAGCTCCAACGCGTGGAACAACGCCGGCACGGGTCACGCCGCCCTGTGCGAGCTCAACTACATGCCCGCTGCCCCCGACGGTTCGGTCGACCCTGCCAAGGCCGTGGCGATCAACGAACAGTTCCAGCAGAGTCGGCAGTTCTGGTCGACGCTCGTCGAGCGCGGCGTGCTCGCCGCCCCCGAGACCTTCATCAACAGCACCCCCCACATGACGTTCGTGCGCGGCGAGAAGGACGTGGCCTACCTCAAGCGCCGCTACGAATCGCTGAAGCAGCAGCCGCTGTTCGAGGGCATCGAGTACAGCGACGACTCCCGGGTCATCAACGAGTGGGCGCCCCTGCTCATGCAGCAGCGTCGCAAGGGTGAGCCGTTCGCCGCGACCCGGGTGCCCAGCGGCACCGATGTCGACTTCGGTTCGCTCACGCGTCAGCTACTGGATTCGATGCAGCGGGGCGGCGCCGAGGTCCTCACGGGTCGTGAGGTGCGCTCGCTCAAGCGGCAGAAAGACGGCTCGTGGCAGGTCGGCTACCGTCATACGGTGGGCCGGACGCCGGGCCGCATCAACGCACGTTTCGTGTTCATCGGCGCGGGCGGTTGGGCGATCAAGCTGCTGCAGCGCTCGCGCATCCCCGAGGCGAAAGGCTACGGCGTCTTCCCCATCGGCGGCCAGTGGCTGAAGACCAGCAACCCCGCCCTGGTGGCGCAGCACAAGGCGAAGGTCTACTCGCAGGCATCCGTCGGCGCGCCGCCCATGTCGGTGCCGCATCTCGACACCCGCGTCGTCGACGGCGAGACCTCGTTGCTGTTCGGTCCGTTCGCGACCTTCAGCCCGAAGTTCCTCAAGAACGGCTCGCCCTGGGACATCGTCACCCAGGTGCGTCTGTCGAACCTGGGCAGCATGCTCACCGCCGGTGCCACCAACCTCAACCTTGTGAAGTACCTCGTCAGCGAGCTTCTGAAGACGCACAAGAAGAAGGTCGACAGCCTCCGCGAGTTCATGCCGTCGGCCGACGGCGCGGACTGGGAGCTGCTGAACGCCGGACAGCGCGCTCAGGTCATGAAGGGCGGAAAGCTGCAGTTCGGCACGGAGGTCGTCGCCTCCGCCGACGGCTCGATCGCGGGTCTGCTGGGTGCCTCCCCGGGCGCCTCGACGGCGGTGTCGATCATGCTGGGGCTGCTGAAGTCCTGCTTCCCCGACCGCATCGACGAGTGGGAGCCGCAGCTGCGGGAGCTCATCCCCAGCTACGGCACGACGCTGAACTCCGATCCTGCCGCGGCCGAGGCGTCCCTCGCCGCGACGGCCGAGGAACTGCACCTGGCGGTCTGAGCGGAGCTGCTCTCAGGCGGATGCGGCGAGCCGCCTAGACTCTCTAGGTGGCCAAGCTCTACTTCCGCTACGGAGCGATGAACTCCGGCAAGTCGACGGCGCTGCTGCAGGCCGCGTACAACTACGAGGAACGCGGACAGCATGTTCTGCTGGCCAAGCCCGAGATCGACACGAAGGGCGCCGATCGAATCTCGAGCCGATTGGGGATGTCTCGCGGAGTCGACTTCCTGATCCGCCCCGACGACGATCTGCGCGAGCTGTTCGCGGCGCATCGGGCGCGGGTGCTCGCGGAGCACGGCGCGGATGTGGCCTGTCTGCTCATCGATGAGGCGCAGTTCCTCACGCGCGCACAGGTCGACGATCTGCTGCGCATCGTGGTCCTGGACGGTGTTCCCTCTCTCGCCTACGGCATTCGCACCGACTTCCAGACGCACGCGTTCCCCGGATCACGCCGCCTCATGGAACTGGCTCACAGCCTGGAAGAGCTCAAGACGATCTGCCGCTGCGGGCGCAAGGCACTCTTCAACGCCCGGCTGGTCGGCGGCCGTTTCGTCTTCGAGGGGGACCAGGTCGCCATCGACGAGCTCAGTCACGAGAAGGTGACCTACGAGTCGATGTGTGCCCAGTGCTACCTGACCGCGTCCGGCGGCCGCCTCAGCTGACCACCCCGGCGGTCTGAGGGGTGCGGGGCGGCCATGGCACCAGCATCGAGGTCCTGCGACGGTACTCCGCGTAGGCGGGGTACTTGCCGGCGGTGATCGACTCGGTGAACACGGTCGAGCCGATGAAGAGCAGCGTCAGCAGGAGGGGCCCCGCGATGGTCACGTTGATCGCTCCGCCCAGGATGCCGGCGCCGGCGCTGAGAGCAGCGTTGGCGCCGATCAGATAGAGCACCCACCACTGGGCCTGCTCGAAGAAGAAGTTGGGGTGGCGGCTGTAACGGAACAGCCCTGTCGTCACGAAGCCGGGCGCGAGTTCGCCGCCGGCCGCGGCCTTGGCCCGGTGGAAGTTCCACTGCTGCTGGTCGGCGAGCCACTCACCGGCGAGGAACGCGAGGAAGAGCAGCGCCCACACCGCATCCCACCCGTTCAACGGGGTCGCGTTCAGCATCGCTGTTGCTGCGGGCAGGGTGATCAGCACGAGCAGTGCGTTCTGATACAGCACGATGAACAACAGGTTGAAGACCTGGAACTGCCACGGCCGCATCCGGGCTCGCAGGATCGCCCAGCGATAGTCCTCCATGCCGCTGTAGCCGCCCTTGCGGGCGAAGTTGAAGGTGAGTCTGGCGCCCCAGAGCGTCACGAGCACCGCCATCAGGATGAGGCGTGCCGCGTCGAGGCCGTTCGCGATCGCCGTCCCCGCGAAGATCCAGACGTAGGCGACCGGCACGACCGACCAGATCCGGTCGACCCACGAGGTGTCTTTCGTGATCAGCGACAGGACCCAGCACAGTGCGCAGACCGCGCCGGCGAGCACGATGACCATCCCCAGAGCGCCCATGACGCCACCGTAGTCCCCGCGCGGCGGCGCGGGGAAGGCTCAGCGGGTGGGGAGGGTGGGGATGAGGGCGTCGAGGTAGTCGGCGGTGTCGTGCCACCCGTCGACGGCGTGGCAGGTGACGCCGAGGGCGAGCACGGGGTAGTCGTTGCCGTCGGGGTCGAGGCGGTCGCCGATGAAGAGCATGTCGTCGAGGCTGATGCCGGTGTGTTCGGCGAGGCGTTGCATGCCGTAGGCCTTGTCGATGCCGCGGTGGGTGATGTCGACGCTGGTGGATCCGCCGGAGCGGACTTCGAGGTCGGGGATGCGGGCGGCGACGGCTTCGCGGAGGGTGTTCTTCTTCTCGCCGGTGGGGTCCCACGCGGTCTTGGCGTCCAGCGGTGCGGACTGGCCGAGGGCGGAGAAGGTGATCTGCGAGCCGCGGTCTTCGAGGATCGGACCCCAGGTCTGCTCGGCCCAGAGGTCGAGGCGTTTGGCTTCTTCTTCGACGGCGGCGAGGGCGCGGGTCTTCTCGTCGTCGGTGAGGCTGTGGGCGTAGACGGTGGTGATGCCTTCGGGGGTGAGGCGGTAGTACTGGGTGCCGCAGGTGGGCAGCAGGTGCACGTGGTCGAGGATGTCGTCGGTGGTGTCGGGAAGCTGCTCGACGACCTGGGCACGGAACTGGGCGAGCTGGCCGCCGGAGATGATCGCGACCTCCACGCGCGAGGCGAGCTCGAGCAGCAGGTCCGCGATCCGAGGGTCGACCGCGCTCTTGGACGGGGCGAGCGTGTCGTCCAGATCGAACGCAACGAGCTTCGGCGGCTGAGTCATGACGGCTCTCCAGCGGGTGTCGGGTTCTGCCGGCGGGCCGGCGGAAGGATCTGAGCGCGGCGGTGCGGCTCGTCCCATCCTATCGGGACGCGCCGCATCCGCCGTCCGCGCCGCCTTGTCCCCGCGCCCCTTCTCGGGCCTCCAGCCGCGAGACTGCACTTCCTCCACGAGATCACCGAAATTACCCGTGACTTCGTGTCGGAGGTGCAGTCTCGTGGCGGCTGAGGGACTCTCAGGCCCTGCGTCGGTGCGTATACGACACGGTGATTCCTATGGCGAGCGCGCCCAACCCGAACACGAGCACCGCCGCGGGCCAGTCGGCGCCGGTGAGCGCGAGGGCGTCGTGCGCGACCACCTCGACGGCGAGCGGCGCGAGAGTCGTCCCGTCGGCACGCGTGACGACGAGCGTGTGCGCCCCGGTATCGAAGTCCCGCGGCACGTCGACCCGGAACGTGACGGCGCCCTGGGCGTCGGCCGGCCGGATGCCGCGGATCGTCAGAGGCTCGCTGTGCAGTTCCGCTCGGACCTGCTCGCCGGGCTGCAAACCAGACACCGACACGTCGAAGGTGTCGCCCTGCCGGACACGGGTGGCGCTGGAGGTGACGATTGCGCCGCTTGCACCGGTTGCGCCCGGAGTGGGAGTGGGGCTGGTGGTCGGCTCCGGGCTGGGGCCGACACCACCGGTCGGCCTCACGGTGACGGTCATCGTGACGGTGCGAAGCGACGGCGCGACTTGCTCATCCTTCGTCATGTCCAGGATCGGGCGACCATCGGCGGCCCAATGGACGCGTCCGATGCGTGTGTCGCGGCCATTGCCGCCGACGCCGTCACCCCACGTGTGGTAGACGTACAGCTCGTTCCCGTCGTCGTCCGTCGTCACCGCACCGTGGCCTGGCCCTTGCGGGTAGGTGAGGTAGTCGACGACGCCATCCGGCATAGGCACGCTCTTCATGAGAGGCGTGTTGTACTTGTGCCAGTTGTCGATGTCCATGAGATCGCTGTCGATGTCGGCCCAGACACCTCCGACCACGTAGCGAGGACTCACACCGTCGCTCGAGTAGATCAGGTAGATCTTGCCGTCGCGCTCCATGGCGAACGCGCCCTCGGCCAATCTGAGCTCCCAGGACAGCGACGGCGAGATGACGGGCTTCGCCTCTGAGGCGATCCGCGTCGGCTGCGCGGGGTCCACTTTCGCGATCCACGTCAGCGGGTCCCCGACGGTGGCGCCGATGTAGCGCTGCGACCACGCGTAGTAGGCCTGCCCGTTCGCCTCGAAGTAGGTCATGTCGAGGCTGATGTTGCGGTCGTATCCCGGTCGTCCTAGCGGCGCACCTTGCGGGCTGAGCACCGCGGCGGGCTTCGACCAGTCATCGGGGTTCGCCGGGTCGCCGCCCTCTCGCAGCTGCATGATGTGCGACTGAACCGTGGTCCAGTCGCCGCCCTCGTTGGACGTCGGATTCCCGGCGTTGAAGCAGGGAGAGAACAGGATGGACAGCTTCCCGCCGATCTCGTGGATCTCGGGCGCCCAGTAGCAACCGGCGATGGTTCGACCGTCGGTGGTTGTGTCGCGACGCGTCCATCGGTTGAGCAGGTCCACTTCTCGCTCCGCACCGCCTGCCGCATCCGACAGCCCCTCGAAGGAGTCAGCCACGCGGATCGGGAGGTGCGCCGAGGCGATGTTGTTGTTGTTCGTGTCGTCTGTCGCGATGAACAGGTACGTCGTTCGCCCATCGCGGGTGTATCGATAGATCGTCGGGTCGGCTCGGTTCGCGGCGAAGGGCACGGTGTAGTCCTTCTGGCGTACGGTGCCCGACACCGTGAAGGTTCCCTCCGTCGCCTCGGCGACGCGTGCGAGGTCGGCAGGATCCCAGTCCACGGCTCGCTCAGCAGTGGAACCGTCGGAATAGGTCAAGCGCGCTCGAGTCGTGCCGACGGCTTCGGTGTCGCCCGCAGTGACCGTGGGATCGGTCACCTGGGCGGCGATGTTCGAGACGCGGTTGTACCGTTCAGCGAGCGCACTGCCGAGAGAAGCGCTCACCGGCAGGGTGCCTCCGGGCACCGCATCGGCGACCCGATCGGCGAAACCGGCGACGGAGACGGCGGCGACACCGAGCAGGGATCCCGTCAGGACGTCCCCTCGGTTGCCCGCGGCGACGATGCGGGAGCGTTGTCCGTTGTTCTCGGGCGCGAACGGCGCGGCTTCTGATTCGGTCCTCGTCAGGTCGGCAACCGTCGTGTGGTAGGCGGTGCCGTTGTCGTCGCTCCAGGAGACCACATAGCGCTGCTGGCCGCTGTCCCAGACCGCACGGGGAGCCCGGACGCCGGTCGTGGCGCCGAGATCGATGGTGCCGAGTTCTTCGAACTGAGAGCCCCGATCGTCGGTAGCACGGAACACCGTGGCGCTCGTGAGCGTCACGGGGTCCGCCGCCCCGGACATGAACACTCGGCTGGAGATGAACCCGAGACGCCCGTCTGAGAAGTAGAAGGGGGAGGGATCGGCGACACCGCGTTGGTCGACACTGTCCACGCCCACGTAGTCGCCGGCGGCGAAGATGATTCCGTAGTTGCCCTGCAGGGGCTGTGCGTCCTCGACCGACGTGCCCAGCGCGAAGTGGATGCTGCGGGCCACCGTGTCCTGGTTCGCCTCGCGATCGGAGGTGGGAGTGCGCGTGTAGCCGACGAGGAGCTGTGCGTCGGTGCCGAGCACCGTCACGGAGAACGTCTTCTGGAAGGACAAAGCGCCGATGGTGGCCGACGCCGTGATCTCGCCGTTCCAGGGCAGGGCGGTGGTGTTCTCGAGGACCTCTCCGTTGCGCACCGCGTCTCCGGACCAGACGACACCGTCGACGAGCGGCAGTGCCGTGCCGCTGGCGACGACGGGGGGAACCACAAGACTGGACGACAGGCGCTGCACGCGCTCTTGCGCCGACTCGGCCTTGACGGTGATCTCGATCGGCTCTCCCTCGGAGGACTGTCCGGTAAAGGATGCGGTGGGAGTCAGCGTGACGGTTGCGTCGGGAGCGCCGGGGCCGGGGCGGACAACGTGGCCGTCCTCGCCGACCACGGACGGGTCGCTGGAGCTCCAGGTCACGCTCGAGCCGCCCGCTGCCAGCCGGGGCAGTGCGAGATCACCGACGACGGACGATGTGTCGCCGAGGTCGACAGCGGCTGCGTCGGCGGCGGCGATGGCGCTCGCTGCGGGCGCAGCGATCTCACGCACCTGCTCTGCGCTGAGCGCGCTGAGATCGACGCGGACGTCGTCGATGGCGCCGGCGAAGAACGGATCGCCACCGTAGAACGACTTCCCCAGGAGTCCGGAGAACGCGTCGGTGCCGGCTGTCGCGGCGCCCGTTGCGGTGGTTGCGGTGGAGGCGACCGCCTGGCCGTCGACGAACGTCGTGATGCGTCGTCCTGACTCCAGCGAGACGGCGACGTGCGTCCAGCGGGTGGAGGATGCCGGTCCGTTGTTCGTCGCGCGCTGCTCGCCCTGCTGCTTGACGGCGCCGATGAGGTTGCCGCCGCAGCGGGGTGTGGCGAAGAGGTAGCGATCGGCCGAGCTGCCCAGCGTGTATGCCCAGGCGCATTCCTGTGCCCCCGACCACTTCAGCCATGCCGAAATGGTCAGATCGCCCGTTGTCGCGTCTGTCAATCCGGGGGTCATCTCGACGTACGCTGCCGCTGATCCCGCTGCGCCGCCCGGAAGCATGAGAGCTCGATCAGCGCCGCCGCGCGGGCCTGTTGTGAGCTCGGCGCCGGTGCCACGTACCGTTGCGGGATGGGTGCCCGCGATGTCGGGTACGAGTGTGCCCGGGGCGATCCCTCCGCCCGAGAGCGAATCGAAGTCGTAGGCGAGCGCGGCGGCAGGCGTCACGGCCTGGGCCGGCGCGCTCCACACGATCGCTCCAGCGAGAACCAGCGCGCTGGCTGCAAGGAACGACGTATATCGACGTATGGGCATGCGGGAACCTTCCGGCTCGAGGGCAGGGACGGGGAAGCGCGAATCGTCGGAATCAGGGGCCAGGAAGCGCCTCCTCGCGCTCCCTGCGTCGTCGAAAAGTTTTCGAGGATCGCGGCGGAACCGAGGATAGGGACCCGTGATGGACGGGCGCAAGTGGCATCTGTGACGGCGCGCCGAGTATCGAAGTTGCTCTTGACCACGAGCATCACACGCTGTAGCTTTCGGCGTTGTGAGCGCTAACGCGATCTCACGTTCCGCACAGCAGGGCCGCTGCGGGGAGCGCGGGGTTGCGGCGATCGGCGAGAGGCGGCCCGGCCTCGCGGCGATCGCGGGCTCCGGCCGCGGCGTGTCCGTGGCCCGGTCCTCGCCGACGGTGTCGATGTGTTCCGCACCGAGGGCAGGCCGCGACCGGCGTCGACGCCGCGACCGAGCACCCTGACCCCCACCATCGAACGGAGCGTCACCTCATGCGCGCCCCCCGCCTCTTCGCCGCGACCACCGTCGCCGCTGTTGCCGCCTCCGCGTTCATCACGTTGCCCGCCGCCGTCGCGGCGACCGTGCCGGATGCGGCGCTGCACTACACCTTCGACACACTCGACGGCACGCTCGGCGCGGGAACGGCCGTTCCCGATTCCGGCTCGCGGAGCGACCGCGCCGATGGCCGCGTCGTGAACGTCGGGGCCACCGTCGTCACGGGCGTCACTGGCGATCCGGCCGACAAGGCCCTCCGCCTGACGGGTGGTCGGAACGACGCCGATGCCCTCGCGCCCTACCTCACTCTGCCGAACGACATCGTCTCTGCCGGCGACGCAGCGGTGACGGTGAGCATGTGGACGAAGTGGGATGGCGCGGCCAACGGCAACTGCCAGCTCGCCTTCGGTCTCGGGCGCTCCACGGCCAAGAACCTCCTCGCTTCCACGAGCTGCAACGGCACATACGGCGCAGTATCCGACGCGCCTCGGGGTGAACAGCGAGTGGGCAACGGCGGCGACGCGCTCCCGGTCGGGGTGTGGACGAACATCGCGCTGGTCTTCCAACCCGGCGAGAAGATCAGCTACTACGTGAACGGCCAGCTGGACGGCGCGAACGGCGAGATCACCGGTATCGGTCATTCGATCGATGCGGCTCTCGGTCAGGGGGACGTCGGCGGCTACATCGGACGTTCCTTCTGGGACGACCCGTTCTTCGGCGGTGCCGTCGACGATGTCCGGATCTGGAACTCCGCGTTGTCGGCTGAGGAGGTGCGTGCCGCGGGAGCTGCGCAGTACAAGGCGCTGCTCGCAGCGGACTCCGTGTCGCTGGGTGACACATCCGCCGTTTCCGCGGATCTCGTGCTGCCCACCCGGTCGGCCGCGGGCTCCGCGATCACTTGGTCGAGCAGCGACGTCGGCATCATCTCCACCAGCGGAGAGGTGACGCGACCGTCGGCATCCGAGGGTGATGCCGCGGTCACGCTCACCCCCACCTTCCAGTTGGGCGGTCAGTCCCGCAGCGGTGCGCCGATCCCGGTCACGGTGCGCGCGGTGCCCGGGTCCGAGCAGGAGGAAGCAGTCCGCGAAGTCGCGGATGCGCTCACTGTCAGCCCGAGTCTCAGCGGCGAGGTTCGCGGCTCGATCACCCTGCCCGATTCCGGCGCCGAGCTGGGCGTGGACTTCACCTCCTCGCTCGCCGAGGATGCGGAGATCGGCTGGACGTCCTCGGATCCGGCTGTCATCACCGACACCGACGAGGGACAAGCCCCCAACATCGTTCGCAAGGGAAGCGTCACGCGCGGCAGCGTCGACAGGACGGTCACGCTGACCGCCACTGTCCGCCTCGGCGCGGTCGCACGCGTCGTGGACATCCCGGCGAAGGTGCTCGCGGCCTCGACCCACACCGAGGCGGACAACGAGGCGTACATGTTCGTCTACTTCCGCGACAACTCCGTGGAGGGCGAGAAGATCCGCTTCGCGGTCTCGGAGGGCAACGACGCGCTCAACTGGCGCACACTGAACGGCGGCAACCCCGTCTTGGAATCGACCAAGGGCGACCAAGGCTTGCGTGACCCGTTCGTGCTCCGGTCGAAGGAAGGCGACCGCTTCTTCCTGATCGCCACCGACCTCTCTGCAGCACGCAAGGGATTCCCGACCGACCACGGCAGTCGATACCTGGAGATCTGGGAGTCCACAGATCTCGTCAACTGGGGCGAGCAGCGCCACATCGAGGTCTCACCGCCCAGCGCCGGAATGACCTGGGCGCCCGAGGCCCACTATGACCCGACGATCGACGCGTACGTCGTGTACTGGTCCTCGCGCCTGTTCCTCGATGATGCCCACACGCAGGAGGACGGAAACGGCCCGCAGATCCTGATGGCGACCACGCGCGACTTCGTGACCTTCACGCCGGCCGAGCCCTACATCAAGTCCAGCGACATCGAGGGCCTGCGCAAGACGAACGCCGGGTTGATCGATACGACGATCCTCGAACGTGATGGCGTCTACTACCGATTCACGAAGGGGACCGAGGCGACGGCGTGCCGGCCGGACATCGTCGCGGAGAAGGGCACCGAACTCCGCGCCCCCTCCACGTCGGGAGCCTGGAGCAAGTTCGACACCTGCCTGTCCGCGAACGCGGGTCTGCCGGAGACCGAGGGGCCATCGGCGTTCCGCTCGAATCCCGGAGACATCAACGGGGATCGCAACTACGTACTCGTGGACTGGTACGGCGGCGGCGGCTACATCCCGCTGTACACCGAGTCGCTTGCCGAGGGTGAGGTCGACTGGAAGGTTCCCTCGGCATACTCCCTGCCTCCGTCGCCGCGCCACGGTGTCGCCTTCGGCATCACCCGCGCCGAGCGAGACGCACTGATCGCACGGTGGAATCCCGACCAGCTTGTGACCTCGGTCGCGCCGGTCGAGTTGTCGGTCGCACCGGGTACGACACGCGTGAGCCTGCCGAGCAGTGTCAACGCCGCTCGCCCGGGCGGAGCGATTTCCGTGGGGGTGACCTGGCCCGAGGTGGATCTGTCCGGGCTGCGCGTGCCGGGCGACAGCGTCCAGGTGCACGGGGCGCTGAACGACGGCTCCGCCACCCCGGCGATCGCAACGATCACCGCCGTGGGGACGCCCGTGAGCTCTACCTCGGTGGACATCGGCTACCGCTCCGGCACGCTCGCGATCGGCTCGTCCGCGACGTTCACGGCGGCGGTGCAGCCCGCCAACGCCGAGCAGCGTGTCTCGTGGGCTTCCAGCGACAGCGCCATCGTCGCGGTCGATTCAGCGGGCACGGTGACGGCCCGCAAGAAGGGAACGGCCGTCGTGACGGCGATGTCGGCCGACGGGCTCAAGGATGCGGTCGCGGTTACCGTCGTCGACGCCGAGGCCGACCTCCTCCTGCGCTACAGCTTCGACGGCGGTGCGGAGCCCGTCGAAGGTTCGCGGATCGTCGACGTGTCCGGTCGGGGGAACGACGCCACGCTGCACGGAACGGGTGCGACGAGCGCCGTGGGAGCGTCGCAGGACGCCGGCGACGTCGCGTTGTCGCTGCCTGGCGGCCCGGCGGGCTCGGCCGCCGCATACGCCACCATCCCGACGGGGGTGATCCCTGAGGGCACCCGGGATCTGACGCTGTCGACATGGGTGCGTTGGGACGGGGGACCGGCCTGCCAGTGGCCGCTCTCCCTGGGTGCGAACACGTCGAACTATCTGTTCACGAGTCCGGATTGCGGCGGCCTCGCGGCAGGCATCAAGGCGGGCTACCGCGAGGACAAGTCCGGCGCCGCGGCGCTGCCCGTCGGCGTCTGGTCTCAGGTGACGCTCGTGCTCTCGGGCGGACAGAAGCTCGCGACCTATGTGGACGGGAGCAAGGTGGCTGAGGTCGCCACCCGCTACGACGCAGCGGACCTCGAGTCCGCTGTGGACCGTGGTGGTTTCCTCGGAAGGTCCCCCTGGGGGCCCGACAGCTACTTCGCGGGCGATCTGGACGAGGTGCGTATGTACGGTCGTGCGCTGAGCGCGGACGAGGTCCGGACGCTGTTCAACGAGGGGACTCTCGTCGGCACCTCGCCGGAGCCGGAGCCGGAGCCGACGACCGAGCCCAGCCCCTCGCCGGAGCCGAGCGGGGAGCCGAGTCCGGTACCGACAGGCTCGGGTGCCCCCACGACGCAGCCGACGTCTTCGCCGACCGACCCGCAGGCTTCGGCCTCGGTCAGCGCGGTCGAGCGAGGCGGGATCGTACGCGTCACCGTGACGGGTCTGGAGCCCGGGGAGCAGATCGCCGCGGAACTGCGCAGCGACCCCATCCGAATCGCCGGCATTCCCGCCGCTGATGCGTCCGGCCGGGTGAGCTTCGATGTTCGGGTGCCGCGTGATCTCCCCGCGGGCGCACATACGATCGTGGTCTACCGGGCCGATGGATCGGTGATCGCGCGCCTTCCGGTGACCGTCGTCGCAAAGGGAACGCTCGCGGCAACCGGTGCGCAGGCGCCGCTGGGGATCGCGCTCGTGGCGACGTTGTCGCTGATCGCGGGGGCTGGGGCTGTCCTCCTGCGACGGCCGCGCACGCGCCGCACTCTCTGAGTCGAAGCGGTGCGGGTCGCTCAGAGCGGCCCGCACCGCTCGCGCGTGGGGCGCGCGGACTAGTCCGCGGCGCTGTTGTCGAACTGTGCGACGACGCGTTCGTGCAAGCTGCGCTGACGCAGCGCTGACGCCAATCCGAGGCCGATGGTCGACGGTGCTCCCGGCAACGACCCCTCGAGTTCCCGCAGGCTCTGCACCACAGCCCGGCGTACTCGTTCGAGCGCGGGCAGGACGGCGCGCCCCGCATCGGTCAGTTCGACGACACGGATGCGCCCATCCCGTCCGCGTCCTGTGGCGACCCATCCGAAACGTCCCATGGCGTCCACGGTCTGGCTCATGGCCGAGTGCGTGACGCCGACGGCGTCGGCGAGTCGGGCGATCGTCGCGCGCTGGATCTGCGCCAGGTGCAGAAGCGGAACAGCGAACCGGGCGCGCATCTCGGGAGCACCCCGCCGCAGATACAGCCTCTCGATGTCCGTTTCGAGACGATGCGTCGCCGAAAGGAGAAGATCCCACCCGTCGAGCGGGGTGGCTGCGGCGGCCGTCGGATGAGGCAAGGGAGTCTCCAAAGCTGGCTCGTTCGTGGAGAGCTCGCTGAGCTCCCGTGGGCCGAGGTTAAGCACCGGCAGAGGGGAGCGCAAGACGTCCCCGACACACGCGGATTTGGTGTGCATCGCAACCAATTGACGTGGAACCGTTCCCACGTAAACCCCAGGCCAAATGTCGAATCTTGCAGTGGCGCGTATCTTGAGTGAGCGCTAACATTCGATGGACTGCAACGACGCAGGAAGGGTTCATATGTCTCGACTTCGGCGCATGGTCGCGCTCGGTGCGACCAGCATTCTCGTCTCTGCGGGAACAGTATTGGCTGCACCCGCGCTCGCGTTGAGTACGGCCGACGATTTCGACTCTGCGAAGGTCATAGACCTGCGCTTCGATGGGTCGCTGGCGGATGCCGGTCCTCTGGAGATGTCCACCGCCATGCTCCGGGGGGAGGCGGACTACGTGACGGGCGTGCGTGGCCAGGCGCTCAATCTTCGTGGCGGTGACGCGCTCGGTCTCGGCACAGATGCCCGCCTGCAGCCGGAGAACCTGACGCTTTCGTTCTGGTACAAGCCGACCGGAGCGATGGGGGACGGCGAGCAGGTCTTCACCTGGAACAAGGCGGAGTACAACACGCAGGGGTGGTACCTGACCTCCGAGGGAGCGAACACTCCGCTGGCACTGTCCATCGGGCCCGGCGGCGGTCAGCCGTACAAGGTCGCGGTCTCCGGTGCGCGTGACGCCTTCTTCCCGCCCAATGAGTGGACGCACGTCGTCGCGACCTTCGACACGGCGACGAAGGATGTCGCCTTCTACCGCAACGGAGAACGGCAGCTCTCGTCGGTGGCGAGCCAGGCAGGAGGCGCGGCGTCCGGAGTCATCGTCGGTGAGGGCTCGACGACCAAGTCGATCGGCTTCAACGGCCCCGTCTACAACGGAGGCTACGCCCGCGGCGCGATCGATGACTTCCTCGTCTACAGCTCCGTCGCCGACATCCCGCATGTGGTGGAGCTCACCAAGCAGGGTGATCCTGACTTCGACCCCGCCGCGGTCGCCCAGCGCGCGCTCGACGCCCTGAACCTCCCCGCGTCCGCGACGGCACAGTTCGGCCTCACGACATCCGCGGCCAACGGTGCGGGCATCGTCTGGTCCTCGTCTGCTCCGGATGTGATCTCGATCAACGGTGGTCGTGCCGCGGTGACCCGTCCTGCCGACGGCGATGCCGCCGTGACGCTGACCGCGTCCGCATCCTACGCGGGAAGCGAAACGCGCACGCGAACCTTCACGGTCGTCGTCCCGCAATCGGGTTCTGCCGCTTCGCCCTTCCTGGACGACACGGATCTCAATGAGGTCCTGGTGGAGGATCCGTATCTCGAGAACAGCCACGAGAAGATGGTGGACTGGCTGCTCACTCTCGAACCGAAGCGCTTCCTCTACTCATTCGACCAGCTGGCCGGTATCCCGACCGACGCGCAGCCCTATGGCGGATGGGAACGGGCATCCGGAGCGCGATTCCAGGGACACTTCTTCGGGCACTTCATCTCTGCGCTCTCGCAGGCATATGCGACAGAGACGGATGCGGGGCGCAAAGCACAACTCCTTGCGAAACTCACCGAGGCCGTCGACGGGCTCCGGGCGGCTCAGGATGCTTATGCGCAGCGCGACCCGGAGAATGCGGGATACGTCGCCCCGTTCCCCGTTGATTACCTTCCGCATGGCAAGGACGGACTGATCGTGCCGTTCTACAACCTGCACAAGGTGCTCGCGGGACTCTTGAAGGCCTACCAGTACGCGCCGGAGGACGTCGGACAGGAGGCGCTGAGCGTCGCCAGCGGGTTCGGAAGCTGGCTCAACGGATGGGGCTCGCGCCAGGCGAATCCCGGCGACCTCCTCAACACCGAGTACGGCGGCATGAACGAGGCGCTGTACCAGCTGTACAGCATCACTGAGAACGACGATCACAAGAGGGCCGCCCAGTACTTCGACGAGGTTTCACTGTTCCGCCAGCTCGCCGCGGGACAGGACGTGCTCGCCGGCAAACACGCCAACACCACGATCCCGAAACTCGTGGGAGCGCTCAAGCGCTATACCGTCCTCACGGAGAACCCGACGCTGTACGACCGGCTGTCGGACTCGGAGAAGGCGGATTTGGACATGTACCGCCGCGCTGCAGAGAACTTCTGGCAGATCGTCGTCGACGAGCATTCGTACGCGGGCGGAGGAAACAGCCACTCCGAGCACTTCCATGAGCCCGGGACGCTGCACGAGTTCGCCACGAACGGCTCGACCTCCGGCTACGGCGAGAACTCGACCGTCGAAGGCTGCAACGAGTACAACATGCTCAAGCTGACCAGGGCGCTGTTCGAGGTGAATCCCGATGTGACGTACGCCGACTACTACGAGAACACCTACATCAACACGATCCTCGCGTCGCAGAACCCGGAGACCGGCATGATGACGTACTTCCAGCCTCAGACGGCGGGGTACGCGAAGGTGTTCGGGCGCGAGCAGGACGAGTTCTGGTGCGACCACGGCACGGCGACCGAGAGCTTCACGAAGCTGGGTGATTCGATCTACTTCCGCAAGGGAGCCTCGATCTACGTGAACATGTTCCGCTCGACCGTCTTCACCTCGGCGCCGCAGAATCTGCGTCTGACACAGACCGCGGATGTGCCCAACACCGACACCGTCACGTTCGCCGTCGACTCGATCGACGGGGGCGCCTTGACGGCCGGAACGGCGTTGCGGTTGCGCGTGCCCAGTTGGTCGCCGAACCCGACTCTGACCGTGAACGGCCAGCCGCGCGAGGTCGCCCCCCTGGTGCAGAACGGCTACGTGGTGATCCCGGTCTCCAAGGGGGACGAGATCTCCTACACGCTGCCGGCCTCGGTCACCGCGGATGCGGGAACGGAGGACCCGAACTGGGTCGCCTTCCGTTACGGTCCCGTGTTGCTGTCGACCGAGCTCAGCCGAGTGAACGTGGACGCCGACTACCAAGCGGGCATCCTTGTGCGGATGAGCACGGCGGACAAGTCGGTGAACAACACGGTGCTGGTTTCTGACGTCGACGCGTTCAAGAAGAACATCGTGCAGAACCTCGTCCGACAGGGCAACGGCACGGACAACAACGGCAACACGGTCATGAAGTTCGCGCTGCGGAACGTCGACGACCATGCCGCATCCCTCGTGTTCGAGCCGTACTACAGCATGTACAACGCCCGCTACGCCCTCTACATGAACCTGATCGAGCCGGATTCGGCTGAGGCGCAGGCGATGATCAAGAAGGACAAGGAGCAGCTGCGCATCGACGAGATGACGACCGACTCGCTCACCTCTTTCGACAACAACAACAGCGAGGCCGGAAAGAACTACGCCTTCAACCGCTCGCAGGTGGGCGTCTGGCGAGGGGAGGGGTACCGCGACGCGCAGCAGGCTGCCGACGCCTACTTCCAGTACGACCTCGCCGTCGATCTCGCCGCACCGAAGAACTACCTCGGTGTTCGCTACTACGGCGGTGATGTCGGGCGCACGTTCGACGTGTACGTCAACGACGTTCTCCTGAAGCACGAGCGCATCACCAACGAGTCCGGTGCCGATCAGTGGTACATCCGGTACGACGAGATTCCGGCATCCGTTCTCGCCGACACCGCCGCCGCGGATCGGTACAAGCGCGACCAGGCCGGCAACTACGTGCTGGATGCCGACGGGCAGAAGATCCCCGTGGTCACCGTTCGTTTCCAGAGCAACGGAACGAGCTACGTCGGTGGTGTGTACGGGGTGTATACGACCACGAAGACGGCGTTCGACACCGACGCGCACCTGTCCGCGCTGCGCTTCGACGACGCGACCATGTCGCCTGCCTTCGACGGTGATGTGACGGAGTACACGGTGACCGTCGCGAAGGATGCGGTCAGCGCGACCTTCGACGCCGATCCCGCTCTTCCGAGCGGTCTGGTCTACCTCGGGGATGTGCTGATCGACGACACGAAGAAGCGGACCGTGCCGCTCGCCGAGCAGGGGAGCACGCGGGTGGTGCTCCGTTCCGTCGCTCAGGATCACGCGACCGCCCAGGAGTACATCGTGACCATCGTTCGAGCGAGCTCGCCTTCTCCGGAGCCGAGCGGTTCTTCGTCTCCTGAACCGGGTGGCTCTCCGTCTCCTGAGCCGAGTGGGTCGGGGGCTCCGACTCCGCAGCCGACGTCTTCTGCGTCGGGGCCGCGGGCGTCGGCGTCTGCGGATGCGGTGGAGCGGGGCGGCGTCGTCCGCGTCACCGTAACGGGACTGGAGCCGGGTGAGCAGGTGGCGGCGGAATTGCGTAGTGATCCGATTCGGATCACGGGCATCCCGGCGGCTGATGCATCGGGTCGGGTGAGCTTCGATGTGCGGGTGCCGGCGGATCTGCCGCCCGGTGCGCACACGATCGTCGTCTACCGTGCCGACGGCTCCGTGATCGCCCGTATCCCGCTCGCAGTCGCGGCACAGGGCACGCTTGCGGCGACAGGTGCGCAGGTGCCTCTCGGCATCGCCTTGGGCGGCGCTCTGTTGCTGGTTGCCGGCGGCTGTGC